>JBFLWZ010000025.1:0-17365 GCA_040757615.1 Thermoproteota archaeon | reverse complement strand
TATGTCACAGTCTCAAAGCCCCTGTGCGGATGGTCAGGAGCCCCCACGGCTTTACCCGGTGCATAGTCTGCTGGGCCCATTTCGTCAAGCAACAGGAAAGGGTCAAACTGGGAAATGAAATGTGTAGGAAAAGCTCGATTGACGATAAACCCTCCACCTTCTACATTTCTTATGCTATTGATCACTCTCGAAGCAGAACGTGCCTTCCTTTCTGCTGACTCGACACTAGAACGTGAATTGGGTCTGTTTGTCATGGCCTCATAATGAATCTGATGCTATTTAAGGCCAGTAGCAGTACCTTACTTAGTAAGTGGGCTTTACCGGACATGGTAAGCCAGAGATAACCGACTCTGCAATGCATCTTTACAGGGGCACGACGAATGCAGCAGGATAGTAGACGAATAACCCGGATATTCTTTCGAGTTCGCTCTACTGTATCCCTGACACTTGGATGTGAAATTCATCAGCTATTCCCTGGGCTGGCATTTCATTTCCGATTGCTACAATTTCTACCCTGACAACATAGTCTCCAGCTGTTTCAAACAGATTGCCGCTGACATGATATGTTCCAGTTATCGGATCGGAAAAGTCAGGTCCATATGCTGCAGTTCCATTCATAGTCGGGTCATTTATCAGCTCGACTTGAAGGTCGCTATCAAGTACAAAGAAGGATTCTGAGAATACTTGAGCTCCATCTGGAGACAAGAGAGTGGCATTGTATGTTATCGGAGTAGTCTCTTGTGGAGTAATTGTGGTTGGTTTGAAATTCAACACCGTGCTGTTGTGCTGCGTCAAGTTCAAAGTTGGCCCAGTGCCTGATCTGAATTCAAAATTATGACCAAACTCTACCGCCTCGCTTACAGTAACCATCCCTGTCCTCCAAGGGTGGAGTGTGCAATAGTATTCGTACGTTCCGGCTTCATCGAAGGTGTATTGGAAGAAGGAGGTGTATGGGATGACACCAGAATGGAAAGCCCTGTTGCTATCCTCACTGTTAGGTGAGCCACTTGTTACCGTATGTGGCTGCCCAGGGTCATCATTGAACCAAGCAATCGTGGTTCCGGCAGGAACTGCAATGTCCTCGGGATAATAGTGAAATAGACTATCTTCAAATGCGGCTCCAGGAACAATACGAGAGATATATGTTGGCAATACTTCGGGCGTTGGATTGAAAGGAAATAATCCAAATTGCGCAAATGCAATGGTTGGTGCAAGCATCATTACCAGAACTGAAGCAGGCATTGCCAATAAAATTACAGAAGCATGCCTGGCTTTCCTATTCATGAGCATGGAGCATGCATTTAGGTAATATGCATTTTAGAACAATAATAGAAGTTACTTTCCAGAAGAACAAAAATAGTCGCATCATGATATGGCAATGTAGATGTTTTGAAAAGTTTGAAAAAGAGGTTCTTAGGCCAAGGCTAACTTTGATAGCATATGTCTACTATATTGATGCGTCCAATGAGCAGCCTTGATTCAATCCCTGTTTCCCGGGTCATGTCCAGCCCGGTAAGGACGGTAAGAGAAAACGAGACGATACAGCAGGCATGCAAAACCATGGTCAAGAACGATATCGGTAGTGTTATTGTTGTCAATCAATCGAATGCGCCATCAGGAATCATCACCGAGCGAGACATTGTAAGGCACCTTGCTGAAAAACCAATCTCGTTTGCAGCTCAGGCAAGCCAAGTAATGAGCCAACCTATTGTAACAATTCACCCTAATGGCTCTATTCGGGATGCTCTGCAGACAATGCAGTCAAGAGACATACGCCGGCTGGTTGTAGTAAGTGATGATGGGAAAAACATGATGGGAATTGTAACTGACAGGGACATTTTCAGGTTCATATCGAAAAACGAATCCGTAGCATCGTCATTTGTAAGCGAACAAGTGATCGGCAGAGACGTTGCAGAACGCTTTAACACTAGCCTTCTTGATGATATTATTCATAAGCGACCTTAAATTGGCATTTTAGAGCGCAGCGCAATGACAGGCTACAAAGAAAAAATAAAACATAAGTTCAACTATTGACCTTTGCTGTTGCTTGGTGGCACAGTAGCATTGACCATAAACGGATAGTCAACTAGCTGCGTCTGTGGCGGGAACATGGCATATTGTCATTCGGGTTCCGCGTGATAATCACTTTGCCCCACGCCGGTCTCAGTTTGTCCAATTCTGCCTTGGCTTCTTCTGTACTCAGTTCTGGCATCACAGGATCTGCCCTGTCTGGGCTGAACTCTACTCGGCGAGCGTGCCAGTATGGCTTTTCCCGTCTGGAAGCGAGTCGTACTGTTCCTGTGTGATAATGTACTCGATACCGATGAGCTTGGCTTTGGCAGAAGGTCCATCTTAGAGTTGGCATACCATCATTATCTTGTCGTTTGGTTTGCAGTAGTGATCTACTCGCAATGACGGGTCGTCAAACACGTGCCTTACTGCGTTCATATGTCCCTTGGGCTCGTCATAGCCATTAACTGGTTTGTCTGTCTCTGCCGTAGTCGTTTCATTTTCCATTGATGTTGTATTTGTCATTTGCGCGGCCGTATTTGATACCGAGACGCGGAGCATCAATACTGCTGCTATTGAAAAAGCAGTAGCAAATCTGCTAGTCAGTATCACTTTGTCCTTTTTTGTTTCACTCATAGCGATCAGGCGATCACGGCTCATTTGGGCATAAAGCGAATTTACAAAATAATTTGGGAATATGGCACGTTTACCCGATTCTTTAGAATAATGCCTAATCTTGTTAGCAGTCATTATTCATCCTGATCCATCAGACCTTCGATTCTATTGCAAGGTCGGTGTCATAACAAAAAATTCGGTATTAAGATAAAGTATGGAGGGGTTACTTCTCCCCTTCAAAGCCTTCTTTGTGAATCCAGTAATAAGATACTCTGTCTGCACCAATCCAATATGTCTCGGTGCCGGCATCAACAACTATTTCCTTTGTGGAATCCTCAAATTTTACATTGTGCGTATGCAACTCGATCTTTTCGCCAGTATCGAGTCGGATCATGACTTCGCCATTCTTTTGCAGACTTGCTTTTAATGCATCATAGTTTGCCATATTTCAAAATGAGTCTAACCTGTATTTAAACACCAGATGACGCGATCTTTCAAGATATGACTGCATCTGTCACTATAGCATATGATTAGGCTGCGAGAAATCTTCCTATTGCTTCAATTGCAGTTTTCTCATTTGGTAAGAATGTATGTGTTTGGGAAATGAATACAGAATTACCGTATCTTGCCAACCCCTGCACAGAAGCCATTGCGCTTGTTACAGGCACATAGCCGTCTCCACGCTGTCCAGAATCATACGGGGCCGAGAAACCGCGCTGCATGACATAGTTTGTCCTGCGCTGGATTGTGGAGACCTGATAGTGTGTTTGATATCTAATTGTATCGCAGGTTATCTTGTCTGTGCCGCAAATGAGAAGAATGTCCCGATCCTTGTTTCCCTGTAGCTCGTATCCAATCTCCTTTTTAAATTCCATTGCTCTTCTGATCTTAGTCTGCATATCCTGTGCTTTAAATGCCCAGTCGTTTCTCAGGTATGTGTCGTCTGCACCAAACGTTGGCTTGTTATCTGCAAATAACATTGGCCTGCTGCACAGATAAGACTCGTCAGGTAAAAGTTCGTATATTGAAGGAAACTTGACAAAAAGCTCTTTTCGTCTCTGGTAGAGAGTTTTTCTTGAGACATCCTCCGCTGCAGAGTCATTAGATCGCCAAACGGCCATTGGAACATTTAGTGGATAGAAAGAGCTCATGAATTGCTGGCTGTTTATTTCAGGATGAAGCACAAAGTAAGCCAAAGGGCTGCCAAAATGAGGGCAGGCAACATATGCTGCGCGCTTGATTGGTGCTCCGTACCTGTACGCTGCGCGTGTGATAATCCCGCCCATGGAATGGCTGACTATATCAATGCCATCGTCATGCCTGCCTTCAATTTTTTCTTCAATGAAACTTGATAACTGTTGTCCGGAAACGCTGTTTGATTGCCTCCAATCATAGGGAAAAATCCAGAAGTCAACATTTGGTCTGTAACCCCACTCCAAGATTGACCTTATCAAGCCGTCATATGCCATCGGGATCAGACTTGTAGCTACTACAGGGACATCCTCGTCGGCATTCTGGCGGATCTTGGTGTCAAGATACTGGAACACCCTACCTAGCTTGTCCCTAATCATGAACTCATGTGGCATCAGAGGCCAGAAATGCTCCAAATGGCCATCTTCCTTTTTGATTGCAAGTGTTGAGGTCCTAATGCCGGGGACAAATACCAAAGGTCTTTTTGGATTCACGGGGTTCGATCCCTTTGCATTATTTGATATATGCTTTTGGCAGTATCTTTCTATCACAGCTTTGCATTTTCATGACGAGGTAAGACAGTCTGCATCAATACCATCCTGAAAACTCATCAAGGCGGCATAGGCTGACGGGGGGGAAAGGAATCTCTATTTTTACTGTGGCTCTATCGTAGCCGGCGGCTTGCTAGACACTGCATACGTGACCCATGTCGCGCCTTCGACTTCGTTTGTTATCCTGTTGCTTATCCTCTCGATCAGCTCGTAGGGCAGGCGAGACCAGTCTGCAGTCATGGCATCAATTGATTCCACAACCCGTACCATCACAATATGACCGTAAACACGCTCGTCTCCAAGCACGCCGACAGCCCTGTCGTCACCAACGGCTGCATATGCTTGCCAGACCTTGTCATACCAGCCAGCTGCCTTTAATTCGTCTTCCACAATCTTGCTTGCATGCTTGCAAATCCTGATCTTTTCTGGAGTAATGTTGCCGATTATCCTGACGGCAAGCCCCGGCCCGGGGAAGGGATGCCTCTTGAGCAGCGCATCTGGCACTCCAAGCAGTTTTGCAGCCTTTCTCACCTCGTCTTTGTACAAATATCGTAACGGCTCTATCACTTTGAGGTTGAGCCACTTTGGCAGGCCGCCCACGTTGTGGTGCGTCTTGATAACAGCAGCCGGCCCTTTTGAAACGCCGCTTTCAATGACGTCAGGATAGAGCGTTCCCTGTGCAAGCCACTGGAACGGTCCGCTCTTTTTCACGACATCAACAAACACGTTGGCAAATTCCTCGCCAATTATCTTGCGCTTCTTCTCCGGGTCAGCCACGCCCTTTAGCTTGCTCAAGAACTGCTTTTCCGCATTGACATAAATGAGATCAATGCCCAGATGTTCCTTGAACAGCTTTACCACGTCCTTTTCTTCGTCCTGGCGCAACAGTCCATGGTTAATGAAAACGCATCTCAGCTGGTCGCCTATCGCCTTGTGCATCAGCGCGGCAACTACCGTCGAATCAATGCCCCCGCTTACAGCCGCGAGAACCTTTTCCTTGCCCACCTGCTTGCGGATGTCCTTAATAGTAGTTTCGATAAAGCTCTCCATGTCCCATTCAGGCTTGGCTTTGCTTATCTCCTGTGCAAAGTTCTTCAGGATCTGCACTCCACGCTCGGTGTGGACTACCTCTGGGTGGAACTGGATGCCATAGAACTGCTTCTCCTTGTTGCCAATAGCGGCAGAGTGAGAGTTCTCAGTGTGCGCAAGCACCTTAAAGCCTTCCGGCAGCTTTTCTGCCGCATCACCGTGGCTCATCCAGCAGTTGATGCTCTCACCCAAGTTCTTAAAAAGATCTGCTTTATCATCAATTACAAGACCTGCGCGGCCATATTCACGGCTGTTTGCCCTCTTTACCTTGCCTCCAAAGCTGTCAACCAGCACTTGGTGGCCGTAGCATATTCCAAGGATTGGCTTTCCCATATGGAATAGCTGCTTGTCCGGTTTGGGCGCATCCTTTGCATAAACGCTTGCCGGACCGCCGGAGAAAATGATCCCCTTTGGATTGATCTCTTTGATCACTTTGGCAGGGGTATTGTATGGCAATAATTCACAATACACGTTGGCTTCGCGAATGCGCCGGCAGATAAGGTGGCTGTACTGCGACCCAAAATCCAGAACAACTATTTTGTCCAACGATTCATCCGCTCTTCTCCAGCATCCTGGTAAATACCCAAGAACAAGTGTTGAATATCTCTTGCAGGCGATCCTTGTCGCGGTAGTTGTTTATCACTATGCGCTTTATTGTGCCATTGTCATCTTCAACTTTGTAATTGAGAGCGTCAGGTTCCTTGATTCCCTGGCTGGCATCTTTGTTTTTCATACCGTCCAGTATCCTATTCAAAAAGAATGACTTGAACGGGGGTGTATTGACGTTCAGGTTAATGCCGGACGCAGGCACAATAGTGATTGCGCTTGACAACACCTCGGCGTTTGCAAGCACTAAGTCGTCCTTTGCGCGTTTTAGCGGCCTGATGTCTCTGTCGTCAGACGACCGAAGCGTTGGCGCTGGCTGCCTTGGAGCCTGTCTGGTTTGCTGTACCTGTGCAGTGGCCGCAGGTCCTGCTGTGGCAAAGCCAATGCTGGCTGCTGCCTTAAAGCTACCCTGCTTTAGCAGGTTGTCAATTATTGTTAGAGTACTGCGCAAACGATCCACCTCTTCCTGCTTGTCCGATATCTGCTTAATTAGCCACTCGCGTATATCCGCCGCGCGCCTGATGTCGTCTTCGGAATAGCCTGACATGAGCAAAGCACCTACTACATAAAACCTATAATAGCTTTTAGCCTCGGTGCCTTCTGTTCAGGCTGAACATTATCACTGCAGCGCCGCCCCATAAGACAAACGCTCCTACGTGAAATTGATAGAACCACGCCACGCCGCCCAAAACTGCCATGGCTATGCCTATGATGCCTTTTGTCTGCCTGAGGCGCCGCGGATTCATGCCTTGGCAGCTACAAAGCCTTTGATGGGCTTCTTTGCCGTATCTGCAAGCTCGGAGCGAGACTGCTTTGCAAGCATCTCAAGGAGCCTCCTGCCTGCATGCATCTTTTGTTTCTTGAGCTCAGCGTCTTTGACCTTTTTCTTTGAATATTTGCCTATGCTGTCGCCAAAGTCCATGCCTACAAGCACTATTTTCTTGGCGCCAAACTCTTCTGCCAGAAACACGGCCCTGTCGCCGTCTGTAAAGCCGCCAAAGTTGTGGACGTTTTCAACCGGCATCACCTGCGTAGAGCCTACAAGCTTTTTGAATTTCGGGACTAACTTTTTGAGCATTATGGTGTTGTCGCCATGAGCGTGCACCACCATTATTGCGCCGCCCTTCTCTGCTTTTTGCAGCGCGGCTGGATCGCCGTCAAGGTCCGTCACCACAATATCTGGCTTGACCTTGTTTTCAATCAGAAACTGGACTGCGCCATCGGCTGCTATTTTGACAGCCGCCTTGTTCTTTTTGATAAACTTGAAGGTTTTGCTGTCTTCAAGGCTTGGACCGGCGCCGATCACAATGACATTCTTGCCCTTGATCTTTTTCTCCAAGACTTTCGGGTCAAGCGCCTTCTTTTTTATCATGCCTGACAGGATTCTTGCCGCTTCCTGATCCTGCTCTGTGCTGTATCCAAACTCTGCACGGATCCCCTGATAATACGGGAACCACTCGGCGAACTTCACGAGAGAATGAGCGTGGGTGTTGCTATTAATAGCTTATGTCGTGAGGCATGTAGATTATCTTTAATTATGCGGCTCAACGATAGAAGTTATGGTTATGCATCAAGGGGGGTACTGTTGAGAAAGACAACTCCCCGCCAGAAAATCGAGATCCAGCATAAAGCACTGGTTTTCATGGCAAGCATGATCGCAAAGGCATTTCTGATGGCCGTCGTTTCAAGCCACGTCTTTTGTGGAACCATCGATCCGACTGTTGTTTTCATGCAGTGCGGCTCAGATGCGGCATTTATGGGTGGAAGTGTGGCGGCTGTGGTGCTTATGGGCATTTTCTTTGGCAACTATATCATCCGGCTAAAGTCGTTCAACGACATTTTTGCAAGGGTCATGAAGGTGGACTTTATCGTTACTGCGATGTATCTTGGCATTGCGTTTATCGCTCCAGATACGATTGCGACCAGAGTTATGATATGGCTCCTTGGGATGTGGATAATTGGCATGGTCCTTGCGCCCTTTAGCAAGGAAAGGACGTTATTCAAACAGATAACAGAGTATGGGTCAATTGCAGGGCTTGGCGCGTTTCTTGCCATACAGATTATTCCGATTCCTGAACTTGAGGTGTATGATTCTTCATCAGGGCTTGGAATGATACTCTCCAGCATCCTAGCTACTTTTGGTGGCGGCAGAGCAAAGTAAGCTAGTAGCTTGGCGTCCTTCTTTCAAAGGGATTAATGATTCCCTTGCTTTCTTTTTCCTCAACATGAAATGCCTTATACTGGCTGTTTGTGTCAGTTGCTGGAATAAACGCATACTGCTCTAGTCCTTTGACTATTGCAAACAGGTTCTCGCCTATCACAAGCCCATTTGGCGTGGTCAGCGAATTTATTTTTGCGCTGATGTTCATGGTTGGGTCAAAGAGAATACCTTTTCTTCTCTTACCGGCTTTTCAAACCGCCTAGAAGGTACAAAATGCAACTGCTCAGGAGATTCTGTAAACTGGACGTTAATTGCAGTTGCAATCTTTTGTACTATTTCAGCCCGGTTTCCATCCGGCTTCAGTTTTGCAAATGAAACATCATAAGGTTCTATCGTCTTGAGGTCGGGCTTTTGAGTCTTAGACAAAATCTATCTTCTAGAAGGCGGCACCTTTAAGAGAGTTACAGACATTCAAAAGCATTGCGCCAAGGTTTGACAAAGCAGATACACAGTCATACATGAGTGTAAAGAGAATTGCTTTTGCTATAGCAATAATACGCATGAAAGCCGTTTATGCGTTGTTGCGCAAATTACCAGCACAGCAAAGGAGGGTTTGTTCTGGCCCGAAAGCCAATCGAGGTGCATTTGTGGCGAGTAGGGCTTTTACAAGTAGCATACTGGAAAATACACTGTTAATGTGTTTAACCATCCAAAGGAGGCTCTGACCAATTTCAAGGCTGATGTCTATGACTTGCTCATACTGGACATCAAGATGCCGGAACGACAGGGTTTCAACTGTACAAAGGGCCGATAAGAATTGATAGCAAACCCAAGATCTGCTTTATCACTGCATTTGAAGAGTACTATGACGAATTTAGGATAATGTTTCTATCGTTGAATATCAATTGCTTTATCAGAAAGCCTGTTATAATCAGCAACTCGATAAAGCAGATAGAGGCAGAGTTTCAATCAGCTGCGCCCGGAGTACATCCGAAATAACTTCTCCCTTTTCCGTCAGACATAATTCACAATGTCTCGCAGCCTGCAGAGCACTTTCAGACAGATTGAATATAATCTGAAGCATGGCGCGCAGCTGTAAGTCTGGCATATCCATAATCTCCATATTTCCTCTTAAATGCCTGATTTGACGGGCTAAGCATTATTAACGGTAAAAAGTCAAGACGAAGGAGTAGCGATGGAGCCAAAAATCCAGTCAACATCGTGGAACCCTGAGATAGAGAAGGCTATTCTCAAAAAGTGGGAAGAGCAGGACATTTACCGCTTTACAATTAATGATAAACCGGCGTTTGTTATCGATACCCCTCCTCCATATCCATCTGGCCGGCCATGGCACATCGGAGCTGCAGGGCATTATGCGCAGATTGACATGATTGCCAGAACTGCCAGGATGAATGGCAAGAATGTGCTGTTTCCAATAGGCATCGACAGAAATGGCCTGCCAGTTGAAATCTATACGGAGAAAAAACACAAGGTGCGGATGCGCCAGATGGACAGGGAAAAATTCTTGGAGCTCTGCAAAGTGGCACTTGATGACTTGGAGGCAGAAATGATCCAGATAATGAAGAGCATGGGGCTATCTGGAAATTTCAGAGAATATTACAGGACAGATTCTGAAGATTATAGGGCATTGACGCAATCAACCTTTATCGAGCTGTGGAAGCGGGGCCTAGTGTACCTTGCAAACAGACCAAACAACTACTGCCCGGATTGTGGGACTACGATAGCTGATGCCGAGATAATTTACGACGAGATACCGACAAAGCTTGTCTACATGAAGTTCAAGATAAAGGAAACCGGTGATACAATGATAATTGCGTCAACCAGGCCGGAACTGCTATTTGCCTGCCAAACAGTGATTGTCAATCCAGAAGACGAACGATACAAAAAACTGCAAGGCTCGCACGCCATTTTGCCCCTGTTCAACCGCGAAGTGCAGATTAGACCGCACCACTCTGCCAAGCCGGAATTTGGCTCTGGCGCTGTGATGGTCTGCAGCTACGGTGACCAGAACGACGTGCAGGTCTTTAGAGAATTGGGATTAAAAGAGATTGTTGCCCTCAATGAAGGTGGATTTACAACTGAAGCTGCCGGTCCGTATGCCAACCTAAGAATAAACCAGGCGAGGACCAAAATCATTGAAGATCTGAAGAATTCTGGCCTGATGGAAAAAGAAGAGAACATCATGCACAGGACTCCACTGTGTGAGCGAAGCAAGACTCCAATTGAAATTATACCATTGCATGACTATTATGTCAAGCAGATCGACTTTGTGCCGCAGCTGCGCGAGCTTGCGTACAAGCTGAAATTCCACCCTGACATGCATCGACAGATACTGCTCAACTGGCTAGATTCTATTGCAATCGACTGGCCGGTTTCTCGGCGCAGGTTCTATGGCACAGAGATCCCGATATGGTACTGCAACAATTGCAAAGCACCGAACCTGCCGCCGGTTGGCAAATACTACCGGCCATGGAAGGAAAAGCCGCCGTTTGACAAGTGCGAAAAGTGTGGTGGCACTGAATTTACAGGTGAGGACCGAACGTTTGACACATGGATGGATTCCAGCATCAGTCCTCTCTATGTGACGAAATATGGCAGGGATCAAAAACTGTTTGATTACGCTTATCCCGCTGCAATAAGACCACAGGCCAAAGATATCATCCGAACCTGGCTCCATTATACGATGCTCAGATGCGTGCAGCTGACCGGCAAGATGCCGTGGAGCGATGCATGGATAATGGGCTACGGCGTCGACGAAAAGGGTGAAAAGATGAGCAAGAGCAAGGGCAATGTCATCGATCCATTCCCGGTTATTCAGAAATATGGCGCCGACACATTTCGGTTCTGGTCGGCAAGCGAGGCAAACCTAGGATATGACTTTAGATGCTCGGAGCAGAGGATTGCCGGCTCCCAAAAGTTCCTTTCAAAGCTTTGGAATCTGGGCAGATTCCTGTCGTCATTCGAGGTAGTGGAGGAAAGACCGGAGCTGGAAGCATCGGACAAATGGATGCTGGCAGAGCTTGCAAAGCTGATCCAAGAGTGCAAGAAAGGATATGACGAGTACAACTTTTTCGTACCTGCAAATGCCATCCGCGATTTTACTTGGAACCTCTTTGCGGCCCACTATGTAGAGATGGTCAAGGGGCGCGCCTACGCAGCCGAGGACAACCCCACCAAAAGGTCTGCACTATATACACTGCACCGGTGCTTCTCCACAATACTGCTCCTGATGGCACCGATCACGCCTTTCATTTCAGAAGAGCTCTGGACAAAGATTTACTCGCGGCAGAGCATACACCTACAGCCGATGTCCCGGGAGGAAAAGGTGGATCCAGAGTTGACGAAGTTCACAAAGCAGATCACCGACTTTAACTCAATGGTCTGGAACAAAAAGAAGGAGACGATAAAGGACGGCAAGCCCCTGTCGCTCAAGGACCCGATAAGCATCCCAGTGCCAGAAGAGCTGGCGCCATTTGCCAAAGACTTGAAGGATATGCACAATCTGATATGAAGGCAGTTGTATTCTCTGAGCATGGATCGTTGGATGTTTTGCATTATAGAGATTTCCAAGATCCTGTCGCAAACAATAACGAAGTAATAGTCGATGTCGAGTATTGTGGCGTGAACCACCTTGACATCTGGACCAGGATGGGCATTGCTGGCAGAAAGATCAAGCTTCCGCACATCTGTGGCTGCGACATTGTCGGCGCGTTCAAGGGCCAGCGCGTGATGGTTTATCCGGGCGTTTCCTGTGGCAAATGCCAGCATTGCAAAGCTGGACATGAGACGCTGTGCAACGAGTTTGCCATCATTGGAGGCATGAGTGACTGGAACGGCGGCTACGCTGAAAAAGTGGTAGTACCTCAAAGGAATATAATCAAACTGCCGCCTGCATTGAAGAGCGAAACTGCCGCAGCACTGGCGGTATCATATCTTGTGGCATGGAACATGCTCAAGACAAATGGGGCGGGAGCAGGTAAGACGATTCTAGTTTATGGCGCAACAAGCGGGGTCGGGATGGCTACAATCCAGCTGGCAAGGGCACTTGGAGCAAAGGTGATAACAACTGTGTCGGGCAATAGCAAACTCCGATTTGCAGAAAATCTGGGAGCTAGTCATGTCATAAACAGGACGAGCCAAAACATTCTGGAAGAAGTGAAAAGAATAGCACCGGTCGGAGTCGATATCGTAGTCGATCATGTTGGTGCAGCAACGTGGCCCACCAGCATTGCAGCACTCAAGACTGGCGGCAGGATGGCGGTCTGTGGCATGACGTCTGGAAACGATGCGACTGTCCCAGTAAGGATGTTTTACAGCAAGCAGATTGTTATGACAGGCGCGCTACTCGGAACGCTGAGGCAGTTACAGGAATTGTTGCAATTTGTTGTTAGCAAAAAAATCAAGCCTGTCATTGATTCTGTAATGCCGTTGAATGAAGCCAAGAAGGCCCAGAACAGGATGGAATCTAATCAGCATATGGGCAAGATCTTGCTAAAAACTAAGCAGTAGCTGTTGCATAATGTTGGAGACATAGACCAGATTTAGACTCTAAAATTCCTTTATCCGCGAATGTTGTTACATATTCTGTAGAGTACAAGGAGGCGGTGCAAAGCCTATAGGTCTATTCACATTGATAATGTTGGTCGTGGTCATATTGGCCATTATCGGACTTGGATGGCAGACTTTCTTCACAGGCGTTTCACGAGGAGGAGAGAAAATCGCCAGCAATCCTCTGGTACGAAACGTAACCAACGAAGTCGAAGAATTTGTTGCAAATGCAACCGGCAATGCAGCTGAGGATATTGCCAACCAGATCATATGATTAGGGCGAATTGGCAATAGCATAGATGTGCATAGTTATGAGCCACCTACGCGGAAATAGCAGAAATCTTGTTATCTGCCATTGTCAGCTTACAATGCATCGATGGTCACAAACCTTGAAGGCAAAACCTGCCTTGTTACTGGTGCTACTTCGGGCATAGGCAAGGCAGTCGCACTGGGCCTTGCAGAGATGGGTGCAACAGTAGTCCTGGTTGGCCGTAGCAGAGATAGATGCAAGCTGGCAATGAACGAAATCAGGGGAAAAATCAAAGACGGCGACAAGGTTTCACATCTGATAGCCGACCTCTCTTCACAGGCATCAGTCCGCCAGCTTGCAAAAGATTATGCAAATAATAACAAGCGTTTGGATGTCTTGATAAATAACGCAGGAGTTTTTCAGGCCAGACGTGTTACGACCGTCGATGGCATCGAATACACACTTGCCGTCAACCACCTCGCGCCTTTTCTTCTCACGAACCTGCTTCTGGACGTTATCAAGGCAAGCGCGCCGTCAAGGATTATCACTACCAGCTCTGTAGCCCACAGAGGGGCGCATATTGACTTTGACGACTTACAGTTTGAAAAAAGGTCGTACAGCGGAATTAAAGCGTACAGCCAGTCAAAGCTCGCAAATATCCTATTCACCAGAGAGCTGGCAGAGCGGTTGAAAGGCACTGGTGTTACTGCAAACTGCTTCCATCCCGGAGGAGTCCGGACAAACCTTGCGCAGGGCGACAATCCATGGCATTACAGGCTGGTCTGGAGCGCCGCCGGATTATTCTTTATCAGTCCGGAGAAAGGGGCGGATACAGCCATCTACCTCGCTTCATCGCCCGATGTGGAAGTAGTAACTGGAAAATATTTTGTAAAGCGCAAGCAGGTAAGGCCATCAGATAATTCAGAATCTAAAGAGGCAGCTGCTAGACTCTGGGATATCAGTGAGAAATTAACCAGCACAAAGAAATAAACGCACTTGAAAAGATACTTGCTTGATTCGCCGCTCCTGGGTCGTCTTTGTCCATGCCGCATTGATATCGATAGAGTCGATAGCTGTTGAAATCATGACAGTTCAGCTCCAGCTTGACCCGCTTGTCATAACGGCAAACAGCATCCCGCTTGCAGGAGCAGTGATGTTTCTAATAGTGTTTGGAACGGAGAAGGAAAAAAGGGTTGCAGTTTTTCAATCTTGGAAATATCTACTACCCGGCTCGGTACTTTTGGCAGCCGGAGTATTTGCATGGTATGATTCAGTTGGTAGGGTAGGCGCATCCAAAGAAGGCCTTCTTTCTGGACCACTAGAGACAATAGTGATTCTGTTTCTTGCCCGGGCTTTCTTAGCTGAGAAATTAACCAAGCTTCAGATCATCGGTGTGACAATAGCACTTGCAGGATTCTTTGCAACGGTATTGAGCAGCGGTCTTGACACTCTGATCACATTTGGCGATATTGAAGCAATGTTGTCTGCGGCTGCATTTGGATCCGGGATAATTTTTGTTACAAAGCTGACCAAGATCCATTCTGCACAGGCAGTCACCGCTTCTTCCCTAATGATTTCCGGATTGATACTTGCCGCAATATTGTGGACCAGCCAGACCCCTGCCATAGGTGTACAGGATTGGATAGCATTGCTGTTGTTTTCTCTTCTTCCGCTGACTGCAGCCCTGACCTACATCGTTGGGCTGTCAAGGATTGGCGCATCGCTTGCTTCAGTCATTGGTGCATTTTCCATCCTCTTAACGGTAGCGTTTCAGCTGGCATTGCTTTGGCTAAGCATTGACGTCATTCTGCCTGCAAGCATACCACTTGCAATAGCAGGGGGAATAATGGGAGTCTTTGGCATTTATCTTATACACAAAAGAACTGAAAGGCCTGCTAATGTCTAACTTTAACAATATACATACTTGGCGATGGTCGCATAACTTCTGTACGACGACTGGTTGAACATGTCTGCCGCAATAGCATCAAATATACCATCAAAACACCAATTTTCATCATCAGCCACTTCCTTGAAGTATCCGCTGCATTGCCATGCTGACTTGATGTACCTTAATTGGATTCCTTCGTACACTATACAATCATCTCTTGGTAATACGATCAACTCTGCTGACTCTGTTTTGCCAGACTCTGAACTGGCCTCTGTCCCCTCAAATGAGGGAAACTTGGGTAATGATTCAAAGATTTTAGTTATATCTGATGGCATGACGTTGCTGATTGTCAGAACTAACCCTACTGTAATTGTGCATGCAATTACAAGCAGAAACGCATCTGATACCACGCATATATCGTAGTTATTTTGCTTTTAGCGATTGGGATTAGATATTATGTTTCAAAAGCATGAATTCTGATTACCATGTATTGCTAGCAGCATTATGATCATAAGAATGGTAACTGATCCAAGTTATATTAAATTGAATTGGAATTGTCAGAGAGTTATTGAACTTGACCCGTTGTATGAACCAAAGCTTGGATATGCAATTGTTCTATGTCAGTTATCTGGCTGTAGTCTCTACGATATGACAGATCCTTGACGATGGAAATGGCTTTACAAGTGTCGGCCTGTTATTCAGTTAGCCATGATCATCCACGATCATTACCTTGTGATTATCTTTTCTACTGTCAATTCTGCCCAAAGCTATTGCCGCTTCCATGCCTGTTAAGAACATCAAAGAATAAGTTTTATTCCAGCATGGCCGCATAAATGACGAGATGGTGACCGAAGTCGCTACTCTTGCCAACGGCTGTTTTTGGTGCTCAGAGGCGGTGTTTGCAAGGCTAAAGGGTATAAAATCAGTGCTACCAGGTTATTCAGGTGGACTGGTGGAAAACCCAACCTATGATGAGGTATGCACTGGCACCACAGGCCACGCAGAAGCTGCACAGATAGAGTTTGATCCAAGTGTCATTTCGTTTGAAAGACTGCTTGATATCTTCTGGCACACCCACGACCCAACTACTCTCAATAGGCAGGGCAATGATGTTGGCACGCAATATCGATCAGCAATATTTTATCACAATGAGCGACAGAAAGAGATTGCAGAAAAATCAAAGAAGGAGCTAGAACAAAGCGGTACCTACAAAGACCCAATTGTAACTGAAATTACACCTTTCAAGAAATTCTACGCTGCAGAGGATTACCACAAAAGATACTATGATCAGAATCAGAATGCCCCATATTGCAGGTTCGTGATTGACCCGAAAATTCGCAAGCTGCTCAGCAGATACGGAAAGGACGTAAAGAGCGAGTATAGCAATTTGCAAAAGGTTGACATAGACAGGTGAATGCAAAGCCAGTAAACAGTATACTTCTTATAAGTTAGATTCTGCGGATACAAAGTGTCCAGATGAGCGTTGTATTGCGACGGGGTACGGTCAAGGATGCCGAGCAGTGCGGCATGGTTTGCTACAATGCGTTTAAATCCATCTCCGATCAGCACAACTTTCCACCCGACTTTCCATCTCCAGAAGTCGCCATCAAACTATTGTCAGATCTGATGTCGCATCCAAAATTTTATGGAGTTGTTGCCGAACTTGACAGCCAGATAGTTGGCAGCAACTTTGTTGACGAGCGCTCTGTCATTGCCGGCATTGGGCCAATCACAGTCGACCCAGCAGTGCAAAACCGTTCAGTCGGACGGGAGTTGATGCGGCACATTCTGGATCGCATTGCGCAGCAGCGCTTTCCGGGATACAGGCTGGTACAGGCGGCTTATCACAACCGATCACTTTCGCTCTATACCAAACTCGGGTTTGCAGTCCGAGAGCCGCTCTCGACGATGCAGGGGCCGCCACTTTCCATAAAGATCCCCGGATATCCAGTTCGCCTCGCTACTACAGCCGATCTGGATGCCTGCAACCGTGTTTGTGCAAAAGTACATGGCCATGACCGCGGAGGCGAGCTGCTAGATGCCATAAAACAGAGAACAGCCATGGTGGTAGAGCATGAAGGCCATATCACAGGCTATTCCACGGCCGTTGCTTTCTTTGGTCATGCAGTAGGCGAAACTAATCAAGAACTAAAGGCCCTCATTGGGGCAGCGCCAGCATTTCCTGGTCCGGGTTTTCTGCTTCCTAGCCGCAACACTGAACTGTTCCAGTGGTGTCTAGAGCATGGACTGCGCGTAGTCCAGCCATTGATTCTCATGAGCGTCGGCCTTTACAATGAACCAGCCGGTGCGTTTATGCCCTCAATACTTTATTGAAATCTGGCGAGAAGACCACCGCCGGACAAGTCCGGTGGATTGATGTATGAATCGCCACTGCATATTTTTTAAGTAGCGCCCATGAGACATTTTTCAGCACC
>JBFLWZ010000024.1:0-17422 GCA_040757615.1 Thermoproteota archaeon | reverse complement strand
GGCCAGCGTCATGCCCAGATTGCCAAAGCCCATCGAGTTCAGGGTCTCTGACGGGATCATGACGATGGTGTTGCCCTGCACCTTCATAGACTCGTATAGCATGTTGGACTGCCGGAGTGCGTACGCCACGTGATTGTTTTCATAGACTTTTGATGCTTCTTCAAACTGCTTTGCGACCAGCACTTCCGATTCACCGTACGTCACCCGTGCGCTCTTTTCGCGCTCGGCCTGTGCCTGCATCGACATCGCCGCTTCGAGCTCTTGTGGGATTATCACCTGCCGGATCTCTACGCCTGTGACTTCGATTCCCCAGTTTCCCGCCTCGTTTGCAATCACTGACTTGATGTGCTGGTTCACCTCTTCTCTTTTCGATAGGATGTCCTGAAAGAACGATGAGCCGATATTATTTCGAAGCGTCGTCTGCGACACCTGCTGGATCATCTGGTTAAAGTTCTCCACATTGAGCACCGCGTCTCTGGCGCGATCTTCGATTATCCGGTAGCGTAGTATTGCGTCTATCGTCACCGGCACGTTGTCCTTTGTGAGCATGCGCTCTGCAGTGAACTCCCTGACCTTTTCTCTCACGTCGACTACGAGGATGCTGTCCACGAACGGTATCCTCGTCTGGACACCGGGGCCGACCTGCCTGTCGTACTTACCAAGCCGCAGTATTATGGCGCGCTCGTACTGCTTGATTATCATCAGAAAGGCCGATATTATCACAGCCAGCCCAATGACGATTGCCGTATACGCTACCATATCGCTTCCTATCGACAGGCCAAACGCGACGCCCACTATCAGGATTATAAGTCCCGCCACGGCGTGCGCGCCCGATCCCTTCTGGCTGACTATTCTATCCGATATGTTAAACAGTGATGACATTTTTCCACTCATCCTCATATCCTATATAGACTAGCAAAGATATAGGGATTGATTACCCAAACTATTGATTCTATATAGTTATTTTTGCTTGCCAGCTATCTTCTGCAGGTGATCCACAATTATTGGCAGAAAGGCGCCCACGTCCGTGACGATGCCTATCGCCTGCGCGGTGCCTCGGTCTATCAGCTTTGTCACCACCGGCTGGCTGATGTCAACTGCGACCACCTTGACGGAGGCGGGCAGCATGTTGCCCACTGCAATTGAATGGAGCATAGTGGAGAACATCAGCACCATCTTGGCGCCCTTGATCACCTGCTTGTACTTGCGCTGCGCTTCGACCACATCCGTAATGACGTCGGGCAGCGGCCCGTCGTCGCGTATAGAGCCGGCCAGTACAAAGGGGACGTTGTTCTTGATGCACTCATACATCACGCCGCTTTTCAAGATCTTTTTCTCCACCATCGCCTTGAGGCCGCCAGCCTTGAACACCTCGTTTATCGCCTGCATGTGGTTTCGATGGCCCCTTATCGCAAGCGTACCGTCTTTTACCCGCATGCCAAGCGACGTGCCAAGCAGCGCGTTTTCAACGTCGTGCAC
Organism: Thermoproteota archaeon; assembly: GCA_040757615.1. Lineage (GTDB taxonomy): Archaea > Thermoproteota > Nitrososphaeria > Nitrososphaerales > Nitrososphaeraceae > Nitrososphaera. The sequence continues at coordinate 15,943 of JBFLWZ010000024.1, read as the reverse complement.
CGCAAGAGCGTTGCCTGCAAGCACCCCGTCGATGTAGCCCATCCTGATAAGCGACGCAAGTGCTTCCGCCGCGCCAGAGTGCACCAGCACCGGGCCGGAAACTACGATAATCTTGCCTCCGCTCTTTTTCGTGTTGTAAATGTCATACGCGACCTTGTGTGCAATGTGCTGTGTGGGCCGCTCGCTCGAGCTTGTGCTGCTCATGAACTGGAAAATGTCGACTCCCTCGCGGGGGCGTTCCAACGGGATTATCTTGACTCCTCGCTCGCCTACTACTACCATGTCGCCCTTGACAATGTCGCGCACCATCTTGCACTCTGCCGTCTTTCTGCGCGTGTCCACCACGATGCATTTGTCCATCATCATGTTCTGGACGTCTATCCACTGGCCTCCATAGTAGACCTGTGTGGTGTTGTTTGTGGTGCTGTAAAAGTCGTCGGGCATCACCATGTCCTTTGGAGCGGGCTCTAGTCTCACTTCCTGCACCGAGACAGGCTGGGCGCCTGCGCGGTAGACCTGCTCCAATATGTTCTCGAGGTGGTCCTTGCTCCTGCCCTTTACAAGCAGCCTCGCATAGCTGGGGTCGCCCTTTTTCTTGCCGACAGTGAACTCGAGAACCTGAAAATCTCCCTGCAGGTCCATGACGCTGTCAAATATCTTCGTCAGTATCATAGAGTCGATAAGGTGTCCCTTCACCTCGATTTCCTGGTCGAACCTGTCTGCCAAGGTCATGCTGGTTACGCTTATTTCGGTATAAAAGCCATATCGCAGCATGCTCTCGTTAGATCGTCAAGACCACACATAAGCAGAGTGCTAGATTGGAAGCGATAGCTTGCCAGAGTATTCCTGCATGTTCTGCTCGGCCTTTATCTTGTCGACAATTTCGTTTTTTATCTCTTCCGTGAACCACTGCGCGATCGACTTGGCGATGCCGTTTCTGTCGCAGAATGCAATCATGTAGCCGGCGTCCTCCTTTACAACGGCGTAAAGGTTCTCTTCCCCAACGGGCTCCCATTTGTTGTCCTTGTTGTCCTTTAGCGCAAGCGCGGGCATGGCGTGGCCGGTGTAGCGCGTCAGAAGTTCCTGCGCCGCCTTGACCCTCTTTTCGCCGATCTTGAGAGCCACGAAATACTGCATTGCTACTTTTTAGTTGGTCTCGGTCTTAAAGAGTTTAGGATTTCGCTGAGAATGTCGCCTTCGTCGCCAACAGCAGTCCTAGCAGATTCAAAGAACGGCGCAAGCAGTTTGTTTGCATAACCCTGCTTTGCATAGTGGTTTGCCTGCAGCGCCATTTCCAGCTTGTCTATCCTGTGCACAAACCTTGCGACATCGGTCTTGTTCTGCAGGTATTCATCCCAGATTTTTTCATACTCTGTTCTTGTTTTTATGGGCAGGCCGGACAGAATAGATTTCATTGCCTTCTTTTCCCGCGTCAGCTTTTCCCTGACCGCGACGTCGCCGGGCATGTAGTCGCCGACGATCGATTCGGCAAGGTCGTGCAGGACTACCATCTTCATCGCCTTTTGCGTATCAAGCCCGAGCACGTCAGATAGGAGCATCGCCATCGCGCACATTGAAAAGCTGTGATCAGCGACCGACTCGGCGTCCTTGATTTTTACTTTTGAAACCCAACCGGTGCGCCTAACTGACTTTAGCTGGATAACGGATTGAAAAAAAGGGAACAGGTCGCCTACCATTTCCTAGAGTCGCCTTCAAGCAGCCCTGAACCGTGATGAATCCTGTCGATGTGCTTTGAAAGCTCTTCGTTGTCCTTGAACTTTGATCCACAGTATGGGCAGCTGACCTCTTTATTGCTGGTCATTTGATAAGAAAAGTGCGGAGCCTGACTTTAAAGCTAGCGAGCGCTAGTCCAGCGCAGGAGCACTCAGCGAGGTGTTTGACGCCACCTGAGTTCCCCTGTCGATAATGGCAGGCACAAGGTCAGCAAAATATGCAACTGCGGCAGTCGCCGCAGCCATCAGCATCGTGATGCCAAGTATTATCAGCACATTGTAGATCTGGCCCAAGGCCTGCCAAGCTGCTGGCAGTTTTGAGATTTTAATGTTGGGTATTAATGCAATTGCTGGCGGGCTATTCTCGGTTTATCCAAGCGACGTCTGAGACCCCTAGCCTCTTGTTTGCAAGCCTAGCCGATACAAACAGCAAGTCAGACAGCCTGTTAAGGTAGACGATTATCGCGGGGTTGACGGGCTCGCTCTTTGAAAGTGACACCACTCCGGTCTCTGACCTGCGCGCCACACCCCTTGCTTGGTGCAAGAGAGAGGCTTCGACGCTTCCACCCGGTAGGATAAAGAACGTTATCGGAGCAAGCTCTGACTCGAACCTGTCGATCACCGGCTCTAGTGCGGAAGCCATGCTTTCGCTTGTGCGCGGAGTCTTGCCGAGCTTCGGGTACGTCGGGTCTGCAAGATCCGAGCCGACTACAAACAGGTCGTTTTGTACCTGCACCAAGACATCGACAAGATCCGAAAACTGCTTCTTTTGCCTAAGAAATGAGATCGCGATGCCGATGCTAGAGTTTAGCTCGTCGACCGCGCCGTAGGCGACTATTCTTTGGTCCGCCTTGCTCACCCGCTTGCCGCCGATAAGCCCAGTCTCGCCTTTGTCGCCCGTCTTGGTGTAGATCTTCATGCACATAGAGCAATGAGCAGATGATTTAAGAATATAGCTCGAATGGAAAATAAAACCAGTGTATTAAAATAGTCCCCTGAAAACTTCATACCCTAATGAAGAAGGTTGCGGTGGTCGACGACGAGCCGGATATTACCACCGTGCTGAAGAGGGGGCTCGAGCACCACGGCTTTTCAGTTGATGTCTTTAACGACCCGCAGGTTGCGCTTGCCAGTTTCAATCCCGGCCAATACGACCTGATGATAATCGACATCAGGATGCCCAAGCTGAACGGTTTTGACCTGTACAGGGAGCTCAAGAAAAAGGACGTGGGTGTAAAGGTGTGCTTCCTTACCGCGTTTGAGATCTATTACGACGAATTCAGGAAGATGTTCCCAAACATTGACGTCAGGGCGTTCATCAGAAAGCCTATCAGCATATCAAGCCTGGTCAGCCAAGTGAACGCGACTCTTGAGTCATAGACGGATCTGAATATTTTTTAGCACAATGGGATAAAAGATGAAAAAGGAGTGCGCTGAACGTGATATTGAAGCAGCTGAGCCTGATCGGTGTCCCGACTAATTCGGCAGGCAAAAAGAACGGGGTTGCTGGCGCGCCGGCCGCCCTCCGTCGCGCAGGGCTGCGGGATGCACTTGGACGCTTCTGTGCCATCCACGACGAAGGAGATGTATCATTTTCCACGCCAATAACAGAGCGCGATGTTAGCTCGGGGATCATTGCGTGCGAGTCGCTTGCTTCAATGATCCAGAGTGTGCGAGTGGGCGTCAGCCGCGCTCTTTCGGAAGGCAGATTTCCGCTGGTAGTTGGTGGAGACTGCCCTGTTCTTCTTGGCTGCCTTGCGGCAGCATCTGTTAGAAATTCTTCCATCGGGCTGCTTTTCGTAGACGGACACGAAGATGCATACCCCGCCCGCCAGTCGCCTACAGGTGAGGCTGCCGACATGGAGCTGGGGTTCGCTCTTGGGTTCGGAGTACCGGACCTGATCCGGGAAGTTATGGGCCAGATGCCATTGATCGATCCGTCAAGGGTTTGCATGCTCGGCCCTCGTGACATAAGGATATTGCAAAAGACAAATATCAGGACCCTCGAGGACGCAGGTGTGGAATATTATTACGATGACGCCGCTCTGCGCAAAGGAAACATCAGGACCCTGACCCGCAGGATGACACGTAAACTGGCCGCCAAGGCTGAGGGATTGTGGCTTCATGTTGACTTGGACGTGCTATCTACAAGATCGTTGCAGGCAGTGGATTATAGGCAGCCGGGCGGCCTGAGCTGGGGCCAGTTGGAAGAGCTTACCAGGTCGGCCTTGTCGTCATGCGAGGTCATTGGAATGGATGTGACCATATACAATCCTGACCTTGATCCGGGCAGGCACTTTGCCCAGCGCATTATCAGATATCTCCAGGTCGCGCTGGTATCTATGCGCAGCTCTCAAACCGTTCCTTGAGGTATTGCACTAGCCTCATCGCGTCGATCTCTTTGAGGCTCTTCCTGTTTGACGCAATATAGTGTGCAAACGAGCCTATCTCTCCGGCAAGCTTCGGGTATTTTGCACTTGCCTCTTCGACAATATGCGCATAGTTGCGGTGTGGAAAATAGATCTCTTTGGCAACTTTGGCAAGCGCGACCTTGGCCTTTTTGCCGATGACTCCTTTCTTGTGCGCAAGAAAGAGGTTGTAGCGGATGTCGATCATGGCCTCCGACTGGAGAGGATAGTCGCCTTCCATCGCAAACGTGACTGCCACTTCGTCGTCGGCGTTTACCCTGCCGGACTTGTACAGTTGGAAAATCTTGCCGATTCCAACCATGCCAAACTTTTCTAGCTCAACTGCGCGCAGCGCGCCAAGGCTTGCAGCGCCGGCCAAAAGTACGCCCGGCTTTCTTGCGAGCTGGTACACCTCGATTGGAGTGGGAGGGTAGTCCTGCAGGAACATGCCGTCGACAAACCCCACCATCATGACTTTTGGGTCTGCTGCCAGTCGCAAAAAGTCGCCCTTTTTTGCAGGTGGCCTATAGTCTGCGTCAAAGATCTTCCTTGCCTTTTCGTGGCTAAGCGAGGGTCCGAGGAATATTACCGGCTTTTCCATTGCCCAAAACACGCCCTTGCGCGCATGCCCATCACCGATTTTGTTATCTTGAACGTTTCCAAGCCCGGCACTATTGCCCTGACGACAGGGATTCCGATGTCCGGGTTTGTGAGGTTGACGATTATCGCCTGAGTGAGCCCAACGGCTTTTATCCGCGACAGTATCAGCTTGATGTCGTCCAGAATGTCTTCGTTAAAGAACGTCTTGACTTCAGAGATCTTTATCTTTCTTGAAGACGGCATGAACTGCCATGCGCGCCGATCGTCCGTGTTCTGCTCGCCGTACTTTATCTTGCGCAGGTCGTCCCTTGCGCCCTGTATGTTGGCGGCCCTTGTCTGCGACACTTCAGTTATTGCGCGCAGAAGGGCTATCCTTGCGTCAGGATGTGTGCCATGCCCCTCTGCAAGGTAGCCATAGTCGTGGGTGACCCACTCGACGCTACTGGCGTTGAACGTCGGGATCCCGATGTCAGAGGTGATGTCCTTTATCGTCAACGAAATGCCGGCGCGCTCGAACTTTTCTACAAGGTTCTTGACAGGCTCGAATTCAACACCGGAAATGTCGACGTCTGGAAACATGCCAGGGTCGTCGACGAACCTGTCTGCAGGAATCGGTGGCACCTTGATCCCCGCCGAGTTCAGAGAATGGTGCACGGTCCTTAAAATGTGGAATGGGATAGCGCTTGCCCTCAGCTCGGCAAGGCTCATGGCGTCCCTCTCGATAACTTCGCAGAGCGCGTGGCACACCGCCTCCTCCATCACGTTGCCAGACGCGAGGCCGTTTGTGTGGAAGTATGCATACGGGTTGACTGCCGGCGGTGGCGGCGTGTAGCGGAAGAGCGCGGCTGACGCGGGCACCATCACTTCTTCGCCGTTTGCAATGTCATAGCCTGGCAGCCAGTCCATCATCATGTCGTCGCGGTATTCAAAGCGAGTCGGTTCGACTATTCTGTCAGGGTGCAGCACCTTACTCGTTTTTGATAAATCGGCATAGCTTGACCTGATGAACTTGCGCGGGCCTCCTGCGGGCAGCGACGAATAGCGCTCGATGCTCTCCATCAGAGCGCTTGCCATTGCGTGCTCTCTGGTCGGACCCTTGCCGCTGTAGACCCAGATATAGTCCTCAGTCCCTGGCACCACTGAAGAGTAGTTTGGGATACGGAGCACATCCATGTCGGTAATGTCTGCAAGCCTGGTGACTCCTATCCTCTTTGATATAGGAATTACCTTTTCCAAAGTCTCCTGCGCCGGCCTGATTCTGGACGTGCCATTTACAGTCCACTTTTTCCTGCTCTGCAGCTGCACTAAATAGAACCTTTGCTTGAGTTCATATCAAGCTTTCTTCTTTGGAAAATCGTGAAGCTCGGAGTGCTGACAGCGTAGACATGCCCTTGGCTCCGCCTCTGCCAGATAGTTGATGTAAAAGCACTTTGCGCACTGGAGACGCGACAACCTGCCGGGCATCTTCAGCTCGTTGCCATCCTGATCAAGCACTTTTCTTGAAACCAAGCCTTCCACCACGGATGCCATCAGTTGTGACAGCAGCTGGAGGTCAGCGTTTCTATACCGAAGGTAGAGCGTCGCCATGTCGCTTGGCAGCGACTCTTTCCGGAACGAGCTCTTGCCGGCGTTTGACTGCCGGAACAAATGATCGCGAAGGTACCATTCCAGCTCCTTGATGGCAACATCGGACATCTGGTGAGAGCATGCTAGACACGATATTTAAAACATTATAAACCCACTTTTGCATCACTAATGTCGTTGCCTGCTAGCGATCTAGAAAAGATATGCGACCGGATTTTTGCATGCGACAGGAACATCAGGTTTGTGGGCATGATTGACAAGATGGGCGCGCTTGTGGCAGGCGGCATGCGCAAGGGCATCGAGCCACTTGAGCCGAGGGAGGAGAGGCGCAAGCTCTACATCGAATATGCCCTAAGGAACGCCATGCGATCAGAGTTTGACGACGAATACGGCAAGACCGTCTATTCCATGTCAGAGCGAGAAAAGATCAAGATTGCGACTTTTCCCTACGGCGATCACCTTGTTTTGGTATCGATCGAAAAGAAAGCGCAGCACGACAAGGTAATCGCCAAGGTTCTCAAGCTGCTCAATTGACAATTATATACTTGCGCGCAGCCTATCCAGTTGGGATGGCAGCAGGCAAGAAGAAGAGGGGCCGGCGCGCGCACGGCGCTGACGGCGACGATCTTGTAGAGCCCAAAAAGATAACTGGGAAGGAGCTTTCCGAAACTGAAGAGCTGAGTGCCCGGCTGACTACGCTCGTTGAAATGCTCGACGAAAAGGGGATGATCAACAAGGCAGAGTACCGGCGGATGGTCGCAATGCGCCTGCATGAAATATCCAAGGCCGCCGCTTTTGAAGAGCTTGAAGAAGAACTATGATCGAAGCTGGCAGGACTTTTGGTCTGGCGATTCTGGCAGGGGTTATTGCCGGAGGCATTCTTGCAGGCATCAACATGGCGCTGGTGCATCCATACACAATGTTGCTTGCAGACGTCGAGCTTGAGAACCTTTTTGCGGAAGGCGAGTTTGACGAAGAAGAGTTTGACGCGCAGCTACAGTCAATCAAGTTTTCCCAGCAGTATGGCGCGATTGCGATCGGGCTTGGTGGTGGGGCTCTAGTGGGCGGCGCATTCATTGCCAGCAGAACCAAAATTGGCTCGCTCAAGGCTGCGCTTGTGATAGCAAGCATTGCGTGGTTTGTCCTATACGTCGTGCCGGCAGTGAAATATCCCCCAAGCCCGGAGGCGATGTTCAGCCCCGAAGCCGCTGCGGTCTATCAGCCGCTTCTGGCAGGCTACACGGCGGTTTCTGGACTTGCGGCAGCCGCGATAGCATTTGGCTTTAGTAAGGTAAAGAGAAAAGAGAAGGCGTTTGGCGCAGGCGCGGTTTATCTAGCTGTAGTCGCCGGCGCGTTCTTTGCGTTCCCCGACTACCAGAGCGAAGATGATTCACTGCTTTCGCAGCCCGTGCTGAACGCATGGCGATCCGCGATCTCGCTATCAATGACGGCATTCTGGTTTGCCCTTGGAGTGGTCAGCGGTGCCTTGTGGACGTATGGCGTTAAAAAGGTAGTCAGGACCTAGCGCATTTTTTTATAGAAAAAGATATCATCATTATTTATTACCTTGGCTATCCCGTTTTGCGTTGGCGATCATGACAGCTGTAACTGCAAGGTGCCATTGCTTTGGAATTGCCACGACAGTTGTTGAAATAGTATGCCGCTCAATTAGTGTCAGAGGGCACACCATATGGCTAGCCTAACGAGTCAGGCATTCCGCGAACACGTTATGCTATTGTACGATAGCGACGACGAGCGCAACGTTGCTGCAGCGCATTATATCAACGAGGGATTGAGAAGCGGTCAGCTTTGTGTTTACGCTTCTGTCGGCGCGCTCAATAGCGCAAGCAAGTGGCATACTTCTCGAATATCGCCCATGATAACTGATTACGAGGATAACGTCAGAAAGGGCAACCTTGTTGTTGTAGATTTCAAGCCATTCTTAGAGTTTGCGCAGAAAGAAGAGCTTGAGCCATTCTTGCAGCTCAAGGCGCAGCTGGAAGAGATGCTGAAGCAGAGCGCCGCCTACGGTAGGGGAGACAAGATGCTTATCTTTGCCGATGCCGCATGCACGCTGTCAGAGAACGGCGAATTTGACGAATGTGTGGCACTTGAAAGCTGGTGGCAGAGCGCCTACCAAGAATGGAGGAACAGCAGTCAGAACATCACGGTAATCTGCCCGCATCCAAGCAGGGTTCTAGATATGCATACAAAGGGCAGGATCGCAGACGTGCACAGCCTTACGTTCCGTCTAAAGCACTACAAACCAAATGTGCAGTCTGGAAGCATGCGCATTGTTGCCAAGCAGAGAAGGATCTTGATTGCAGATGCCAACCATGACATGAAGTATCTGTACAGCCGCTACCTCGGCAAGACGGGGTTTGACGTGACGATTGTAGACAACGATAGTGAATGCCTCGATCGCGTCTTTAACGTGGAAGATGCGGGATTTGACATTATCATTCTGGATGCCCACCTTGATGAGCAAGAGATTGAGACTATCAGAAAAATAAGAGAGAGGCTGCCTGACCAGAGAATCATCCTCACTACTACGTTAGTAGCAGACAGAGTCGAGAGCGAGTCAGGCGTGGACGTTATAACAAAGCCGTTCAGCCTGTCCAAACTGCTTACCTTGATCGGCCCCAAAGTAGTCAACGGATTTTAAGGAAGGCGCCGGGAGAGGGATTTGAACCCTCGGGACCCTCACGGGTCACAAGCTGGCCGGTTTGACAAATTCCAGGCTTGCGCCCTACCGGGCTAGGCGATCCCGGCACTCACATCTTGGACAAACCTGTCTGTATATTAATCATAAGCCGATATGGGCAGGGTAGGTCGATCAAGTTCAACCTAAAATTAGTTCTTTAATGGCCATTTCAGGCATACTTTAACATAATGCCGGGGGTAGCAATGACCAATCGTTCTTCCTTTAGCGGAATGAAAATGCATAAGAGTGCCTAAATTATGCAGGCGCATGCTAAAATTATGCATTTTTGAGCGTGGAAGGACAACCGGGGACACGCATAAACTAGCCGGAAACGCAGCTGTTATCCGGTATAAAAGCGCTAGTTGCACTGGAACCACTGGAAACGCGTGCACCACCCAGACAAAAGCTAAAAATGGAGGAACGCGACACTGATCGGTGATTTTGTCTACACAGGGGTTATCCGACAACTGCAAGGGCGGCAACCACGTTGACTGCAACGACTGCATGTGCAAGTGCCACATTCCCGGCACGATCGAAAACCTTGCAAAGAACATCGCCAGACTGGACCGCAAGAGGCCTGGCATTGGCGAGACCCTCTAGCACTTTTTTAGGTGCTAACCAGAGCATGATTCAATTCAAGATGTTGGTGCAACTCTTTCCTGCCCTTTTCCGTAATGACATAGTAGTCTTTTGCTTCCTTTCTGATATATCCCATACCGATCAGCGTATAGAGCCACAGCTTCAGTGTGCCCCTGTCCAAGTCGGACTCCAACTTGCCATTGTTATTCTTGATATCCAGCAGTATTCCAAGCGCGACCTTGAAATTCTCAGAGCGACGACAAGGACTCATGCAATGATATCTCGCTGCAAGTATTTGTGAGAATGCCTTAGCTTTCACATAGATTATAGATCATCCGCGTTTTCAGCTTCCAGCCTGTCAAGGTCGACCTCTGTCGGCACCTTTACGCTCACTGCCTGCTCGCCCTTTGAGCGCCACGCCTTCGGGTACGTGTTGGGCTTCATGATGATGCGCTTTATGGCAAACGCAATCCCCCGGGTGTTCTGCTCGATCTCTTCCTTTGTCATGGCAGCCTGCCCCAGCCCGATGATCTCTCCCTTAAGGGTGTAGATGCCCACGAGCTCGCCCACCCTCATGTCCTCAGGCACCGCAACCACCCCAGGCACCGCAAGCGGTGCCCCGTGGCACAGAGCGTCGACCGCAGTATCCCGCACGGTCACTCCCCTTATCCCTTCAAGGCAGCGCTCGATCGGGATTACCAGCCGGCGCAGCTTTTCGTCGTCCTTTGTTTCCTTGTAGCGCTGGTAAGCGTCAGCAAGGTCGTGCAGCCTTACCAATCCCTGATCCTGTTCTGACAGGTTGCTCACCCGGGTTCTGCGGAGCTCGACCATTGTAGCCCCCGGCGACAACACCTCGCCAATATCGTAGATTATCTTGCGTATGTATGTTCCTGCCTGGCAGAGGATCCGCATCAGCACCAGCCTGTCGTACGTTTCTATGTGGTCAAACTCGTACACCGTCCTTACGCGGGTGACCCGCCTGACGGACGAGCGCTGGGGTGGACGCTGGTATATCTCGCCCACGAACTCGCCCATTACGCGCTTGAGCCTGTCATCTGAAACGTGTGAGTGGAGGCGCGCAAGAGCATAGTACTCCTTTGGCCCAAGCAGCAGGACAGAGAGCGCCTTGGTGCCTTCACCTAGGCCGATTGGGAGAAGCCCGGTCGCGCCGGGATCGAGCGTGCCGCTGTGGCCGGCCTTTTCAATCTCCAATATGCGCTTGACCCATGCCACGACCTCGTGGCTCGTTGGGCCGGCCGGTTTGTCCACCAGCACCAGCCCGTAATACAACAGAGATTCGATTGGCCTCTTGTCAGGGTAATGGCCATAGTTGTTGTTGGTCACGTCGTCGTCAACCCTTACAAGGTTCTCTAGCTGCGGCAGTTTCAAAGGCTATCCACCTATGTGCCGCCTTACTATTAATTTGGATATCTCGATGAGCGAAGCAAGCGGGAGCCTGTCGGTGTTGAGCATGTAGTCAAAGACCGTCAGGTCTTCACCAAAGCGAAAGCCATACAGCTTGTAATAGATCTTTTTGTTCTCCTCGTCCCGGAGGGCGATTATCTTTTTCGCCTCTGCAAAGCTGATGTCGTCGCGGTTTGCCATCCTCTTTGCCCGGTTGTCCGGCGAGCCCCGCAACCACAGTTTTATCACCGATTCTTCTTTTACGAGCCAGGGCAGGGTGTAGCTGGTAATGACCGCGCCGCCCTTCCTTACTATCTCGCCCAGCTTCTTGTCCACCTTTTTGTCAAACGATGGATCGGACTTGCGCTCCTTCATGAACTTTTTCGCCTCGTCGGTGTCCCACCAGTCGTCCCGCTCAGTAGAATAGTCCTTTTCGGCCGCGAGCATCTTTAGTATGTCGCCCCCGTTGTACATGACGAGGCCAAACTCTTCTGCGAGCTTGCTTGCTATGGTGGTCTTGCCAACGGCGGGCCAGCCAGAAATGACGATGCTGAATTTGTTGTCTGTCAATTCTAAGTCATGCTCGGCATGCTGGTCTTGGTCACCTTGGATATTATGCCGCTAAAGCCAAACGAGCTGATCAGGAACCAGCCCCAGAGGTACATGTTGCCAGGCACCTTGCAAGGACCCGTCAGGGCGACGCTACCATCCGGGTTGGTGGCAGTGGTGCCATCCTCATTTAGCTTTGGTTGCACGTCATGCTGAACGTTTTCGTCGCTGCAGCTAATCCACGGAAGATATATCGGCGATAGCGACACTGTCCCTCCAAATATCGCGGGGAATACCAATATCCAGATCATGAATGACGGTATCATGTAGATGAACATCGGGCGCATCTGTTGCTGCTGCATCTCTAGCGCCATCTTGTTGACATATGCCTGTTTCTTTTTCAGCTCCTCGATCCGCGCCTTGTCCTGTTTTTTGATCGCGTCTGTGTACTGCTTGCGCCACTCTGTTGTCTCCTTCATGACCCGGTTCATCTTTTCAATGTCCGTGGTCTTTTTCCGGAGCATCGCAAACCCAAAGTTCATGCCGACAGAGATCATTAGCGCGACTATCGTAGCAGACAGCAGATCAGGGAATATCGGGTGCTGGGTGTATTGTGGAGAGAGCGGCCACTGCATCAGCAAGTCCAGCAGGTTCATGCTTCATCTCCTGCAAGTATCTTTGCTATATTTGCTGCCGCCTTGTCCACACCGCCATCGCTGTTCATGATTATCGCAAACGGGGCACCTGTCAGGATAGAGCACGACGCCACCATCACCCTTGAAATGTCAAGCTCTTTCTGGATGTCTTCTGGAGATGCAATGTCGCGTTGTCGGGTCTGATCGGTCTTGCGTCGCTCCGCAATTTCCTCTGCTTCGGCCGCCACCATCACAAGGTTGGTCGGCTTCATTATGTTCAGCAGCCTCATGGGTAGTCCCGGGTAGTATCCCTCGCCCGTGTTTATAAAAAGATGGGTATCGACAAGGACAATGTCGTCCTTCATGTCGGCGATCCGCTGTGCGGCCATCTCTTGCAAGCGGCGCTGGTCCTCTACAGGCATCCTGCGCATCTCGTCCCTGCTCTTGAGTCCCATTTTCTTGGCCTCTTCAAACATGACAGTGCCAAAAACCACGACGGTTGTCTTGCGCTTCTGGTTGAGCATTTCTGCTGCGCGGGTGATGACGGTAGTCTTGCCCACGCCGGGGATGCCGACGATTATTGCGCGTTTACTGTTTTCTGCCAAGTAAAGCCGCCAGACCGGGCATGTATGTGTCTACCTGTTCTTTGACCAGCGTCTGGTAATAGCTAACCATGATGTTGACCATAAGTAGAATGCCAGTTCCGCTGCCCAGAACATTGAGCACATCAGAAATGCCGGCGAGAAGTCCGATGATCATCCCTGAAAGCAGCGTGAGTGAAGGAATGTACTTGTTGAGAAGTGTCTCTACAGAGCCTTCAGAGCGCCTGAAACCGGGCACCTGCACGTCGGCATCAAGCAGATTGCGCGCAGCAGTCCTCGCGGACAATCCACCAAGCTCGACCCATAGCCTCGAAAAGACTGTTACGATGCCGGTCAGGAATATGACATATACAAAGGCCCTTACAGGGTCAGCAGCCGCTGCATCAAGACTTCTTGGAGCGGTGATGTAGTATAGTACTCCGCCTGTAGGAGTTGCCTGTCCGCCCTGCGTACTCTGGTCGAACTGTGCAATCCAATTGAACGCAGGGTTGGTGTTATTGGGGTTGTAGTTCGCCCACAGCATCTGACCCATAAAGACTGCATTAGCAATAAGAGCAGATGCGAGTATGACAGGGATAACTGAAGTATAAAGCAGCTTGATCGGATAGACCGCGGTAAAGCCTCTGTACTTTGTCGATACTATAGGGACGTCGACATGTATGCCTTCGATATATACAAGCACAAGGATGACTCCGATAGTAAGTGCCAGTATGAAAAGGCTTGGCAGCTGTCCAACGCGAAAGATCGCGTCTGCACCGTTTCCATTGGTTACGGCATGGATAGTGAAGGGCAAAATGCCTAGCGGCCCATCGTCTACCTGTGATGGTACGACGCTGAACACGCTCCATAGTATCGTCTGAGCAATGCCGGCCATGATGAACAGACTGAGGCCAGAGCCAATGCCCCATCCTTTCTGCACCATTTCATCCATCAGCATCACTATGACGCTTGCGCCGATGAGCTGTGCAATAACAATATAGATAGCATGCGGTGCCTCTTCCGCAGTCAGCGGACCGTATACGCTAAAGCCGTAAAGCCCACCCTCTGCCACTATTACTATTATCGTGACTATCTTGGTAGCTGACGTAAATAGCGACCTGTCATCAGGGTTCTTGAAATCCAGTCGGATTAGGTCAGAACCCTTGAGGAGCTGCATCAGCAACCCTGCTGTGACTATGGGCCCGATGCCGAGCTCCATCAGAGTTCCCTGCTGCGCGGCAAAGATTACACGTGCAAAGGCAAGAAAATCAAAACGGGGATCGTCTGTTACGCCGTAAAGAGGAATCTGCCCCATTATGAGGTATGCAAAGAGCGCGATGCCTGTCCAGACGAACTTTTCTGTTAGCGAAATTTTCTTTTTTGGCTTTGGGACCTGCGGGACATAGGCAGATGCGGTCTTGATGAACCGCCTAAGCCCGTGCTCACTTGTCGTCGTGCTGCTCATTTTCTGTTATAACCTCGCCACCTGCAGCCTCGATCTTGCTTTTCGCGCTTTCTGACACTTTGGCTACCTTGATCGCATAAGCCCCGCTAATAGAGCCTCCGCCCAGCAGCTTGTCGTAGCCCAGCGAGGTCAGGTCGAGGATAACCTTTCCTTTTTCATCGGCCTTGCCGTGCTTTGCAAAGACGGTGTCAAGGTCGCGGACGTTTATCCACCTCTGCACAAGGTTGCGGTTAAAGGAGTTGAAGGGATCGTGACCAAAGTGGTTAGGTTCCTCGATTACTGTGCGTATGAAAAAGTGCTTGTGCTTTCCAGCGCCGCCGATGCCGCCTCTGCCTCCAGCCTGCCGGTGCTGGCCTATCTGGCCCCAACCGCAATACCTGCTGCCGCGCTGTCTTCTGCTTTTTCTAAATCTAGTAGCCATAAATCACATCATCACCGGGCTGGAATTATTAGCTATCACGTTCGCCTGCACCTTAATTAAGTCTTGCTGCACTTAGAGCATCCTCTTTACAATCTCGACGAGCTCACTGTCTTCTCCGAGGACTCCGTCCTGCGCGTACTGGGTTTTGGTCTTTCTCTTGAATCCACCTCTTGGCGGGCTTAGCGCAAACCACGGCTTGATCCCTTCGAGCTTGCTCATTGCGACCTTGTTCTCAGCTATCGCCGAGGCCAGATCGTCAAGGCTCTTGTACTCCTTTGGAATGTCTGATTTGGTTATTGGCTTGTAGCCGGCCTTTCTGCCGCGCTTCTCGAGCAGCTCCTTGACAATGCCAGTGTCGGCCTTTGTCCAAGCCACTTCCTCTTTGACGGTCCTGAGCATGCCGAGGTATTCGTTGCTCTCCGGCACTATTGTAGCGCGGAAGCGCTTGTCGAGGTTTAGTCCGTCAAGCGTCGCCTGAGCCCATCGCGGGATGTTTACCGTTCCCTTTATTCTGACTACGAGATATGCCATAAATCTCAACCTACACTGTATGTGCTCCGCAGAGCGTTGAAAATCGCCTTTGTAGTTGACGACATTGTGTTTGTCGACCCAAATGACTTCGTCCACGAGTCCTTCAGCCCGGCCAGCTTGAGCAGGCTCTTTATGTTCTCGCCCGCCACTATGCCAAGACCTCTTGGCCCTGGAATAATTTCAATCGTGACGCTACCGCCCTTGCCCCTCACCTTGAACGGGACAGAGTGAAGCTGGTTACACTTGCATTCCCAGCTTCCACAGCCCAGCTTAACAGGAATTACGTTGAGAAAAGCAGCATTGGTCGCCTTGTCGATTGCAACCCTCATCTGAGAGGCCTTGCCCTTGCCTATGCCAAACCAGCCCGCCTCGTTGCCTACTGCCACGAGAGCGTTAAAGCGCGTCATTTCGCCGGCGTCGGTTTGTTTCTGGACGATGCCGACGTGCACAACTTGGCTCTTCATATCCGGCAGGAGGTGTTTGACGATTTCAGCTTCCTGTATCCTCATGCCATTCTCATAGATCTGGTCCATCGAGTTTATCTTGCCTGCCAGCACCATGCTTCCGAGCGTGGTTCTAGGTTTCCATTCAACCTGTTGCTGTTGACTTGGCGCGTAACGACTCATTTCTTCTTGCTCTTGCCTCCCTTAGCATCCTTCTTCTTCCCTTTTTCTTCTTTTGCTTCCTTCTTCTTGGGCTTGTCGTCCTTCTTTTCCTTTGGAGCCTTCTTTTCTTCCTTTGCCGGCGCT
>JBFLWZ010000023.1:0-18360 GCA_040757615.1 Thermoproteota archaeon | reverse complement strand
GAGATTGATGATTTAAGCGAACTTATCAATCAGGGACATTTTCAAATTACTGGAAGATTCAGCACAAGCGTCCCAGAACAATTTGCAGCAGCCGATGTGACAGGGGTCATTTCTGTTAGCTCTATCACTCCAATTGATTCTGTTTAGGACATAATAATACGGGATACAATCTTGGACGCATATAGTTGTCCAGAATTGGGCATCTTTGTGCTCGCCTTTACATCAAAAGAAATGTCTAGACGTACTACTACTGGCGGAACGCCTGGAATTCACGCTTTTGGGAAGATGGGAGAGATCAGAAGCTCCGGTCGCTGAACCAGGAAAAGAAGATTGATTCTGAAAAAGCAGAGTTGCTGATTGCAAGCGCGCCTCCAAGAATTCCAAGGATTCGACCATCAAAAAATAATACATCAATTCCGATTTTGGGTTAGGTTGGTATGACAAGACATGTATGTTCACAAGCCAAATCAAGTCAAATCATATTTTGAATCCGTAATTGCAAGTGATAGTAAAGGAATACGATGCTATCAGACTGCAATCATCCTAATAAGTTTGCTAACTTATTATTTGCCTAATCTAAAAAATGTATTTTATTATGATGCGATTTGAATATCATTGTAAATGCTTGCCGATCGCAACCCAAACAATGATGATGATAGCAATAACAACAATATGACGGAAGCAAGGGAATTTGTTACCGTCACTTTTAGGATCAACAACAAAGTCATAGAATACTTTCGGAACGAATCTGAAAAACGCGGGATCAGCATGAATGCGCTTGTCAACCAGGTACTCAGTCATTATATCGAATGGGATAGCTATGAGCCGAGGATAGGCATGATACCATTCCCAAAAGCGGTCTTGGGAAAGATCTTTGCAGAAATGAATGCTGACCAGATTGCCAGGCTGGCATCAAGTGTAGGGAAAAACACTGCCATAGATATGGCGATATTCATGAAAGGTCGCATTGATGTCCTTGGCTTTATTTCATGGTTAGAGACCAGAATGGGAAACTCTGGCTTTGAGGTAGTGCATCGCATAGACAGATTAAATGGCGTTCACACCGTAACAATAAAGCACGATCTTGGTAAGAACTGGTCTTTGTACCTCAAGACGCTACTAGAATCCATCCTTACAGATGTCTTCAAAAAGCAATCTGAATTTATCGTTTCAGATTCCATGCTATCAGTAAGTTTCAAAGGTTAGAAAAATGAATGATTGAGGAAGGAAGGGAGCGAGGTTCTTACTCCCTTCCTTCCCTCGTTTTGCATCAGAGACAGCAGCAGCGGCCAGTTCTATGTGTCTTATGGGACAGACCTGCTGTACAGCTTGCCTTCGAGCGCCAGCTTGTACATCTCTGCAACGTACGGGTTCTTTGCAGGCTTTTCTGCTCCCAGTTCCACCAGACGCGCATACACCCTGACTACATATGCGAGTGCTCCCATGAACGCCACTACCACGCCCATGTTGAACATCCAGTGGTTGGGGACGGCGAATATCTCTTCGACGAACCAGAAGTGCCACAGCTCATTTACACCGATTGTGAACATCGTGGCTAGATAGCCAAGTATAGTCATCTTCAGGCCAGTGTTCATCGAGTTGCCCGGACCCCTGAGGATTGGTACCCTTCTGTCATACATTGCGACAAAGCCCCAGCCAAGCGGCAGTGCTACAAAGTGGCTGTATAGCCACCAGTGTGCAGGGGTGAAGGCAGAATCTCTGATTGCCGTCTGGTGCAGCGAGCCGTCTACAAAGTTGTCAATTTCTACGGATGCAGCGATGGAGCCGAGCATTATCACCATGATGTATATTTTCTTGAGTCTCTGGATTTCGACTTCCTTTGGTATCAGCGCTGGCATTTGTGCCATTCTTTTTCAGTTCACCTCCTCTGATTATTGCTCAGAGCTGATATCGATGTAAGGCTCACGTTGTATGTTTTTGATTGATGCTACAGATTAATTTCAATTACAGCTCATCAGGAACGAGGTTCTTATTCATAATCAGAATACATCTAACAAAAATCGCACAGGTAGCATGCAAAGCAGTTATGATGCGCAATGGTATCAATCAGCACTTGCATACTTTTATGAATGAATTTTAATGGTTGTAAGTGCTTGCATCGACAAAGGATTCTCCTCTGTGTATTGATTAAAATAATCAAAAGCAAGCGAGAAAGTGTTCAAGCTCGGGCTGCTCTTTCTGCCAATAGTCATCATCATAATTTCTTATTTTTCAATCCAATGCCTCTCAACTTTGATAACAAGGGTATCTTTTCCTTCCTGTACCTTTGATAGATTAGGATCAGATATGCTAGATCGCAAATGAATATTGATATGTAAAGATATGGCATCAGCAAGGATCCTTGTGAAATAGGCTGGTAGAGATAAAACGCCAGGCTGCTGACACCAGTCCCAAGCATCTTGAATAGTGCAATATAGAACGATTGTCCTCTGATGCTATCCCGGCTCAGAAACATCCAGATGAACAAGATTGACATCATTAGGTTTTGCCCAAACGCTGCATAAGCACCTTTCCAGTCTTCAAATTCGTATGTGATGAATAGCACCGCGCAAAAAGCCATAATCAATGCGAAGGTAAATACAAGATAGAACTGACTTGCAGAGAATTTTGGAAATTCAGCTCGTCCAAACTTTAGAAACTGAAATACAATAATGGCATCCAAGCCAAACCAAGCATAGTTTATGTAGAGTTGAGGCGGAGAGTGAGGATGCACGAAGGCAAAAATTGCTTCCCAAGAAATGTTCGCGCAGAGAGCAGCAATCGGCATACCAAACGTCCTGTCTTTGAAACCTTGCTTGATTAACAGTATGTAGGTGAGAGACCAGAATATCCCACCGATGATCATCAATTGCGTATACACGATGTATTTTCCTTCATTCTGCTCTTGCTATGAACTATTTGTTTGTTTGTTCTGATGGTGCAACAGCTTCTTCTGGACTCTATGACTGCTCCAATGGTTCTCTGCCCTACCCCTATCTCTTTTGAAAAGCCTCTTCGGATTAATTAAAATCGGCAGGCGCGTTCTTGCCTTCTTCTTATAGAAGGTGAACGGTGTCCAATTTTTATTGTGATGTTTCAGTTTGGAAGAACTCAAAAAATAATTTGGAGGATGCGTGTAATTCTACTGATTCACGGTATATGCATACGCCTTTACAGAATACGTGACTGTGAAAGGCTCGTTATCGAGGTTGTGAAAGGCTAGGCCTGAACCCGTAAAGCTTAGGCTTCCGCTTTTAATTGGTGCGCTTTCGCTTGCAGATTCTTGTTGTATCAGAGTGAAAGCTATTGCACCGTCTCCTACAGGTGTTACAAATGGCTCCCCGTGTGCTTCATCAACTGCAAGGTTGGTATCATATTTGTGCAACACTACAACTTCTACAGGTTTGCTTGCAGTGTATGATACTGTTCCAGTCCAGATCTTGCCGTCATCCCTTATAGGAACCGCAAAGACAAGCTGATGATTTTCATGGCCAGGCAATGGTTCAGTTTTAGACATGACAGTTTCCTGCGCCGTAAAGTGATGGCTCCGGGGATTAGTTGTCCCTCCATCAGCTGCGTCTGCCATGTGCGATGCAGGGATGATTCCCGCATATGCTGCAATACCACCGGCGATGCCAAAAACAATGGTCGCCGCTATTGCGACAGTCATTCCTTTTCTGTTAGATTTTTCCAACATTGCGCGGCGGTAGATCCGAAAAAATAAAAACTTTGACAGTGCATCTGAAATCATTTGTGAATTATCTAATATCCTGAGATATGCAACTGGGCATTCAAATATTACGCGCTATAAATTGATTGCATCAGTTACATCATATCTATCTACGTGTCCCCCTCTATCTTCTATGTTTAGCTCTCATGGGTAAAAACAGCAAAAATATTCTCAGCTCAAAAGACATTCGAACATGGTTTGAAAATAATGTCCCTCTAGCAAAATGTCCGATCTGTCAAGAACAGTTCTTTCCGACCAAAGAGGATTCGTACATAGAGATATTTTTCCCCCAACAATCTGTCAGCGTAAAGGCTTTTAGAGATGATGATAATCAGGAAGTTAAGACATACGCAATACAGTCATCATTTTATTTTGCCTGTCGAAAATGCGGATACGTGATGTTGTTTGATAGGAGGATAATGGGTCTTTGACCGGCAGCAGATAGGTAGAGAGAAAATTTCCCCTCTCTCTAATCTATATATGCATCCTCTACCCATATCATCAGGATCCATAACTAACCTTTAGCGATGCCGCAAGTTTATCTATTATCAAAAGTATCCCTTCAAGCAGCGCCTGTGGACGCGGAGGACATCCGGGGACATACACGTCTACAGGAATTATTTTGTCTACACCTCCAATTACTGAGTAACTATCTGCAAATATACCGCCACTACATCCGCATGCTCCTACTGCAATGACAGCTTTTGGACTAGGGATTGCATCATACGCAAGTCTCAATGGCTCTTCCATGCTGCTTGATACGGGTCCGGTTACAAGCAGTACATCAGCGTGACGCGGAGAAGAAACAAAATGAATGCCGAACCTCTCTACGTCATATATCGGATTCAGCAGAGCATTAACCTCGATTTCGCACCCATTGCAAGATGCTGCATTTACTGTTCTAATAGCTAGAGAACGCCCAAAGATACTGCGAATCTTGGTCTGAAGCTCTTTTCCCATTTCTTCAAAGTGCCTTAAATGGCTATAATCGCTACTACTACCACCACTACCAGTGCCCCTTCCAGTAGCCAAGCTGTTGCGGCTGTTACTACCACTACCACCACCATCATCCTCATCCTTCTTCTTCTCCTTCACCTCATTATTGTTGCCACCATCCTCCGCAAATTCTACTAACTGGCTCCTCTTTCCGGCAGGAAGAGCAAACAGATTTTCCATTTTAATAAAATCTGGGCTCACGTCCTTGCATCTGCCACACATGATGCATTTGCCATGATCGATACCAAATGCAACAGAGTGCTTCTTTTCATTCTCGAATGCCTTGGTAGGGCAGGCGTCCTGCAGAATTTCAACTGCATCATCTCCTTCGCCTGTAGGTTTCTTCACAAATGCCACTTTGCCCCTATATTTTTGAGAGATGTGCTTCAGATCTGTGAGTGGCGCTCTTATGGTCTCAATTCTATTATCCAATATATTTGGCGCATCATGATGATGACGACTTGATATTGCGTTGAATATTGAGATACCGTCATTTTCACTACCATGATTATTGCTATTGTTGTTTTTCTTTGGCTGTCTCCCCTTGTTCTTATTCTCTTTCATCATAGGTCATTTCCCGCACTTGAGAGGTCAAAGCTTCGGATTATTACGGGGAAGTCGAGTATAATGTCGCCATGTATTGCGTGTTCAATTAAAGCCCAGTTGCAGAAGGACGCGGTTCTTATCTTGTACCGAGATACGACTTTGTTATCTTCTCCTACCGATATCCAGTGAATTGTTTGTCCCCTGGGCGACTCTGCATATCCTAAAGCACTACTGAACGGTTCTATCCTATTCTGAATGTCATCATAATCATTTGAAAAAAGCAGGTCATCGGACTCGTTGATATTATCAACTGCCCGTTTGATAATTTCAATTGATTGCTTAATTTCCTGTATTCTTATTTCCAGCCTTGACAGTGCATCGCTTCTTATCTCTTGTTGTTTCTCTATTTCGTATTCTACTACACTATTATTATATTCTGGAGTATCTGGGCGTTGTTGTTTTCCCCTACTATCCACATATGACTTGGAATATCCTGCATATGGCTGGTCACGTCTAGTATCGATATCAATCCCTGCTGCTCTTGCAGTTATGCCTACTGCGCCTAGATCTACCGCTGCCTTTCTGAATATTGTCCCGGTACCTCTCAGCCTGTCTATAAACGAGGACTTTTTTCTTAGCAAATCCGCCAGTTTTTGAAAGTCTATGTCCAATTGAGCGGTTGTATCAAGAATGACCCGCCTTGTCTGGTCCTCTGTGATATCTACATTTACGCCACCAACCCTGTTTGTACCAAACAGGATCCTGCTGCCGGAGATTCGCTCATTCAGCTGCATGATTCTTTCCTTTAGAATATTCAATCTTGCCGATCCATAGGCATATCCGACATCTGATGATAGCCCTGCGATAGTTCCAAGGTGATTGTATATTCTCTCTAGTTCAGCACACACCACTCGTGTTTGAGCTGCGTTTTGAGGGATCGTTATTTTGGCCATTTTCTCCAGGGCCTGGCAGAAAGCTAGCGAGTTTGCTACTGATTCATCGCCGGCAATGCGTTCAGACAATAATAAAACATCTTCAAACCTCTTGCCCTCTGCAAGCTTCTCGATTCCCCTATGGCTGTAGAATAATCTGGTCTCCACGTTGACAATCTCCTCTCCAAGTATGCTTAACCTAAAATGAGCAGGCTCGGTTATGCCTGCATACACCGGACCCAGCGGAATTTCACATACGCCATCTCCATCAACGTTGTGAAGGGCATCATCATGGCCGCCATTGTTGTTATCACCGGCGGCAGCAATGACACCTTGATTATTTCTGACAATTGCAGGTTTGAGCTTTACATCTTTTCTCAAAGGGTATAGATCGTTGGGCCAAAATTCGTGGGCTACGAGCATCCGGGTATCCGGATTGCCTGTTGGGACAAGCCCAAACATGTCTTTGATTTCTCTTTCGTACAGAGCGGCAGAAGGAATTTCTAACGTAATGCTTGGAAAGTATGTAACAGAAGAAGAAGATGGTGATGACGGTATTGGCGCGGTTACGATAAGGAATACGTTCTCCTTTCCCTTCGTAAATAAGTAGCGTAAAAGAAAGTGATCATTCTCTCGGCGATCATCTATGCACTCCATACATGAAAGTCTAAATTGCAGATTAGAACATATGTAGAGGCATATATCGGGGATCTTTGACGAATCATTCAGTTTAATGTGAACCTCATTATCATTCTTCTTAGCTACATCCTTTGCTCCTACTACTCTCGCCCCAAATTTTTCCAAGATGGCAGGAGCATATTTTTCAATGGACGATGGTGATGCATCTGAATGCATCAAATACAATACCTCCTCCACCCCATGGTGGACAGCATGCAAGTAATAGTGATGATGATAGTAATAGCCCACGTTGCAACAATTTCCTGATTCCTTACGATCAAGATCATTTTTCTTCCTCCTCCTATGTTCCTCCATCATGCACTACTATCAATTCGGCTATGTCATTACTCAGAATTTGTAGTGGTTCAGGAATGTGCACGCCAAGCACGAGTGCCAACCCTACAAGCATGAGCATCGGAATCACGGATAGTTTTCCCATCTCACCTTTTGTCATTCCTGCAGGAGGTGAACCGAAAACCATCCTTACAAGATGCCGGACGAATCCTGCGAATATCAGAACAATGAACAGAAGTAGAAGTGAAAATGGCAGATATTGACCAGTCTGCATTGCTGAGCTAAATATCAAAAATTCACTGAAGAATATGTTAAATGGAGGAATTCCCAGGATGGCCATCCCTCCAATTAGAAACATAATTCCCGAAAGTGGCATTACCTTGATAACCCCTGTGATATTTGCAATTGATTTTGTTTCATACTTTTGACTTATCGAGCCACTTGCAAGAAACATCAGAGGCTTGACTATTGCGTGATTTATTATATGCAGCACTGCTCCATAGATTCCAAAGAACCCGCCAAATCCAATAGCTGCAGAAATTATTCCCATATGTTCAACACTAGAATATGCAAGCATGCGCTTCATGTCCTTCTGGAAATAGATTGACGCAGCTGCAATCCCGGCAGAAACAATTCCCAAAATGACCAATAATTGGCTTGAGAATTCAGGTCCGATTGCATTGGAGGTGACTATATGAAACCTGATTATTCCATACATCGAACAATTCAAGAGCACTCCAGATAACAGTGCGCTTACAGGGGTAGGTGCTTCGCTATGTGCGTCAGGCAGCCAGGTATGCATGGGAGCAAGCCCGGCCTTTGTTCCATAACCTATCAGAATGAAAATGAATGCCACTTTTACCATGACAGGATCGGGATGCCACAAGCCACCATTACCACTATCACTACTGTTGCTGTTGTTACTGCTGCTGCCGGCGACCATATTGCTCCATTTGATCCCTTCAGGAGCTTCGTTGCTGCTACTACTGCTACTGCTGCTTTCTGGAAAATTCTCCCCTTCACCATTGGTTGATAATAATAGTAATTGCGCTACCTCCGAGTAATCAAAAAGAATGGTGCCAAAGAGAGCAAACGACAATCCCACGGTCGCTATCACCAGATATTTCCAAGAGGCCTCTATGGAACTCTTTTTGATGTAGATCATGATTAGCAGTACAGAAATCAGCGTAGTAGCTTCAATTGCAGCCCACATCAATCCGGCACTGTTGGCAATTGGCACCAGCATCATTGTAAAGAGAAAAACATTGAATCCTTGATAGTACCTTACGAAATACTTGTGGTCAAGTATTCCTCGTTCATATTGCCTTCCAATGTAATTGATAGAGTGAAGTGAAGATGCGAATCCAACGATCGCTATGGAAATGATAATTATTGCGCCAAGTGAATCCACATAGAATGTTTCATCAAATGCCGATATGCTCTTTCTTTCAATTATCTCGGCTGCAACAAGAATTCCATTTACAAGTAGAATAAAAGTTGAAGATAAGGTTACTATCTCTATTGCTTTTTTGCTTCGTATTATTGATACTATGATTGCACTGGTAAGAGGTGTAACAAGCAGGATAAGAATAAGCAGGCTCTCAAACTGAAATATTGTTGTTGTTGCCGCTGATGATGTTATTATTTGTTTTACAGCTTCAGACGATATTATTAGATCTACTATGCTCATTTCTTTTAATCATCCCTCAAATGTGTAAGCCTATCGATATCCATGCTTTCAATAACAGACCCCATCCGTGAAAGCAGAATGGCAGAGATTACAACTCCAACCAAGATATCTGCAAATATCCCGATTTCTATCAGAATAGATGTGCCTCTGAGAACTGCAGTAAAGAGGAATAATCCATTTTCTATTATCAACAGTCCCACCATTTGATTCAAAGCTATTCTCCGGATGACTGTCACAAACAGGCCGATCAGAAATAGTGCAAACGAAACAGGTAGAAACGATGCGACTAGAAGGTCAGAGCCTATTGGAAATTGCTGGGTAAGAAAATACGATAATGCTACAAAAAGTGCCGAGATTATGACGGAGCTTCTTATGCTAATATATGGACGTACTTCGATGTTGTAACCAATCCTTGCATTCTTCGTTGCATAATGCAAAATCTTGGGTATAACCAAGCATTTGACTATTAGAGTAAGAGCAGCTGCAATGTAAAGCTCCCAGACATTAGATACGTAGGCTATAATTGCGGTTATTGCAGAGAGAACTAGCGATTGATATTGGTAGGCACTTAGCCAATCATTAAATTCGCGCCTTACCACCACACCGA
Organism: Thermoproteota archaeon; assembly: GCA_040757615.1. Taxonomy (GTDB): domain Archaea; phylum Thermoproteota; class Nitrososphaeria; order Nitrososphaerales; family Nitrososphaeraceae; genus Nitrososphaera. The sequence goes on along the minus strand of JBFLWZ010000023.1, from coordinate 8,887 downwards.
AAGTGGCTATAATCAATGCGGCAGAAGAGATGGTCAGAATGTTTATCCCAAAAATTGTCACAATATTTTCATTCATATGTAGAACAGCACCATTCCTATCATCAAGCTGGCGACTGCCATAGCGATCATATCGGGAATCCTGAAGAGTCGCCACTTGGCTACAGAGACTTCAAGCAACGTGAGAAGCACTGCAAACAGCAAAACCTTTGCAATGTATGCTGCCAGCCCGACTGATACAGAGGCAATATCAGCTGAAAGCGAAATTCCCCAGGGCGAAAGGAGGTTGATAACTATTGAAAAGAGGATAAGTTGCTTTACATATGATGCCCATTCTAATAGGCCAAGGCCCTTTCCAGAATATTCAAAAATCATCGCTTTATGGACCATTGTCAGTTCAAGGTTAGTTGCAGGGTTATCAAACGGAAGCCTCCCTGTCTCTATGATGATCATTATTACTAATGCAATTACTGCAAAGAGAACTATCGGCGACAAGGGTGTGTTGGAAGCCGCTGCTTCTCCAACAATTGTGCTGATGTTTGTGCCCCCGTGAGTAAGCGATGCAAGAAAAACTGCCATAAACAAAAAGGGCTCAAGTATGGCAGAGATCATGATCTCTCTGCTCCCACCGATTCCCCCAAACATACTGCCAGTATCAATTGCAGCCAATATCAGAAAGAATTTTCCCAGACCAAAGAGGCCTATCAGCACAAAAATATCGCCAGCGTACCCAAATGGCGAATAAGTCAAAAAGACGGGTATAAGAAAAGCCGCAGCAGAGACACAGATAAAATTAATCCATGGTGCATACGCAAATATCCATGACGAGCCCTCAGGAACAATCTCCTCTTTCACTGTCAGCAGCTTGGCGAGATCATAGTAGGGTTGAATTGCACTAGCACCAATCCTCTTTTGCGATCTTGCTTTGACCTTTCTTGATATTCCAGCAATGAGCGGAGCTAGTGCTATTATGATGAGTCCCTGGAAAACTCCGACCAATACGTCTGCTATTTGAATGCCTAATTGCACCACTATTGAACTCCTAGCCTTACAGTCATGAGAAGTAGAATCAATGTGAGCATGATGTAAAGGAGATAGGCATTCACTTTCCCGGTCTGAATCTTGCGGATTTTGTCAAGTATGAAAATGCTGGCAGATATCATAGGTGTATAGAAATATGCTTCAAAGATATCCAAAGATGTGCTTTGTACCTTTGTCGACTTTCTTAGGTAGGGATTTGCTTCTGAGTGGTATGCCCTGCTGATGCTTGTCTTGGTCTTGTACAGCATCCTAAAGACAACTTGTATTGGTTGCGAGAATGATGCTGCGCTGTATTCGTTTCTACTGCCACCGGCTTTTTGATAACCGGCATACCATGTTAAAGCTGGCAGTGATGAAGCAGTAGTAGTAGTAGCCGTCTTGAAGATATCCTTCCTCCTTATACCCCTTACCACATACAGAAATCCTGCCGCAGCGGCTCCTAAAGATAGAATCATTACCACTATTGAGGGCATGGAAAGGCTAGCAAAATTATGCTCTGAATTCTTTTGGAGCTCTATGGTGCCAAAGATTCCAAGCTGACGATCTGCTGATTCAATATCAAATGCAGAAGAAATGAGATTGATCCCGGTTGCCGGGAGTATGCCAAAGACTATGCAAAGCAAAGCCAAAATTGATTTGCCAAAGATCATCAGTTTCGGAACCTCCTTTGCAGATGATGACAGGCTGCTTCGGGCGCGGGCCAGGAATGACATTCCAAATAGTTTCACAAATACCGCCACCGAGGTTCCTATCGAGAGGGCAAATGCGAGACTGGCAAATCCTAACGATATCTGAAGGAGGGTAGAAGGTATTTGCGAGGTAAATAGCAAAGCCTGCATGGTGAGCCATTCACTTACAAAGCCGTTGAACGGTGGAAGACCTGCGATTGAGATCGACCCTATTAGAAAGGTCAGCGATGTGTAAGGCATTTTCTTAACAAGGCCTCCCAACTTTTCCATATTGGTGGTATGTGTCCTCGATTCAACAGAGCCAGCTCCCATGAATAGCAGGCTTTTGAAGAATGCGTGATTTGCTGCATGCAGCATGCTTGCCAAGATTGCAAGATCATGCAAGGTGGTAAGGCCGTAGGAAAGAAACACTACAGACAATCCTAGCCCTATGAAGATTATCCCCATATTCTCTACGCTGCTAAATGCAATTGTTCTTTTGATATCATTGCTAACGACTGCATAGAGAACACCTACAACGGATGATGCAGAGCCGGATGCTATCATTAGCACACCCCACCACGCATAGTCTAATGATGCGCCTATGCTGTTCAAGTCGAGAAGCATTCTAACCAAGCCATAGATTGCCATCTTGATCATGGCACCTGACATCAATGCTGAGATGTTGCTTGGTGCCAGAGGATACGCTTTAGGCAGCCATGTATGGAATGGCACCATCCCGGCCTTGATCCCAAATCCAATAAATCCAAGGATAAACGCAGCATTTTTGATGTTCAAGACTTGCGGCGTAGTTGCTGCTGACGAAGAAGACCATTCTGTAAAGGAATCAAAACTAAAGCTTCCGGTCTGAGAAAACATGATTAGAAACAAGGCAGTGATGAATGCCGTACCGGCATGCGTCATTACAAGATATGATAGGCTGGATGTAAACTTGGTAGTAGTAGTACTATCTGCTGCACCACCATCTCTACCACCCTGAACCATAAAGAAGAATGAGATGATGGACATTATCTCCCAGAAGAATAGAAAGAAGAATGCATTATTAGATACAATGACAAGCATCATGGATAAAATAAAGACGTTAAACAGGAAGCCGAAGGTAGCGGCAGCAGAAGATGAAGCATTTTGTCCCTTATCGCTATCGATCATTCTTGAATATGCGATAGAATAGATAGATACTGAAAATGAGACAATTCCCAGTAGAAGCATAAAGAAGGCTGCAACGCCATCGATCTTAATCTCGAAGTCTATGAAAGGGAGGACATTAAATACAGAAAGTCCGGTTGTATCATCTGTAACGATTGTGCTGACAGATAAAATGATTGTAAAGAGTGAAGCAACGATGGCAGGAATATATGATAATAGTGCTGATGCATAATTCGAACTGCCATTCCTTATTTTCACTTTAAGCATCATTATGCTTAACACCGCGCCAGCGGAATAGAGAAACATGGCCATTTCTAGCAGAAGCAAATCAGAAGAAAATATCAAATTCTATTTCGCCTAAATGCTATCAACAAGATTTTCTTCTCTACTCTCAGGCTGATAATAACTCAGAGGGACTCAATTGCAACTCTGGAGATAGATCGTCTTCTTCTCCTCCTTCTTTCAAATAGGCAAAGCTCAAGAATATCCGGAGTAGCATAAAATTGAAACAATGCATAACGATACTCTTGTTGAACACAAATTCTCGTAGCTATTATTCTTGATGTGTATGGTGCAAACAGAGTGAGAGTAGAGATGCTACAGATGATATATGATGTAATGTTTTCTATATCAGTTTGATTGCACTGTACACTGAATCATTAAAAAGTTTGGCGCACGCTTGAAAGCATATGCGCGGGGTATTGATGAAAACTCTGCCCTCTGAATGCCGATCTCCTACCCAGAAAACAACAATAAATTCTTCTAGTGGCCTTCTGACATTAGAAGACATTTCTCCAAGATGGGCAAGCAGGTTTAAGGAGTTGCCTCTGCCTTTATTTTCTTTAAAGAACATAGGCTGGAGCTTTCAAATCCTTTCTGCAGAATTGTGTGTTGTCGGTGAAGCATATGGCTATTCAGGTTCATATGTTAACAAATGTGAAAAATGCACCGAGATGGGACATGAATTTGTCACTTCCTTTATAACACATTCATACAATAGTCTCGAGAAAAATAAGAAAACCTTTGTAGAGCATTGGAATGAGCAACATTCTGACATTACTAGGAAGCGGAGAAGAACATCAAAACAAAAAATTCTTGAACCGACGGTAACACGATAACAGAAAAAATGCTTTTATATCTTCTTATTGGATTTTTTAACGAGTGTCTCTAAATGCAGAAGCGCAAGCCTGTACTGCTTATGGACGACGGATCTGAATCAGCTGAGGCGATACGACTTTTTGCAAAGTCAGGATTAGAGTACGTGACATATCATATTCGCAAATTTGAAGAAAGCTGCTGTGGCGAGCTGCCAACAACTAAGGCGCCATCTGTTTTTGCGCCTGACGGAATTTTCAAAGGTCTGGAAGGCGTGAAGCAGTACCTTGCGATGCCACATGACTATGGGAAGATATCAGAAAGTGCATACTGGTAAAATACAAGGATGCAGTGATACGAGTTTGTTAGAAGCTATCCTGAAATCGAAAAGAAGTTTTTCCTCTTATCAGGCGCTTCTCTAAAATACATGAATGAAAAAAGAGAGAAAAAGTGGAGAAAGGTTTGGAACTTCTTTACAGGTGTATCAGGCTTCCCTGCTGGCCCGTGTGCGGAGACTGGCCTGCAAACTTTCTCCTAAAGTGTCCAGACGGCCTCTTTGACAGGAGCTCTATGAACCAGGCCTCATGTTCTACTTCCTCCTGCATGATCCTCTGAGCAATGTCGTACGTCCTTGGGTCCTTGCCGGCAGTCATGTCGCACACCTCTCCCCACGAGCGGATGGCGCACTGCTCTGCTTCCAAGAGGACTTTTATGATGGAGTTGATGTCCTCCCAGTTGTCCGGCAAGTACGCATCCGGGCAGCCTGCCTGGTCGGCAAACTTGCGTATGTCCCTTGGAAGCGCCCCTCCCAGCTCGTACAGGCGCGGGACCATCGCTTCAAAGTGGTTCCTGTCTTCTATTCTGGCATCCTCCACTATCTCCTTTATCCCTTCTCCCTCAAGCCCGGTGCAGTGCATCCTCAAGATTGTGTAGTAATAGTACGTCGTAAACTCGGCTCCAACTCCAGCGGTTATCAGCTTGATCAGCTTGTCAACGTCTACGCCGTTCTTTTTCAAAACTTCTATTGCAACAATGTTCGGATGTGGTTTTGATGTTTTTGCATAATCTATGTCAGACATTGTAATAGTAATAATAAGAAAAATAATTTAAAGTATTGCTCTGTGCCTATCTAGTTCGAATGGAGCCATTGGCAAGAGTCATGTGAACGGATATTTTCCCTCCTTTCTCTCTATATACACAATGTCTCAGATTTTCACACATCAACAGAAATTGTCGATACTGCAAGATTACATCATCATTATGCAGAAAGATAGTAGTAGATACTAACTTGATATATGGTGCAATTCATCGTTTGCACTGTAAACGTATTGTTATAATTACTCCGAGCGCCAAGTTGATGTGGATATACACACACTCCCTCTCCCGTCTCAACACAGTATGGGCCATCGTTGACCCACTATCCATCGGCACTGACACCATAACAACTGTAATTGGCCCATGCTGTGCCAAATCTTCTCGCTTGCCTTGTATACATCAAAAGGTCACCACCATGTTATTTCTAACTTTCTCTGTTTTTGTTTAACAGCATATCTAAAAACTCGCGTTCAAAGCAGGTATGGTGAAAATCTGCAATTGTTTCATAGATCCCAAACCATGAAGCCGACATTAGCTTCAAGTATTTTGTCTTGTCTTCAATTGCTTCTCCGCAAATAAAGCAACAGGATGATCTACCCATAGAGGGCAGAACAGAAAAACCGAGATCACATTAAAAGACCGAGTTTACACTGCAATCAAGACTTATCAGATGATATCTTATCACCTCCTGATACAAAAAGAGCGCGGACCTTGCAGGCAGCTGCTAAACGCTTGCGCTAAAGGACGACGCCAAGTATTTTGTTGATGACGTATACAAAGAAGTCAAGTCGTCGCTTGATAAGTTCAAGGACGTCTATGAGGATTTCATTGACGAGAACAAGTGGATATTCTTAGACCCCGTTGGAGACAGGACGGCGCAGGAACTTGTCAACAAAGAGCGCTGGGACTGGGTAAAGAACGAATGGGCGAGCATAAACATCGAAAGCGAGCTGAAAAAGATCTATGACGATTCGAAAGACTACTGGGATGTGTCTCTTGACGGGGTGCCGGATATCTTGGAAGAGGAGCTAAAGAAGGTCATCAAGAGCGACTTGGAAGCACTTTCCCTGGCCGTGCGCAAAACTACCGACTGGACGCATGCAGAGGCAGTAAAATATGTCCTTACTGGCAGAAAGCCCGAAAAGCTGATTGAATTAATGTTAAGAGATTGAGCTTGAGCTACCACAGCGCAAATCAAGCATATGCCAGAGGTTATCTGCGATCAGATTATACGCTACAATCTAGCAGAAAGCATGATGGAAATAGACGTGTCTGGCGGCCGTATAACGCTGGACAAGGAGCTCAACGACTTGGACGAGCTTGTCATAGACTTTGTGAAGGTCTTGGACAGATCGGGCATCAGATACGTCTTGGTTTCAGGCTATGTCGCCATACTCTTTGGAAGGAGCAGGTCATCCGAAGACATTGACGTGATAGTAGAGAAGATGTCGGAAGAGCGGTTCTTGGCGCTGTCAGAAGAAATCAGGACGAGCTTTGATTGCATAATAACTGACAGTCCAAAGAGTGCCTACGAAAATTACCTGTCCCAGAGGGCTTCGATCAGGTTTGCTCGAAAGGGAGAGTTTGTTCCCAACATAGAATTCATGTTTCCCAAGGCAGAGAGCCTAGACAACTGGGTGCTTGAAAACAGACGGCAGGTAGTCCTAAACGGAATTCACCTCAATATCTCCCCAATCGAACTCCAGATACCATACAAGCTTTTCCTAGGCAGCTCTAAGGATATCGAAGATGCAAGGCACCTGTACAAGTTATTTGAAGACGCTTTGGACAGGGCCCTTCTGGCGCAGTTCCTGATAAAGCTTGATAAGGAAGGCAGGTTCAATAAGTATCTGGCATGAAGCTTCCTGAAATAGACCTCAAGGAACTAGAAAAGATCAAGGAAGACAACTTTAGAGAGAGGTTGGAATTTCAGGATAAATATGTGCAGTGGATGAAAAAGACCGGCAACGTCAAGTGGAGCTCTGCACAGAAATCCATAGTGAATAAAAAGTCGGACTAGAAATTTTAAAATAGATTGAGCTTACCAGAACTTGGTAAGCTCCTAGATCATTTAAACGCTAACTTTATGCTCCTACTTGGTCAAAGTCCATGGCGCCGGCTTCTACTATTTTCGATTTTCTGCCATGCACCTTCTTGTGCCTCTCAAGCCTTTCTTTGTCTTCAAATTCCATGCCACAGGTTTTGCACTTGGCCAAAGTGATTCCTGACAGTATCAACGGGCAAGTTGGATTAAAGGATTCATGCCAATGTTCTACGCCTACTGCAGGTAACGTTTGTGCGCCTTAGCGTACGTGAGGTTTCCTTGCCTTTCCAAGCGGGCCCGGAAGCCTGACTTCGATCTTTGCTTCCCTGCCGTACTTTTTGATCCTGAATATTCCTGCCTTTGAAACGCCTATCAGGACGGCCATCGTAGGACCAAAGCCCAGTGCAATCCACATGAGAGATTCAATCGGTTCCATATGGTAGCAATAGGCCGTCAGCAAGATTAACTCTGCTTAGCAGCGCGCAAACCGGCTGCTGTTTGAAGCTCTCTAATCAAGTCTTGTTATAACTAATCATAACCCTGATTGACAAGGTCCAGCCTCTTGGCCAAGCCTACCTTGCGGCCGCCGCTGTCAAGCTCTTCGAACTGTCTCCTTGCACCGCAATATGATGCGGCTTCCTCCTCGTGGCTGCAGGTATAAGCATCGTCGCGATAATACCTGCAATACTTTGCGGCCCTGCAATCCAACATGCCGCTCTGACGTGGAATAACTTTAAGGCAAGCGCTACTTTGTTCTAGCAGATTTTCTAAGAGCTATGCATCATGGGGTCGCAGCTGCAAGGTGCATTGCTCACTTTGCACATAATGATGAGGAAAGCTTATGCTCATCTTTCGTTACGACGACGATGTCTGGACTGATATGTTCGAGTCATCAAGTGCGATCCCTTGACCGGTCATAGAACCTTTGGTATTCTTTACGGTTATCCCACCAAGAGAAACATTGACGCTTGCAGTCACTTTTACTTCAACCCAAAGCTCACCCCAACCGATCTTTCCTGTATCTGCACTTCCATCCCAAGACGGATTGATTGCTGATTTGATGGTCATGTTTGGAATGAGGACATCATCCATCTTCAGATTCTTGAGGGATATGTTTGGTATCTTCATCCCTAGCGCTTCAAAGACATCTTGTACAGTCATAGAACTGATGTTCGTCTTGCTCAATTTCATTGAACCAATTGTTATCGCTTTTCCAGATGTAAGTGGAATTTCTGCTTCATCTGACTGAACCGAAAGGGATCCAGATTCAATTGACATTTCCAGAGGCCCGCCTGGTATCGATACATCGCCTATATTCATCGGTACATCCAAATGGACGGTCTTTGATTTCTTACCGATAATTGGTGCATGTGCATCGATTTCAAGAGTCAGCCTTAGTTTCAGAGATGGGGTTATTATCTGGCCGCCTTCATACGATAGATTTCCAGAAAGATTCTGGAGATTCAGTTGTCCTATTGCGATCGGTTGGTTTGCCATTGTATTACCCAAAATCGGGTAATATATATTAATTCTGCCAATTTATAGCAAAAGATATGCAGTCTTGATAGCCATCTTATGCCTGTTACGAGCTATGTCCCTTGAGATACTCCTCTATTCCTGAAAAGTCGATCATGACGCACGGCTCATCTCCTACAACCAGTGTATTGTGTCCTGATGGAATAATGCCAACATCGCCGGGTCCGCTCTCGACTGCGATTCCATCATCCATTATCGTTTTCACTCTTCCCGATATTATTAGCGAAGTATGCGCGACTTCGCA
>JBFLWZ010000022.1:0-19660 GCA_040757615.1 Thermoproteota archaeon | reverse complement strand
GGTCCACGAATGAGCAGTTCATAGTGACGGACTCTGTAATGGCATCTCTCTCATTATCAATGTCTGAATCATTTGCTGTAATTGACACCGTAGATGGATCAGCTATCTTGACAAGATCTATACAGGAAAGCCTTGTAGTAACCGACAGCCCTGGAAATGCCCTGGCGGTGACAATGTCTGAATTGATGGGCATTGACGAAGCATTCGCCAACATTTCGATACAGTATTTCAGAACCTTTAGCGAGACCCTGATCATCCCGGCCGACATGTGCACAAGCACAACCAGCACCAGCCTCTGCGATCAGACTGAAAGCGATATCATTGTGATCTCGGATGATGTGGTCCTGGTTTTACAATCGCCCAACAATGTGTCTGAGGAAATGTCGCTTGCCGACCAATTAGTGCGTGGCATCATTGCCAGTGGCAGGAGCCCTTCAGAATCGTTGCAAACAAACGACAAGATAATGATCTTGCTTACTAGGCCGCCGCCACCTCCGCCTCCTGCAATCACCACAATGCCAAACCTGATGATGACCTCGACTCAGGATGTCCAGGATATCGCAGACCCGGCAGTCGCAGTGCCAGTAGGCGGAGTATGGGCGATAGACGGGCTTGACAACGAATCTCTAGAGTCGGTTCTAGATGCCATGGACATGCCCATTTACAATGTAAGCATGGAAGCTTCTAGCGACGGCGTCGATGACATGACCATGATATTGCCGACATTCCTCGTCTCGGCTGAAATTGGCGGCGAAGCATCAGACGACGAGATATTCCTGACACCAACCGTTTCAGATTTGCCGGCGGGAATGGGTATAATGATACCGATAGATGTGCAGGCGAGCATTTCTGGAAACGACAATAATCTAGATGCGCTTGGCAACATGACTTTTAGCTTTACACCTGCAGAGGACGCCGGCAACTTTACGATGATGATAGCCATGCTAGACAGCAATCCTGAAGGTGGGCCGGCTGTGCCAGATGATGCAATTGCGTTCTTTCTAGATGTATCGTTTGCTGGAAACTTTACTGGAGCAACTCCAGCTAACTCGACCTACTTTGAAGAGCTGCCACAGATTACATTTACAATTGATGAAGAATGGTTAGTTGAAAACAACATTAGGTTCAACCGCATCAACTTGTACTTGCTGGACGAGACTACTGGCGAATGGGTGGAAATACCAGACCTAGATCAGCCTGCATCAGCAGTCAATGGCACTTATACATACACTGCGACGCTCCCACACTTTTCCACTTTTGCTATCAGCGGCACAGAGGGATTAACGGGAGGCGGCGGGTCGAAGGATAGGGAATTCACAAGGTCTTTGATAGAATCGCTGTCAGTCAGAAGCATTGTTAGGCTGATCGAGGGGCAGGAATCAAGCGGAAGAGTCGTGATCAAAGATCTTGATGAATCGCTTGCTTTCAGCATAACTCAGCAAAAGCCATTGCATCAACGCGTGTTAGCTGTCCACAACGTGACAATTGCAGTGAGTGTAGAAGGTGTGCGGACAGCGACTATTGGCACTGCAGTCGCGACGCTCTACTTTGAGATCACGAACAAGGGCACTTCTCCTGAAGAGATAGTGCTCAGCTACTGGTATTCAATTGGAGGAGAGAGGGAATATGAGCACCAGCAGACAGTAACTGTCAGCGGCGGCGAATCCACAATTCAGGCAGTCGACATCCCGTTTGGCTCTGCCGGCGTCTATGAAATAATGATACAAGCAGAAGCGCGGGATCAGACGCTGGCCACAACCGACGTTGTAGTCGAGGTGCCGTGGTTAGCAGCCAACCTGTACACGCTGATCATGATAGCAGCTGCAGTGGTAGCCGCGTCCATCGCATACGTCGCATACGCCATGTGGACCAGGCTTCACAAATTATGAACTACCACCGAATTTATTCGGCGGCTTCCTGGTTCAGCGACCGAGAGCTTTGTCATCTCCACAGAGGCATATGCGCATTCCCCGCGTCCCGCAGGTGATAATAATGTGTGTCCGAGAACCCAGTCCACTGTCGCCGGCTTTACATGGCATGGCACGTGGTGGTAGTACAGGTTCGTCGTATTATCATCATTTGTGTGACACGACGTTCTTCCACTTTGCCTAGCCTGACACTTGGGAAGTATCTCTCTCTGCACATCTTGTATTTGTGATATCTGATGCACCTATGAGCGAGAGAGGGCTGTGGATGTAAGAAGAGCGGTATTCTTCGTCCACCAGTTAAAACTGGGGGTCTTCCGCTGTCTTTTCTATAAGAATCTGCTATTGACGAATAATCAGGCAAAAATTCCTACAAGCGCAGCCACGAAGGCTATGCCAATTGCAACTATTACTGCTCCTTTGATGCTCAAACTACAGACCCGTTCTTCCAAGGGTGCTTTAAATGTAGCATAGTAATTTTTGTTAAGTTGTGGGTCATATTGTTACAAATGTTAACTCTGAACGTACATTTATTTTACTTGGCGGCGTGAGGATGGCAGTTGACGAATAACCCTGTTGCCGTGTTTGACTCTGGCATAGGCTCGCTCTCGATAATACGGGAGCTCAAGCGTGAGATTCCAAACGAGGACCTTCTCTACTTTGCGGACAGGGCACACTTTCCCTATGGGACAAAGTCGCACCCGCAGCTGCGCGAGATAATCGTCAACACGATAACCTACCTAAAGCGCTACAAACCAAAGGTGGTGGTGGTCGCCTCAAACACCCCCTCTGTGCAGGTTCTCGATGAGGTGAGGAGGATGATAACCGATGTGCCAATTATTGGCGTAAGGCCGCCCCTCAAGGAGGCTGCAAGGCTGACTCGGAAAAAGCACATCGGGATCATGGCAACAGAGGGCACCATAAGGAGCAAGGAGCTCGAGATCCAGATCAGGCGCGAGGTGCCACAGCACATCCTCGTTACAAAATTCAACGCCTCGCCCATAATCGAGCTGATAGAGCACGGCGTGCATCTCGAAAACGAGCGTCGCACCTTTGACGTCATATCGAGGGTGCTCGGCGACAACGTCGATGAAAAGATAGACGTCATTACGCTCTCCAGCACCCACCTGCCGTTTGTAAAGACGTACCTCAACGCGCTCTTGCCGACGGTAAGGTTCGTCGACCCGGCTCAGATAGTGGCCAAGGACGTGAGAAAGTTCCTAAAGTTCTACAGGATGGCCAAAAAGAGCGGCACCGGCAAGCTCCAGATTCTGGTCTCGGACGGCAAGCGCGAGTTTGAAAGGTCGGTGCGCGCGATGGGCGTAAGGGAGCCGGTCGAGGAAGTTTTCCTGACCTTTTGATGCAGATTTGTAACGCATTACATATATGGAATTGCCCGTAAGTACAGACATCAGCTGAGACGAAATGGGGCTCCAGACAGGCATTGACAAGGGAGGCAGGGCTCTTGCAGAAACCTTCCTTCAAGCTAGCGGCATCTACTCGTTCTATGAAAGGCGCCTAGAGTCCGAGATCGTCAAGTCGCCCCTTCCAAACCACATCGCAATTGTACTTGATGGAAACAGGAGGTGGGCCAAGCTTCACCTGCTTGATCCCGTGATCGGCCACAACCACGGGGCGGACAAGGCCGAAGAGCTGCTTAACTGGATTCACGACATCGGCATCAAGATAACGACGCTTTACATCCTTTCAACTGAGAACCTTGAGCGGAAAGACGAAGAGCTTGAAAACATCTACAAGCTGCTAGAAGTGAAACTTGAAAGGCTGTACAAGGACGAGCGAGTCCACAAGCGGCAGATGAAGATAAAGGCAATAGGCGACACAAAGCTCCTGCCGCGCAAGTTGCAGGAGATTTTGACAAAGCTAGAAGAGTCAACAGCAGAGTATGACAAGATGTTCCTGAACATTGCAATAGCATATGGAGGCCAAAAGGAGCTTATCGAAGCGATAAGAAAGATAGCGCAGATGGCAAAAGAAGGCAAGATAAATGTGGATGAAATAAATGAAAAGACGATCGAATCGTGTTTGTATACGTCGCACCTGCCGCAGCCGTCTCCGGATCTGATACTCAGGACTTCCGGTGAAAAGAGGCTTAGCGGATTTTTGATCTGGCAGAGCGCATACTCGGAGCTGATGTTCATGGACGTGTTCTGGCCAGAGTTCCGCAAGATAGATCTCATGAGAGCGATAAGGACATACCAGCGCAGGGTGCGCAGGTACGGCAAGTAGCCTATCTTCTTGATGCGAGACGGCTTTTATGAAATCAATAATGCAGTAAATTTTGCAAAGTATTTTTTATTATAAAAAAGAGAAAAAGAAGTTTGGTACCGCCGTCTGCGGTTACCAGTCTTTTCTGACGAAGCTGCCGAGTTTGCCGGTTCTCGCGGTTGCCACAATGATTCCGACGATTGCTACAGCCAGTACGATTGCAGCAATTGCGCCGAACTCTGGGATGATGTGGTCACCTACGATCTCGATTTCTTCAGTGCCGGCTTCAAAGTCGATGTGAAGAACATCTTCTGTGTCGCTAAATGCTTCATAGTCATACTCTACGTTGATGTCATCTGCGAATACGGCATAGTCTTCATTGGTTGCATCAAAGATCTCTTCGTCGAATCTGAGCGAGAGTGTTCCATCCGAGTTCGCTACCAGCGCAGCGAGTAGTGAAACATTGTCTACGTCACCTGTGACGCTGCTCAGCCTGTTGCCGCTGCCAGAGATCATGTAGTAGATTGTGTGTGGCTGGCCGCCGATCATGGCTTGGATTGGTCTCCATCCACCCACACCAGTGTCGGTCGAGTCAAAGTCAAACGTTGTTTCTTCCTCTGTTGACTTGTACGTTACAAGTACAGTGTAGGTTCCGTCAGTGTTCATCAGGCCACCGGCAGTGAATGAATAGGTGTATGATCCGTCTGCCGCAGCTTCAACTTGATCAATCCTGTCGCGGTTGCCCTGCGGGTCAAGAATCTGTATCAAGAGCGGCTGGTTTATCGTCGTTGTTGTCAGTTGACCTGTGATTGTGATCGTTTCGCCTGTTTCATAGCTGCCTGCGTCCGTCTCTACAGTCAGCGCCGTTTGTGCATATACTGCACTCATACCGCTCCCAAGAATTAGAGTGGAAGCAATGATTGCGAGTAATATGCCCCTAGAGTGGTTGGCCATTTCTTCGAGCATTTCTTCTATAAAAAAGATTACCGTAATTTAAAAGGTTAACTGAAATAATGAGAAGTCTTTGAAATACAAATAAAGCTTTTAAGCATGCTCTCACATTATGATAAATTAACTTACCCTCATGTGCGCTTGGGCTGTTGGATATGACTTTGTATCCAGCAGTCCAATGTGCATTACCTGTTTCTCAGTTTTGCCTTGAGCCTAGTATTGTGGGGCCGCGTCCTCAATATCTTTCCACAGCATGGGCATTTGGCCCCGGTCCATTTCAAAAACAACTCGCATTCGTTGCAGCGCTTGTAGCCGCTGCTGTAATAGCTGCCGTGCTCCTGCCTTCTAGCCTTGTAAGGCAGGCAGATGTTTCTGCAGGGCACAATTGACGATTGGCATGGTAATATTTCCGCTTTTCTATTTGAAAAATGAAAAAAGATTCGCCGCGCCGGCGCGCGGCAGCAGATTTAGCCGGCGGTGATCGTGCCGTCCATCTCCAGTTCCCAGTCGCCGAACCTGTTGTTTGATGGACCACTGCTTCCACCGAAGGTGAGCTCGATCGAGCCCGACTCTGTCGGGAATTCGGCGTCATCTTCAACTGCAGTGCCGCGCATCTTTAGCTTGTAGACGTTGCCGTCATCGTCGACTGCAAGGGCGCCTACCCTAAAGGTGTCGTGACTTATCGAATGCAGCGCATAGCCAAGGACGACTGTATAGGTCTGATTTTCGATCTCAACGGTGCCGCCGATCACGTCAAGCAGGATTATCGCCCTGTTTGACTTCCAAACTCCCAGATCGATGTCGACTGTTGCATCTGTGTCATTGGCGATGCCGGCAGCCATCAGGGTATAGTCCCAGCCCGGATCGTATTCGCCTGGGCTGGCAGCGTTCTGGCTTTGGTGCCTTTCATGGAGGGTCGTGCCGTTTATCGTGGTGACTATTCTTTCCTCCTTTTCCTTGTGCTTTTCCTTCACCTTCTGCTCCTGCTCATCATCTGATTCCTCGCTGACGGTGAATGTCCTGAACGACGCCAGCGCGTCGCCATCGACTGTTATTTCGCAGCCGCTGTAGGTGTCATTTGCCAGCCCGATCATTTCTTTAAGCTTGCCTTCGCCATCTTCCACGTCAAACGCATCGTTGAGGGTCATGCTAAAGTCTGGATCTTCGCATGCAAAGACAGCGTCGTACGAACCGTCGGTCATGTTAAGGCCTTCAACTTCGACCTCCACTTCTACGCCGTCATCTTCAACCTCTAGCTTGGACTCTGCCTTGCGTTCGCGGTCGTTTTCGCGTTCTTCTTTGCCTTTGTTGTCGTCATCGTCTTCTTCTTCGTCGCTGTCGTCGTCTTCATCATGCTCGTCATCTTCCTCATCATCCTCTTCATCGTCGTCATGGTTGTCGTTTACCATTATGGTGAATGACGGGAACGTCGCAGAGAGACTACCGACTTCGACTTCACAGCCGGTGTATGTGCCGTTTGTCAGAGGAAGGTCTTCCTCAAATTCACCTTCTCCATCCTCTACATCAAGGGCATCAGCGAATTCCTCGTTGACATCAGGACTTTCGCAGGCAAACACGACGTCGTAGGTGCCGTCGTCAAGGTCACCATCTTCAATTTCGACCCCCAGCTCGGCATCGTCGTCTACTTCTAGAGTGGCCTTGCTGTTGTTGCCAAGGGACTGGACGAACTTGTCGTCATCGTCTTCTTCTTCATCTTTTTCCTTGTTTTTGCCCTTGTCATCATCATCGTCTTCTTCTTCCTCTGAATCGTCATCGTGCTCGTCCTCGTCTTCATGCTCTTCGTCGTCTTCCTCATCATCAGAGCCGCTGCCTGAATTGTCGTCATCGTCTTCTTCTTCATCTTCATTATTATCGTTGGATGATCCGCTATTATCATCGTCTTCTTCCTCTTCGTGCTCGTCAGCAAATGCGTTCATTCCTGCGAAATAATTTGGATTAACGCCACTGACTACAGACATTATCAAGGTAAGTCCTACTATAGCGGCCAGTAGGTACCTCAAATTATCCATAAAAGAAAAAGAAGCCATTTGCCATATAAATTAGCTGGAGTATGTTTCTATATCATACAATTTTTGCAATGCGGTGCAATTATTTTTGCCTTTATTTATATCGAACAAGATCGCGGTATTATCATCACGTGCAAAGAGACGAATCTTGCACCATACCCCATAAATGCTACAGAAAAAGCAATAGTCCATGAAAACCACTCTTTTGGCGATTCTGGCCGGCGCGGTATCCATTGGTCTTGCCGCAGGGGTTTTTGCAGTCCCTGCAATAATTAGTACCGGCGTAACTGCTGCCGATTCAGAAATCGAAGCCTTTGACACAATACCCCTTGAAGGAAAGTCGCTTGAGCCCGGAGAGTTCCTGTTGTTGGTAGACTCTACGCCTGCACTGATCCAGTCAGCTCATGTGGCGCTGAACATACCGTGCGAAGTTGACGGAGATGATGCAGAATCGGACATTGCAGTTGTGGCTGGAGTTGCACCAGACTTGTCAGAAGTTGAGCTGGATTATGTGCCAGAGCTATCGGATCCGGACAACAATAGATGCACCTTCCATGTGACCGTACCTGAGGATGACGAAGACATTACAGACATTGCCATGATCAACACCGGCGACAAGAACATCAAGTTCGAGAGCGGCATGTTTGTCACGACGTCAGTAGGCACTTCTGACGACGAAGAATAAGCCTACTACTCATTCTTTCTTTTTTTGCATCAAGATATTGTCACGGTAGAAGTTGCGACGTCTGAAAGGACTTGTGGATTGACTAGATCGCTTATTATGAATGTCCTTATTTCATAATCGCCAGACTCATCCGGAATCCAGAGGATACCTACCTCCTTTTGTTCTAGCGGCTCTAGCTCCCCACCTTGCCATGCCAACAAAACTGTGACGCCTTCAGCATTTCTCACTTCGATTATTTCTATGAATGGTATGAGTTGATTATCGTAGTTGATCACATTGACAGCGAGCGTTGTCTGTTTTCCTGCGGCAGGCTCTCCCGTCGTCTTGAGCTGTGGAGTAGATGTCACCAGTGTGGCACGCTCGTCGCTTGTCCCAATTATCATGAAAAAGCTGTTGGTTCTGTCTCCAAGGGCAAATTCTGCAGGAAATTCGTCGATATATTCTACTGTCAGCTCGTCGCCATCCCGGATATGTATGGCGTTGCCCTGATTTTCTAGAGAGGTAGTAAAAGTCAATCTGAATATGCCGGTATTTCTGCCAGTCTCTATTGCAGAGAATTCTTGGCCCACTTCGTCGGTTTCAGAAAATACCCGGATATCCCTAATCGAATCTGCGATGTCTGGATCGCGGTCGGCATCAAAATCAATTATTGTGACGGTTACCCTGTCGCCAGCATAATAGAATGCTTTATCCGCCGCAAACTCGGGATCCCAGCTCTTGATTTCGACTGAATAAGAAATGACTGCTTCTCCGCCGTTTGCAGTGTAAAAGTCTTCATAACCAATGGTCAAAATATCTCCGGGGCAGACGCCAATGCTTGGGTTAGAGCCACCAACAGCCCCAAATGATGGATCTACAAAGAAACCTTCATCGCAAGACTCGTCGTCTGTGTCTAGCTGAATGGAAAATTCAAACACTCCGGTGTTTCTGCCAGTCTCCTTTAGGTCAGGAGATGCCTCTCCAAGTTCGTCCCTGTCGGTCCTAAAGGTTACCAGCTCAATGTCTTCTGCATCATATTCGTCAATTCTGTTTGGATTGGCATCAAGGCCGCCGTCCTCTATCAAGATAGTAATCTTGTCTCCTGGCCCTATCATTTCTGGATCTTGGACTGTGCGTATGTTACCAGTCTGAGCGTGTGCCAGATCTGGTATGCTGAGAACTGCCGCAATAATGATTAGTGAAAAAAGAAGCGGCCATGCTCTTTGCATTTAACAATTTACCGGTATTCCCACTATTACAATATTACGAAGATTCGGAATTCTAGTTCTTTTTTCTAACACTGTTAGAAATGATGTGATTGTTTGACCGACGTGGGACCGGAAGTTCTTATTTTTATGCTTTCAACGAATTGCCAGCTAGATTTTGACCCAGATTTTTGGTCCGACTTTGACGTTGTAATGATGCAGGAGTGGAACATCTCCACCATTACAGATTGCCATGCAGTAGACGATTATCCGTCAAACCTGTACGCATACAAGAGCCTGGCAAACAGGATGCTGGCTGATACAGACTCTACTAAGATTGCCATGCAGTCTAGCGATTTTACGACATATATCAATAGCATCTTGGGCCAGAGCCAGTTAGATGTTCAGAAAGAGCAAGTTGTCTTTCTGACCAAATACTCGAACAAGATATTCCAAAAACTCACGGCAAGCGGCGTCGCCTACCCGACAGAGAACTTGGCTTTTGTAAAGAATAATTTTGAATACAGCACTGCAGCAGTGAGCCACGAGACCCTGCACCTTGTGCTGGAAGAGAAAGGCCACGGGAAGAGCTGCTATGTCGATGCGGTCCACGAAAACCAGTTCAGGTACGAGCTGAAGGAGATGGGCAAAAACAAGCATCCAGTAATAAAGAAATTTGACTGCTAAAGAAATGCAGGCATAATAGCGATGTTGTTGTAGGTTAATTCAAACCGTATGTCGTATGCAAGAAAGAAGTTTCCGCTTAGACCAGTAAACATCACGTCGGCAGTTTCGATTTTTGTTTTTGCGATGATCTATGGCCTGATCGAGCACATGCTTCTTGCAAGCCCTATCGGTCTGAGCGTGCTGACCTATCCCATGAACATACATCTTGCGGGACAGCTTTACTTTTACCATGTCATTATGTTGGTGATGGCGATTCTGGTTTCATTCAACCCCTTCTTTGACAGGCTGATTTTCCGGACAAGCAGGAGCATACGGTTGCAGGGGCTGCTGTGGGGCACCGGGAACATCTTGAATTTCATATGGCTCGAAGACCTGTTCTACTGGGTCCTGTTTGGAGAATGGCCCAAGGACGTAATGACTCCGCTGCACATCTCGTTTTACGGAGTTGTATGGTGGTATCCTGTTGCGTTTGGAGGAGCTCTCTTCTTGTACTATCTCACTTCCCGAATCATAAGGAAGACGACGCCTATTGAGGCGAAGGTGGATAGTTCTTAGTGAACTACTATCGGACAAGTCAGATAGCCTCCTTTCCGGTTCAACGACTGGCTGTATGATCTCCCCCCAGACGGGAATTCCCATGGTTCCCACGGTAGTGCAGATTGCAAAAGAGCGCGGCTGTGGGATAAGGCTTGAGAAACTGAAAGAATACGGCAGAGAGCCAAAGCGGCCAATAAGACATTTCGCTATTCCCTGAACAATTGGTCATTCCATAAGCTACAAAAGATGATAGAATACAAAGCCAAGTTGCAAGGGATAGCAGCAGTCGCCTATATGGATCCAAGGTACACGTCAAAAACGCGCAGCAGGCGTGGACATATGGGGGACAGGGACGATGGCAAACATTTCAAGTGTCCCGGCTGTGTGGACACGTTGACCATGCCGATGCAAATGCGTCATTCAATATTGGGAGACCAACATCGCATTGCATCATACCTATGAGCATAGGTCAATCCTGTAAATCCCTGTCTTTGCAGGAAGGCGGCAGCACTGATACGCCTAAAGCGGCAACGACGCTGATGATGATGACAGTGACCGTAGAACCCCCACATGCTTTAGTGGGGGGAGTATGTCAGGTGATAGCAGGTACAAGAGCAGGTCCATAATATCATGACCACCATTTGTCTACGCCTACCGCTGAATGAAGACTGAGAGATGCCTTTTGTCTTGACGCAATTCATCCTGTAGTTGGACTGCAGAAACTACCTAAAAACTACGGCGATTCATCCACTGGACTTGTCCAGTGATCTTTTCGCCACTTTTTAATAATTTTGCATGCTATCAATATGTACTGAACAGAAGAAGAGTTGCTATCATAGCTATTGTGGTTGTAGTGGTCGCCATTGGCATAGCGCTTGCGCTGCTCCAAGCTAGGCCGGAAATGCCTTCTGATGATAGCGGTACAATCGTTGCCAACGGCACAGAGCCGGAAATAATTAATGTCGTGGCCGCAAGGTCGGCTTTCCCATTTGTACAGCGATGGGTCGCACAATACAATAACGATCCAGACTCTGCGGGCAGGGTTGAAATTGGATACTACTTAGACGAGCCCACCGTGCCTGGCGACTTGATACTTGCTGGCAGAATCCATAACGCAAGCGACTTGCGCTACATTCCAGTAAGTGCCCAAGCGGCAGCCGTCGTCTACAACATCCCTAGCTTTCCAGACATTCCATCCGGTCTGAGGCTCAATGCGACATTGCTCTCCCAGATATTCAATGGCACCATAACGCGGTGGGACGACCCGGCCATCAAGGATTTGAATGAGGGACTGAACCTTCCTTCAGAAAGAATCGTGGTGGTGCATGAAAGTAGCCGCGGCAGCACCCTCACCTTGGTAGAGAATTATCTTTCTACAGACATCAGATGGCAGGCCAATAGCGTCAGGGTAATGGGGCCAGACGAGCTTGCAACCACTATCAGAACGACGCCATACTCAATTGGGTGCGTCGATTTTTCGTATGCAATTCAGACTAGAATGACGTTTGCAGCTATAGAGAATCCCGGTGGCGAATTTGTTCTGCCGTCAGTGGACTCTATAGATCAAGCAGTGAATAGCTCGCTGGTGGTTCGAAACTTTACTGAAATCAGCCAGTCTGATGCGATTTTCTTGAATACCAGCATGATTGGAAACAGTTCGTATCCAATCACAGGGCTCTACTACGCAGGATTGTACGGCAATGCATCAAATGCGACGACCGATTTTGTCGAGTGGATAATAGACCAAGACGGTGGCCAGCAGGTCCTAACAGAGGTTCAATACCCGTCAATATATGAACGCAACAAGCAATTAGCAACCTATGCAAGAGCAGTTGTCAATAGCACTGCTCCAGAAGCGACCAAAGGTTAATAATGGAATTTCAGGTGACCTTTTTTGCTTGGAACGCCAACATATCGTATTCATTGCAGCCGCTGCTGCGGCATTTGCAGCATTGATTGGACTGGCATACTACAATCCGTTCCAGCAGACGGTTGATGGTGGAGAGGACGACGGGCCTGACGTCATAAAGGTCAGAAGGGGGGAGGAGGCGCGTGTCAGATATTCTGCAAATGTGGCCCAAATGATCCACGACCTGCCGACGAAAAATGCGCTTGAGGTGAGAGTGTCGTCAGAGCTGGTTGTAACCAACGTTGCAGGGCTGAATGGGCAGTTCACGTATGACGACTATGAAATAACGTACGTGGAGGATGGACAGGAAGAGACCGTGACTCCAGAGGAGTTTAGGACGATCGAATACAGATACAACCCTGACAGAGGAAACACGACCAAATACATCTATGATAACGTAGACTATAATATCAGGTCCGAAAACAGCCAGCTTATGGTCGTAGTCAAGCCGCTAAACTATGTAAAGCCAGGCGAACGCTACACCGTGGGACTCATCTTGCATACAGGCACCCCTGTCGGCTATTCGATCAACGATAAGATAATAGAGATAGTGCCCTAGCGCTAATGCGTTTCTGACGTGGATTCTGTTTTGCCCTCTTCACCCAGCTTTTGGACAATGATCCGCACGGGGACGTTCTTGCCTGTTTCTTGAACCGTTACCATCACGTTGCCGATTGTTACTTTGTCACCCTGCTTTGGTATCCTCTTTAGGTTTTCATGCAAGAGGCCACTTATGGTAGAGTAATCCGCTCCTTTTGGCAGGCTGACGTTCAGGGCTTCGTTTACGTCATCGATTTCAACATCCCCGTACAGAACGACAGTCTGCTTGTCGGTTTTCCTTAACAGCTGGTCTTCAACGTCTGTTTCGTCGGCTATCTCTCCGACGAGCTCTTCAATTACATCCTCCAGAGTAACGAGTCCCTCGGTACTTCCAAACTCGTCGACCACTATCGCCATCTGGATGTGCCGCCCCTGAAACTCCTTCAAGAGCTTGCTTATCGGCATGTCCTTTGATACAAAGAGGGGCTTTCTTGCCACGTCCTTTAGCATCATGTAGCTTGTCTTGGTTTCGACAACCTTCAGAACGTCCCTCGTATGTACGATCCCGACAATGTTGTCCTTTGACTCTCCGGTGATTGGAATACGTGAAAAGCCGCTATTGTTTATCTGGGGAAGGGCATCCCATATCAAAAGCCTTGCGCTTAAAGTGAACATGCTGTTTCTAGGAGTCATTATGGCCCTTACTGTAGTGTCGTGGAATTCAAGCACGTCCTTCATCATTTCCCTTTCTTCCTTCATAAGCACCTGCTCCTCAACTCCGATGTCCAGAATCGCTCGCACCTCTGCCTCGCTTAGCTTCTTTGGCTTGTCTTCGACTTTGACTGCCATGAACATCCCCTTTGTCACCAACTCGAGAAAAATGACGAGCGGGTATAGTATGTACTGTATTGCCAAAAGCACCCGGGAGAACCTGAGCGATATCTTTTCAGAGTGGGCATAGCAGTAGGCCTTTGGGGTAATGTCGCCAAACACGAGCAGGATAAATGTCATCACACCTGTCGCTATCCCAAGGCCAAGGCTGCCGAATACTCCGGTGGCGACGTCTGTCGCTATAGCCGCTGCGCCGATATTAACCAGATTGACCCCAAGCAGGATGGTGACCAGCATCCTTTTGGGGTTTGACTTGAGCTTTGCAAGTGAGGTAGAGCCGGACCTCTTTTCGTTGACCAGCCGCCTGAGCTGTCCCCTCTCAAGTGAAACGAGCGCAACTTCAAGCCCGCTGAAGAAGGCAGACAACCCAACCAGCGCTGCTAGTGCGGGGAGCGCAATCTCTAGCTCTACCATGGTTTAGCTTTAATCAATAATAATACGCATTACCGTGTAAAAAAGGTCTATGCTAGACACGCGTCGGTATCCTGCGCTTGTGCTCACTCTTGGCTACCATTTCCTTGACCTTGGCTACCTTTTCTTCAGGGATGTTAAGCCTTTTTGCTACTGCTTTTGGCTTCATCTTTTCCTCGACCAGCAGGCGCAATATAGGATCGATGGTTTCATAGTCCATGCCCAGCTCCTCCTCGGCAAGGTGGTTGGCCCACAGCCGGGGGCTGCTCTTTTTCTCCGCTATTGCTTCAGGGATCTTTAGGTGCCTTGCAAGGGCGCGCACCTCTGTCTTGTAAAGGCCGGCAATCGGGAGCAGGTCTGCCGCACCGTCTCCGAATTTCGTGAAATACCCAAGGCAAAGCTCGCTCTTGTCAGACGTACCTAAAACGAGATAACCGTTCAGACCTGCGTAGTAGTAGAGGATGTTCATGCGGATCCTTGCCATCAGATTCCCTCTTGCCCTCTTGTCATCCGGCAGGATCTCTGCATACCTTTGCAGGAGCGGGTTGATGTCTATTATGATACATCTTGTTCCAAGCGACTTGGCTTGTTCGATTGCGTCCTGCGTATCCTGTTCAGGTGTCGCGTCGCTTGGCATCACAAGGCCAAGCACCCTTTTTGGGCCAAGGGCGTTTACCGCCAGCTTTAGAGCGACTGCAGAGTCAAGGCCGCCGCTCAGCCCAATAACCAGACCTTTGGCAGAGCTTTTCGAAACATAATCTGAAATAAAGCGCTCTATTCTCTTTGTAGTGCGGGCAAGGCTGGGGGCTGTCAGTGTTTTTTCACGACGCGATAAGATCAGTCCAGATCATATTAAATGCTCCACGAATTCTAGCCCATAGCTGCGCCGTTTTGTTTATATGCTATTGTATGTTGTTTGTTCCTACAATGTTTCCCAAATATGGGAATATAATTATAGTTCTTTCTTCTATAGGACATCATTTGGAACAATCTAGCTACAACAACATCAAGGTGATATGGCAAAACGAGTTTGCAGTGTATTTTCGATACAGGAGCAAGAACGTCTGTCGGAGGTGCAACCGATTGTTTCCAAATATTGAAAAGCTGAAAACCCATAAAAGAGAAGCTCATTCATACTGATTATGAGCAGGTTCTACAACTGTCGCATAGCTTGACCATTGTCTGAAATTTGAACCGCCATGGTCAGTGCACAAATCGCAAGTAAATTCCTGGAAAAATAGGACAATTTCATACAATAAATTCAAAATATTGCATTCTCACTGTCACATAAAAAATTACATGCATAGGATTAACATGGATAGCGCCAATCCTCTTCCTAGTTGGCTCCCCTCAATCGTTCATTTGTCAAAGACTCTGGCGCGCATGATGTCAAGATTGAGGAATTGTTTAACGAATCAACGATAGAATTGATGAAGGAATACTTCCATGTGCACGACCGCGACGCGCTCTTGAAATATCTGAAGGATACCATCGCAACTTATTCTGAGAGGACAGAAAAAAGATGAGCCGATCACTGCGGGATTGAATCTGAATTATCACTTATGTAATATCCTGCTGCCATTGGCAATGTAAATGCAAACGTGGCCCCTTTTTTGTTGATGTTATTTTCTGCCCATATGGAGCCTCCGTGTGACTCGATTATGTTCTTTGACAGGAACAATCCAAGACCGGTGCCGCTGTCTGACCTTGTTACAAATTTTGTAAACAATCTTGGCATTATCTCTTTTTCAATCCCTTTGCCAGAGTCAATTACGCTGACGACTACATGGCCATTTTTCTCTTCGCACCTGACAACAATGTCGCCCTCTTCTGTGAACTTTATCGCATTTGCAATCAGATTGGACAGAACTTGGCAAATTCTTGCCTTGTCGCAGTAGACTAGTAGTGGCTTGCTTATTGGCGCTCCGCCCCTATCCTTGATAATTCGTATTTTTTCCTTCTTTTCGTCACGCAAAGAGCTCTTTGCGTCAGATACTGCATCTGCAATCTTTTTGTCAAGATCGATCCATTCCTTGTGCAGTTTGAGCGAATTGCTCTCAATCTTTGATACTTCCAACAGGTCTGAGGACAGGCGCTCCAGACGCCGGGCATTTCTCCTGATCAGGTTCAGCTCGGCCTTGGAGATTTCTATCTTTTCTGCATTACCCTGCTCAAAAGAGTAGTCCAGAATGTCTGCCATCCCAAGCAGGGGCTGCACTGGAGTCCTGAGCTCGTGCGCTGCAATGTTGATAAACTCTGACTGCAATCTGTCGTGCGCTTCAAGTGCTTCGGTCCTTTTCTTCACTTCTCCCTGTAAAGTTTCGCTCCATCTGGCTAGGAAATAGATTATGACTGCTATCGAGGCAACTATGGCTGAGACAAGGGTGGTGGTCTGGACCCTCTGTGCAAAGACTATGCCCTCGATCTTGGAATACGTCCCTTCAGTCGGCGACGAACCGACTATTACAAACACGGGCTCCTCCCTCAGACGGACAGGGTAAGCGACCAGAAGGCGCTCCCCCTGGTAAAGGCCATCAATGACAAAACTGCTGGGCCGGCCTTCAAATGCCCGGCTAAAGAGGTTTTCAAAATCGTCAGGGTTATCGAGCCGCTGGAGTATCTCCCTGTTTTGAAAATCCTTGCCAATGAGGGTTTGGTCGTCAGCCATGACAAAAATGCCAGACTTGTCAGTAGCGATGACACGCTCGCTTTCAGTGATGTACGGGCTGCCAAATCCACCAAGAATCTGCTGCAGAGGAATTGAAGCGGCCACCAGCCCGAGGTATTCGCCGGTCTCCCTCTGGATTACCGGGTATGACAGCACGACGTACGAAGTATTGTCGGCGCCCGCATAAGATCTTGAGAGAACAGGTGATAGCGTTGTCTTTGCATCATTCACATAGTCCTTTCCAAAATGCGATGTGCCGACTTGGTTTTGATCATCTGTACTGATTATTGCAGTCACTATATCGTTTTTGTCCAGAATGAAAATGCTTCCAATCGACTCCCTTACCGGGAGATAGTTTTCAGCAAGGAGCGCAGATGTCCCGTTGCCGGACAGCTCTCCTTCCTGGATGTAGTTTGAATTGGCGATGCCTTGCAGCCTTCCGGCAATGGACTCTAGCTCTGAGCTGATCTGTCGTGCAAGCCCCTCCATGTTCTGGGTCTGCCTTATTCTCTGCTCTTCGAAAAGCGCGGCCCTGATGTTCTGCTCATTGATTGACTGGTAGTAGATCGAAGAGCCAAGTGAAAATCCGACTATGAGCGCAACTACCACTATTGCAAACCTTGTTGGTCTTGATTTAGCCGCCTCCCTGATGGCCGCTATCCTGTCGGTAGAACCTCTGATTACATCCAATTTACAGTGATTTTCATGCAGGCAGTAATCAGCATAAACCATTACGGTGGTCGGCTCTAGAAAACAGTATTATAGCATTAGCTAGTACTTGTGCAAGTAGCAGGCGTCGCTGCAGTAGCATTTCTGGCTGGTGCACCAGCTGTGGCTGGCTCGCATTTCAAGGCCGCACCTGTCGCAATGATCCTTGTTGCGGCAACTGGCATCAATTATTAGACTCATTGCGGCTCTTGTTATGCAGCCATCACTTAAATGATTTATGTAATAATTGTTGACATGTGGGGTGACGATCAGCGCGGCAAAAATTATGTGAGCTATATGCCTTGCATTCACGGCAATCATCAAGTTATTTTCGAATCGGCGTTGAGTGAATGAGGCGATTGCATGATACTGCAAAAACTTTTAAAAATTAGTTTCACACTTTTTGAGCATGTTAGACAAGGATTCTAATATTTCTAGAAAAAGCCTAAAAAATTTGGACGCGTATGATGATGCGATGGTGAATTAAAGAGTTATTGATGCTCATTCATTGCCCCTTGGGCTTGCCGTGGGCAGGGGCTTGTTGTTGACCCAGAAAGACCTTGAATACTTTAGTGTAAATTTCAGATACTATCTTTTCATCGCCATGTAAAGCTCGTTGCCGGGTGTATTGTTTTGCTACGGAAACTAGAAGTCGCGACAACGAAGCCGAAACCTCCTCGATATTTTTATGCCTCAATACCTTCTTAATTGATGAGGGTGTTTCGACACCTTCTATCATTATTGTGGAAACGAGTGTTCTTGCCCTTTCAAGACTGATCGGATAAAAATAGCGGGCTACGTCTTTGGGCATTGCGTCTAAATCATACACAAACAGAAAGGCTGCTGGCGAAAAGAACTTTTGCATTATGCCATGCTCTTCTGCTACGCTCTTGGTTATCTCTACCAGCTTATTCTGGAGCAATATTTTCATGTGATAGTTTAATGAAGCATTTGACAAGCCAAGTTCTTCTGCCAGCTGAGCCTGAGTCATTGGTTGTTCCCGCAATAGATGCAATATGGCTCTCCTCATCGGATCAACTAGAACCCTTGCGATCGATACTTCGTCAACTATGTATACTGCCTGCATGACCGATGGTGCATTTGCTTGTAAATGCGGTAGATAATGTTATCTAGCAGCCATCATGATTAGATACCTCAATACCATTAGATTTATCTATATGTATCTGAGTACAAAACCTAATGGTACCAAAAACTCTTACAGATTGCAGCCCTGTATTGTTGGAAGCTGCAAGGAAAGTTTGCCTTAAGGAGGGCATCGATTTTGATGCCCTTGACCTCCGGCAGGCAAGGGGTTTACTGTATTTTTGGTGTTTGTACTGTGGGAGGACATATCCATTGACGGATCTGACGATTTCAAAAAAGCGCAAGGTCTGCATCCACTGCAATAACTCGATAAAGTTGCGTGGCGCAAGCAACAAGTTCGGAAGCATAAGAAGGACGATTTTTTTCCAGCGCCTCAGACGTAGCCATTGACAGAAAACGGCTTGTAAAGTTAACCCAGATGACACTCGATAGTACAGCTGCTGTGAATTGCTGTCAAAAACAAAATTTCAATAGCCGTAGGCATCGACAATGAAATGATTAGAATAACAAGCCGCTTTTAAATTCTGAAACTTTATTGATCCCATGAGGATACTGACCGATAACAGACCGTGGGGATTCTTTGAACAGTTTACCTTGAATGAAAAATCCACGATCAAGATACTGCATGTTTTCCGGGGCAAGAGACTCAGCAAGCAGTATCATACCCACAGGGAAGAATTTTGGAGAATTCTAAAAGGCTTTGTACAAGTGCATCTAGGTGAAAGGGAACTTTATCTGAACGCGGGAGAGAGCATTACCATTCCGGCGGGCACCACCCACAGAGTCAAAGCGATAGAAGACGCAATGATACTTGAAATATCATTTGGACATTTCGACGAATCAGATATTGTCAGAGTTGAAGATGATTTTGGACGCGAAAGTCCAAAAAGTGCAAGGCAAAGTATGCCAGTAGTAAACGTATAGGTCCCCGTCAGTTGTGCTGACAGGGCATGAGATTATTTCAAGTATAGGAGTCTTGTCAGCTCTGATAGCTCGATGTCTGGCGGCCTGCCCTTGAGATGGTCTTCGGTTTTTTGTTCACCCTGTTTTATCAGTTCTTTGACTGTCTTGAGAGAAAAGTCTGCGTTCTTCAAAAGATGTGGCGATTCCATGCGGTTCCGGGCTATCCGATGAATGGATAGTATCTCTGCACCATAACTCCCCACGAGACTTTCATATTCGCTCTTTATTTCACTTACCAGCGACT
>JBFLWZ010000021.1:0-19686 GCA_040757615.1 Thermoproteota archaeon | reverse complement strand
GCAGGCGGCAAGACCCAGCTCCTACCAAAACTTGACTCGCACGTCCCTACCTTTGGCAGGTACTTCGAACCTTTCCTTGGCGGTGGCGCCTTCTTCTTCCATCTAGCTTCTAGGCTGGATTTTACCGCACATCTTTCAGACACAAACGGCGAACTCGTCAACACGTATAACGCCGTGAAAAATAATGTTGAAGAGCTGATCGCGGTACTTGAGAGGCACGAAAAGGGGTACCGCAGAAATCCTCCCACCTATTATTACAAGCTCCGGTCAGAGCAGCCTGTCGACATGGTGGAAGCAGCCGCCAGGTTCATCGTGCTGAACAAGACCTGTTATAATGGCCTCTATAGGGTGAATCGAAGTGGCAGGTTCAACGTACCAATGGGAAGGTACAGCAACCCGACGATCTGCGACAGGGACCAACTGCGCAATGCCAGCGCGGCCCTGAACTTTTCTAATACCAAGATCGTTGTCGCTGACTATAGACAAGCTCTGAAAAGAGCCCGCGCAGGGGACTTTGTATACCTCGATCCCCCTTTCAGCCCGCTCAGCCGGACCGCCAACTTTGTTGACTATACCAAGGACGGCTTTGGCAAAAAAGACCAGATCGAGCTGGCGACAGTCTTTCGAGAGCTGGACAGGAAGGGCTGCAAGGTGCTCCTGAGCAATTCGGATACCAAGTTTGTGCGTGATCTTTATTCCGGGTTTGTGCAGAGCCGGGCTCGGGTGCTCCGGGCGATCAGCTGCAAGGGCTCAATGCGCACTGGGTACAGCGAGCTCTTGGTTAGCAATTATGAAATCTAAATTGCAGAACTCTTTTCTCTAATCTTTATAGCAGATATTTTGCAGCGTCATTCATGGCGAGAGAAGGTCCAACGATACTTTGGGAAGAGCTGAAGGGCAAGAATGTCAAGACAAACGACGGAAAGGACTTGGGGGCGATAAAAGAAGTTGCGGAAAACTATATCCGTCTTGAAAAGGGCTTCCTGAACAGGGACAAATACTGGATCCCAAAATATGTCGCCGACGCATATGATGGCAAGGTGCTCTGGCTCTTGGTTAGCAGTGACGATATCGCGAAGGGGTATTCTTATACTACTCACCCCGAGAAGGAACAGTATGCGCGCGGCTTCGAAACGTTCAGGACGACGCAGTACGGACAAAGAGCGACGTACCTGCCTGACTTTGACCAGAAGATACGCATGACTGAAAAAATGGCAGGGAGGAATGAGGACTATCGTAACATCCGCGATCCGGAATAGCCATAGGCACAGATCGGCAAGTGAACTGCAACACAGTGTAATACCGTGTGGACTAGGTCGTTAAATTTTGCATAGTGCAAGCAGAGGTAGAATGATGACAGGGCAATACTATACCGGCAGGTTCATTACAACCTTGTTTGCGGTCTTGCTCTGCTTGCAGGCGTGATATCTTTTGGAAATGCCAGGTTGTTTTCCTGTTGAGTCCAGAGATAAACGTGGCAAAGGACGCATCCATGGCGATAACCTGCTTTGTAATTAGCATATTTGGTGGGACTATAGTCGTGCTGGCTGGATGGTATCTGGCAAGGAAGTAGCAAATGTTGATAGCAAGGTAAAAGCTATGTCTCTGACTGTATAATCGCAAAGTCGAAACTGTCAAAGTCTGTGTGGCCCCAGATTCTTTCGTGGTCGTCCAAGTCTGAAGTGTATATGAACACCTTGCCACATTGTTTGCAATAGTATATTTTCTCAAACT
The DNA here is from genome assembly GCA_040757615.1 of Thermoproteota archaeon. Lineage (GTDB taxonomy): Archaea > Thermoproteota > Nitrososphaeria > Nitrososphaerales > Nitrososphaeraceae > Nitrososphaera. Next base: position 17,952 of record JBFLWZ010000021.1, on the reverse strand, counting down.
TCGTAATATCTCAAGGTGCATGTCGCACCAGCCTATTATAAGTGAACCTGACCAGCCGGTCATTTTTACAGTGCAGATCTGCTCCCTGACGCTTGATATAAGATGCGCGCCAGCTTTCAGGCCGAAGTACAGTCGCTTTGTGGTAATTTAGATGCTGCACAGCATGACTTAAGACGCTTTCATCCAGAAGTCTTTGGCTGTTGGATATCCTAATTGTGATTTTTCCTTGAATAAACAGAATGAAAAATAGGTGCGTGCCAGCAGTAACCCTCCTTCTGTTCTAAGCGGGATTCCGCTGAGCAGCCAACCTGAGCAGTTGCAGGAACCTGTGCTCTGTTTGGCCTTGCTCCACCCGGGTCGGCAGTTTCATTCCAGTATCAGGAACCTCAGGCTATTCGCCATCACCGTGCGCCCTGACTGGATTTCTTTTCTGTTCCGTCGCCAGCCGTCTCCGGCTAATTATCGCTAATTCGTGTGCCTGCAGTGAGGGAGGAGTTTCCTCTCTTTCGAGTGACCCGCCCACTGGCTCGCAAACAGCATTTAGCGGATTTGGTATTAAAACCTAGGCCAACTGGGGAAAATACTCTCTTTCCAGCTGGACGATCTGCTCTTCAGTTTCGGCATTAGCATAGTCCTCGAGAAGGTTAGAATTCAACTCCAGAAAAGTATGGCCCCACTTGAACTTGTCCATTATTTCAGTGGCCAGCTTTTTTTCGCCGAGTATGTACAGCGCGCCCGCAAGGGCCTCTGCACTTGAGAGCTTGCCCAGCTTGGCATAGTTGGTCGGGTTTGCAGCAAGCATGGCCGGAAGCCTGCGGCCTATTCCCTGTGATAGCTGCCGATGGCGTTTTAGTACTTCATCTGCGCGCTCCCATGAGCAGTCGATGGCACACACCGAGTCGGCGATCTTAGCGTCCTTTTTCATCACCGGCTTCTGCGAGAATGGGTTGAGCACAATGCTGCTCTTGCGGATGAACTTGACGGATTCTGCAAGGCGAAACTTGGCAAGCTTTGCCGCCGTGCACTTGAACGGGTCGTCCTGGCGGAGCATATACACAAGCGGCTTCACGATGGATTGTCCTGTGCGCCGAGATCATTAAAGTTTTTATTCGCTTTGGGTTCAGCTCCTGCATTGCCGCCGGCCATCTGTTCAATCCAGTTCCCATTCGAGCTGAAAAAGGACCAACTAGAGGCGGCAGAGGCGTGGGTAGCCAATGGCTGCCGAGGCTCTGTCATTTTCAGCACCGGCACTGGCAAGACCGAGATCGCGTTTGAATGCGCGAGGCGAGCAGCATGGTTGTCAAGTCACGACAGGTTTCCGATAATTTTTCTGGTGCCTAGAATAGTCCTGATAGAGCAGAACGTCCAGCGACTGCAAAGTTATGGCATCCCGGAGGACTACATCGGGGTCTATTACGGAGAGCGCAAGGACGTAAAGGAGATAACGATAAGCACGTACCAGAGCGCGATTAACAACCCCAGCCTCATCAGGAACGCTAGGATGATCGTGCTTGACGAGGTCCATCTCGTGAGCGAGACTGCCGTTGCCTTTGATGGCATCTTTGACATCATTGTCGAAGATCCGCACAAGGCGATCCTCGGTCTCACTGCCACAATAAACGAGCGGGACCCGAAATACCAGACGATACTGACAATCGCGCCGCCGGTCAAGAAATACATGATAAAGGACGCGGTGACCGATGGCCGTCTGGCTAAGCCTGTCGTCATGCCGGTCCAAGTCAGCTTTACGCCGGAAGAGCAAAAGGTGTACGACGAGGCAAGCGCAGCCATAAAGGACATTTCCAGAAAATTGCAGACGTACGACCCTGCCAAGATGACCAAGATGCTGATGCGCGGCGGAGCAAGGGGATCAATGGCGAAAACTTGGTTTGCACAGGTCCGGAAGCGCAAGGAGCTCCTGAGCGCAACCAAGCAAAAGCTGCTCAAGGCAATCGAGCTTGTCAAGGCACACCAAAACGAGCGGATCATGATCTTTAGCGAAACAATAGACTCTATCCAACAGCTGAAAGATATGCTTGAGGATGCAGGCATCCCCGCCCAGACAATTCACAATGGAGTCAGGCCGCGGGACAGACACGAACTGTTAGAGAGGTGGGGCAAGGACTATTTCCCTCTGCTGTCTGTACACACGCTTGAAATAGGGTACGACGTGCCACAGGTCGGAATCGCGATAATCATTGCAAGCACATCGAACATGAACCAGGTCGCGCAGCGGATTGGCAGAGTGGTCAGAAAGGCAGAAGGAAAGGATCAGGCGCTGGTCTATGTCGTCTATGTTGCGGGCAGCAAGGACGACAACGTGCTCAAAGTCGTCAAGGCAGCAATCGACAAGGAAAGTGACAAGCCCATCCGCGCTCCTAGGGGCAAGAGGCCGACGGCAGGTCAAAAGACGATAACGAAATTTTCATAGGTTCATGCCGGTGTCGAGCATGCCACCTATCTGGTCAAAGTACGAGTCGACGTCCATTTCGACCACCTTGCCGGCGTCTATGTTTATGATGTAAATGATGTGGAGCCTGCCGTTTAGAATCTCGTCTTCTGTGACCGGTGGGTTCTTGTAGTATGTGTCACAGAGGACCTTGACTTCCTTTATCTCGCTTGGCTTTCTGTCCCTGGGTGGGCGCCTGAAGAGCTGCGGTATCGGCAATATGCTGACAGGTGGAGTCGCAAGTATGAACTTGTCCGCAAACTTACTGTAGCGGGCGATCTTGCTTGCGATCCTCGCTGCATAGTACGACAGTGGGTCGAGCGCGTGCTCTGGAGGGATGAAACCTGTTTCGATCTCTACCACTGCGGCGCCGTCGCCCTTTTCAGCGTAGACGTCGCAGACAAGGATGTCTGTCAGCTGCTTTTCAACATCGACTTGGTAGCCATAGCGGATCAGGTGCTTGGCACACACGAGCTCCATCACAGAGTGGTTTATCTTGACAAGGTTCCTGCTGTAAAGATTAATGAGCCGGTTCCTGACAAAGTCCATCCTCTGCACGACGTCCTCTGGCTCACCGGCAGACATTTTGCCGGAAAGCGAAGTTACGTCGGCAGTAAAGCGCTCTAGATCCAACCAGATCAGTATGGCACAGGTCTGGTTTTAAAGGTGATGCTGGATTAGTAACATTAAAAATTACCTGCGAGCCATGACTCTGTAATGTCGCTCTCAACAATTAACAAGATAACGGTCCTTGGCTCTGGAGTTATGGGGCACGGCATTGCGCAAGTGTCGGCGATGGCCGGCTACAACGTCGTCCTCCGCGACATCGAGCAGTCGTTCCTAGACAAGGCCATAGAAAAAATAAGGTGGTCGCTCAACAAGCTGGTTGAAAAACAAAAGCTGTCACAGGCAGACGCCGACAAGATCTTTGCGCGCATTACTCCAGTTGTTGACCTGAAGCAGGCGCTTGCAGGCGCAGACCTTCTGATAGAAGCAGTTCCAGAGGATATGAACCTGAAGAAAAAAGTGTATGCCGAAGTCGACAGCTTTGCAGAGGACAAGACGCTTTACGCTTCAAACACAAGCACGCTTCCGATCACTGAGATGGCTGCGCTGACGAGCAGGCCGGACCGCTTTATCGGCCTGCACTTTTTCAATCCTCCCCAGCTGATGCCGCTTGTGGAGGTCATACCCGGAGGTAAGACAAACAAAAGCATAGTGGATATGGCGATGGGCTTTGTGCAAAAGGTGGGCAAGCAGCCTGTGCTCTGCCAAAAGGACGTCGCCGGCTTTATCGTCAATCGCGTCTTTATCCCCCTGGTCCACGAAGCAGTTTACTGCCAAGAAAGGGACAACGTCCCAATGACTACAATCGACTCGGCGGTCAAGTTCCGGATGTCTTTTCCAATGGGCATATTTGAGCTTGCAGACTATACCGGCCTTGACGTGATACACAAGGCCACCGTCGAGATGCATTCACGCGACAGCAAGGTCATAAGACCTCATCCAAAAGTAAAACAACTGTTCGACGAAAAGAACCTTGGCCAAAAGACAGGCAAGGGCTTTTACGAGTACAAGGGCGACAAGTACGAGCGCATAAACCTGACAGAACAGGAGGCCTCAAAATACAACCCGATTGCACTGCTTGCAGTGGCTGCCAACAACGCCGCGTGGCTCATCACCAACAAAGTCTGCAGCAAGGAAGACCTCGAAAAGGCTCTGAAACTTGGCATGGGGCTGAAGAAGGAATTGTTCGCCACAGTGCAGGATTTTGGCGTCCAAAACGTCGTCCAGACGCTCAAGGACCTTGCGGCAAGACACGGCTCATTCTACGAGCCAGACCCTTACCTCGTCAACTATCGAGGTTAGCCGCTTCTATAAGCATATACAGAAAATCTTAAATGCGTACGAGTCGTATTATAGAGTGCCGACTGGCCGAAAGAGAGGAACGATCTGCCACGCAGAATCTGCGTAACGGGTAAAGGCTCGCTGCGTCCAAAGACGTGAGCAGTTGCCATCTCTGGGCGCGCAGGTAAGGCGCGTGTTCTACGGAACATGCGAAATAGTCTGAGCCTGCGATGGCAAGGGCAAACCACGGGGTTGCCAAAGAACCTGTAAGGGCAATCTTAAGGGTAAGCCACATGTCTTCGAGTGCCAGATCGGCTCAATCTTTCTTATTTGCAGCCAGTATCGCGCCTACTGCCTCTTTGGCCTCTTTTGCAATTATTATCGGAACCCTGTTGCGTTCGTCAAGGAACTTGCCGCCATAAATATCGGCCACGCCGCCGCTCCTTGCCATCGCCACTATGGTTTTTTTCGTCATGTAGCCGACGCCCATCTCGATCAGGGTGCCGACGCCGCCTCCGACTGCGATTATGCCATCTGCAGAAGAGGCTACAATAAAGTCCCTAGCATAGCCAATCCCGGTGCAGATTACAATGTCGCAATACTGGTTAGCATAACCGAACTCTTCTTGCGGTATTATGCCAATTGTCGTGCCGCCGTTCTCTTTTGCCCCCTTGCACGCGGATTCCATGACGCCGCCGAGACCGCCACATACCAAGATGGCACCGGCCCGTGCAATCTCTTTACCGACTTCGTACGCCACCTTGCTTGCAACATCTGTGCAGTCCTTGTTGTAGCCTATTACCGCGATCTGTAGCCTGCGCACACGATAGTGCAAATTGCCGTTGAATTATAGTTTTTGCAAAGCCAGTCAAGACTTAAAACGATGGAAGATGAAGTTATGGCATGAAGTTCCGCGACAGGGTTGACGCGGGCAACCGCCTTGCAGAGAGGCTGGCACAGAAGGGATTTGGCAACGCCATAGTTCTTGGCATCCCGCGCGGCGGAGTCATCCTTGCAGACATTGTAGCAAAGAAACTTGGCGCGGACTTTGACATCGTGATCCCCCGTAAATTGGGGGCTCCGGACAACGAGGAGCTTGCGATAGGGGCCGTGATGGAAGATGGAACCTCTTTTATCAACCGCTATCTTGTCAACGCGCTGCGCATCTCGCAGGATTATCTGGATAATGAAAAAGCAAAACAGATGGGGGAGATAAGACGGAGGTCGGCTGCATATCGCAAGCCCGGACCATACAACATAGCGCACAAGAGTGCAATCCTGATAGACGACGGCATTGCGACGGGCGCGACAGTCATTGCCTCTGCAAGGTGGGCAAGAAAGCAGAACCCTTCTGGCCTGACTGTCGCAGTCCCTGTCGCCCCGCCGCAGTCGGTCGAAGTGCTAGAACATGAGGTTGATTCAGTGGTCGTGTTGCACACATCCCGCGACTTTGGCTCGGTCGGACAGTTCTATGAGGAATTTGGACCGGTCACTGACGAGCAGGTGATGCAGGTCATGCGCTCAAGGGGCCTGCTGTAGAACTAATATATGGCATGGATATTTTTCTCACTTGAATGGTGGAATTCCGCGTCAAGGACCTTACCCTTGCCCGTGAAGGCAAGAGCCGCATCGACTGGGCAGAGGCACACATGCCCGTGCTCGTCGCGCTGCGCCAGAAATATGAGAAGACCAAGCCGCTAAAGGGCATCAGGGTCGCCGGATGCCTGCATGTCACAAAAGAGACTGGCGTCCTTGTTAGGACGCTCAAGGCCGCCGGAGCCGAACTTTCGTGGTGCGGCTGCAACCCTCTCAGCACACAAGACGACGTGGCGGCTTCTCTGGCAAAGGATGAGGGAATCGCGATATTTGCGAGCAGGGGCGTCACTTCACAGGAATACTATGAGGACATTCGCTCTGCAATGAAGCTCGACCCACACGTCACAATCGACGACGGCGCTGACCTGACAGTTGAAATGCACAAGGACAAACCAAAGTCGATCCGCGGCGGCACCGAGGAAACAACCACCGGAGTAATCAGGCTGCGGGCTATGCAGAAGGCCGGCAAACTGGCATATCCAATTATCGCAGTCAACGACGCTGAAACAAAGCATGACTTTGACAATGTCTATGGCACCGGCCAGTCGGCGCTTGACGGCATCATACGCGCTACTAATATCCTGGTGTCCGGCAAGAACATAGTGGTAGCGGGCTATGGACACGTCGGCAAGGGCGTCGCTAGAAGAGCCGCCGGCCTTGGAGCAAATGTTATTGTCACTGAAGTAGACCCGATAGCCGCACTCAAGGCAAAGCTGGACGGGTTTTCAGTATCCAAGATGAACAAGGCCGCCGAGGTGGGCGACGTTTTCGTGACCACCACCGGCTGCAAGGATGTTATAATTGACAGAGACATTGCCAAGATGAAGGATGGCGCTATCCTTGCAAACGCCGGCCACTTCAACGTCGAAATTTCGATACCCGGAATCGAAAGCCAGACGGTTCAGCAAAAAGACATCAACGATCACACAAAGCAGTACACGCTCAAGAACGGCAGGCGCGTATACCTCATCGGCGAAGGCAGACTCGTGAACCTGGCTGCAGCAGAAGGTCACCCGTCTGAAGTCATGGACATGAGCTTTGCGAACCAGTTCCTTGCTGTGCTGAAACTTGCGCAGCAGGGCCAGACCCTGAAGCCACTTGTCTACAACATCGACAAGGCTCAGGACCGGGAAATCGCACTTGCCAAGCTCCAGTCGATGGGGGTCGAGATCGACTCTCTGACGCCGGCGCAAAAGGCGTACCTTGAAGGTTTCAGCGAAGGGACATAGTATTAATTATCGTCGTGGAGAAACCAAAAAGGATGGATGGGTAGTCTAGCCTGGTTAGGATACCTGTCTTACACACAGGTGGTCGAGAGTTCAAATCTCTCCCCATCCACTTTTTTCGTTCTAGCTGCGACAGTAGAAAAGCTCTCATATCTGCTTATCTTGATAATCTTTCTTTGTGTTTCTGAGACCTGACATGGTATCTCTGATGTTCTTTAGCACCCTGTTAGTGCTGCCCTCATAGCTGTATTGATAGGCAATCTTTCTTATCTCTCTGTTAAAGTCATATCCTATGTTCTTTGTATCGGAATTGCCTGTAATGTTTCTGAATTGCAACTCGACCCTGAGATGGAAATGTTCCTTTAGCATATTCTCAACTGGCAATTCCAAGATCGCGCGGGAGTCTTTTGCTAATGAAACAATGAAAAAGGTGTCTTCAAACACAATCTTTTTCCCGCGATCAAGACAGATGCAATGGGCGGAAATATCAGTTGCGGTTTGACCATGATTTACCAGGTTTATTGCGTCAAAACCGCCCTTGTCGTTAAACAATACTGGCTCTATCACAAAGTTTGGCTGTTGAGACGCAATATGCATTTTCTGGGTTTCTTTTCGCATGAGCCTCGTCTCTCTCATGTACAAGTATGTGATAACGGCTAATGCAATGGTGCTGAAAACCAGTACTATAGCAGTCCAATCTGGACTCGCATTTCCGACGGTCACATTGATCGCAGTAGCATTCAGTGCGGTCGTGGGTGTTCGTCAATTGCTATGAGGCGGTTAGCTATAACCTTTGCCTTACTCTTCATTGAAGGATGTTGATGTAAACTTTGGGTTATGTGGTATGGTAGAAACGTGGCAGGGGTTGTCCTACATACCGTTTGAGAGAAGTTTTACCCTGTTCTCGATCTCATTCTTGAAGCAGTGGGAGCACAGCAACTTGCCGTTAAACTCTGCAAATAGGTCTAATTCGCCGTTGCCACAAACACCACAAACGCGCTTTTGCTCAAGCTGTAATGCGCTCATGCCTTGATTGTATCTTTGAATTAATGAAAGGCGGTGTGCAACTAGTTGAGCTATTATTTTAAAGAAAGCTGGCTACTGGTAGCCAGAAAACATCCGATATCTCAATGCGGGTTCTTTCACGAATAAAAAAAGAGGCTTTGCTTATGTCAATGCCTCTTTTGCGTCCCGCCCAAACTCTTTGGCCTTGTTGGCTGCACCCTTTCCTGCTTTGCTTGACTGCTCTTTCGCCTCGCTGCCAATATCAGACGCGCCCTCTCTTACGTTCTCGCCGGCATTTGAGAGAGCGTTATCTTCCTTTCTTCTTTCTCTATTTTCGTTACTCATCGGCTTGCCGCGGCAAATATCGTATTAATGAAGAGTCCGAGATAGTTGTACAGACCATCTACAGAAACCCAAGTCATAAGAAAATCATGCGAAGAGGCAGCCAGAATCAACCTATACAAATCCAAACCTCTTTCTTTTCTTCAGCTTTGGAAATGCTTCTTCCACCGTTTCCTTACTTCCTTTGGCATGTTATTGTCTTCCAGTTCTCGTGTAGGTCTTGCTCATTCATGGTTCGCCAGCTTTTTGACTTTTCTGTACTCCATGGGGCTACTCAAGGAAGGAAAACCCGACAAGTTTGGTAGTATCTCCTAAACATCTAATAGTCATCTACGCCCAATAACAGGCGGCATGCAGGGCAGTAATGAGGGAATCATAACCGTTATGGCCTGGAATACAGAAGGCCAAGGCACTAATTTCGACTGCGAGCCAAACCCCTTGCTCTATCGATACTTCCAGAGTCAAGAGCCCATTCCTCTGTTGCTATTGGTTGACAATAAAGCAAGATGGAATCAAGAGCTTGAAAACGTGTACCTTGTTTCATGCCAGATATTTTGGGATGCTCAGGGCCACAAAAGTGAGCATTACGAGTATGAGCTTCGGCCTGACCCGCAATAGCTGAACCCTCATTCAGTATTGAGAACAGTAGGAAAAAAACATAATATTCTTTTACAGTTACCGGTGGCACTCCTTTTAAGAGAGCACCGCGAATTAATGACATAATTCTTCTTCACAATGAGAAATGATATTGAGCATCTCCGCTCAGAGAAAGGGAGTCGTCAGGCTACAAAAGGCAAACACGCAAAGTCAACCGAGCGCCGCAGGCTTTTGTGGGAACATGTAATATGGCCACTGGTACTCGACCTTGACAGATCGTATTTCACTTTGGAGGAGTACCATCGGAAGAGGAACCAGTTCTGCACACTCTATGGTGTCCCGACATCAAGCCTTTCAGGAGGTTTGATTTCGCTAGTTATCAGGGGAGTGCTAGAGAGGAACTGTGGATATTATTCGGTGCATTACCGGCTCATTCCATACATGCGAGCAAGGGCAGTTCTTGACATTGGTACGGCCCTTAAGGAAGTCTATTCAAAACACTAGTGTGCCAAAGTCTATGAATCGTTGCAATAAGCATATGTTAGCCAGCTCCATAGCATCTTATTCGATCATATGTCAGACAAGCTCTGGTCACGCTGTATGTACAACATATCGCATCAGCCTGATCTTGGCAAGTATGCAATGGTAATAGGGATCCCAATTGCAATTGTAGGATCTTTGCTAATCATCAAAAGATTACTTCTGCACAGACGCTAACAAAGTACGCTTTGGCTATATACTTTGATATCAGAGGTTGACAAAATCTGGGGTATATGTCAGCAGCCTGTTTGCGATACACGATGGCATTGATGGTTTTTGACCACCCGAACCACTCTGCATAAATCATCCTTTTTTGAGCCTTTATTCGACTAGCTATCAAATTGAACGGGCTTGCCGGCAATCGGAACTGTCTATTTCTTTGAATGGTTCAGCTCTTTTTCGTCAAATTCGCTGTGGCCAGTCTGCATGGCGTGCAGCTCCCTGTCGTATTTGAAAGCAAATGTGGCACCGCAGACGCGACAGATATACCACTTTAGCCTCTCCCGATCAACTGGCAAAATAAACGAGGTTGAGTCCTAAAAATTTCATATTTAACGATGGTGCATGATAATTAACTAAAAAGGTTCTAGAAACCCCACATAAATTCGACTTTTGCCTGCTACAAAGGGAGAAGGGAGGACTTACTTCTTGGCTCCGAGCGTTCTGTTCTTCAGCCTCATCTGGTTGCCGTGGCACTTCCTGCACCTCGAGGCCGAGATGGGATTCTTGCCGCCGCACTTGAAGCATATCTTGAAGAACAGTCTGCGCTGCTGCGCAATCTGCTTTTTCGCTGCATCGGTAATTGGCATTCACACATGATGCAAAGGAGGGCTCTTTTGTATGTTTCTACTATCTAAAGACGGAACAGAACCCCCTTATCGGGTCCTTTTGATCCACTTGGGCTTCCGGAGGAAGCGCAGGGCAGACCACGTAAGGGAAGATATAGAGTGCAAAGACCAGTACAAGCAGTACAAGCCCACCCACGACGAAAAAGTAGTGCATCGGAATCATATCCCGGTTATGCTAAATGCGGCCATAAAAAACCTGTTGACTGGCTATAAAAGAACTATCCCGTTCTGGATTGGCAACACTGGAAACGCACACGCGCCTACTCTGCAAACATGTAGAGCACAACCAGATCCTCCTTGTTGCCGTAGAATCTATGGTGCATCTTGGCAGGCACGAATATTATCGAGCCCTTTTTCACGGGCTGCCTGTTCTTGCCAAGCTCCATATAGCCGCTGCCCTCTATGACGTAGTACAATTCGTCTGCCGAGTGGGGCTCCTGCGTGTCCTTCTCTCCAGTGTGGAGCACGATTATGCCGGCTTCAAGGTCACGAACCTTCAAAAAGTCCAGAAAGTATCCCCCCTCTTTTTCCAGCTGCCTGATCAGATCCTGAAGCTCGAACGTCTTTTCTTCTGTCATCTGTGCCTGCTCCTTTCGATCATGGACCTGATGAGCTTGAGAAGGGCTGCGTGTGTTTCTTTGTCGCGCTTGCGCATGTAATAATAAAGCTCTTCGGTGGCGGCATGGTAGTCTATTCCCAAGTTCTGGGCCAGCCCAAGGGCGATGTGCGACATGACAAGCTTGCGTAGCACTATCTCTGCCCCATAGTTTGCGGCATCTGACAAAAGCTCGTCGAGCGAGTTCTTGAACTGCGAGTCGATGTACCTGTCCTTCGCCTCCCTCGTCTTTATTGCAAAGGTCACACCCATCATCCTCTGCTTCATGTGGACGTTCTCCACCATCTCGATAAACCTGTCGTTGAGCTCTGGCTTTGCAAGCAGCACTTCTGTCAGCAGGTCGGCTGCATCAGTCTCGCTGAGGTTCATCTGGCGGACAAGCGTAAAGAGCACATGGCACGCAGCGCATCCGTTCTCCCTTACCCTTGAAGGGTCACCTGCCACGGCAGTGACCTCGTGCGAGATTATCTGCTCTGCGGCATTCTCTTTCTCTGCGTCCAAATCAGCTGGAGATTGCCGTCAGCTTGCTAAAAAGAGTTTAGAAAAAAGAAAAGAGAGGGGAGAGTCCGTTTTAGCTCATGCGGAAGGTTACCTGCACGGTCATCGAGATCTCTTGCTGGCCCGAAAGTATTGGGGTGGGGGAAGCTCCACCTGCCGCGGAGAGGTCTCTGTAGAGGACCGGGAAGTAGACGTCGTTCAGGTTGATCGACTTGACTCCTGTGATCTCCATGTCGACCGCTTCAGCTGCCTTGTCTGCACGGCTTCTCGCGTTGGCGATTGCGTCAGCAATCAGGCCCTCGCGGATCTCTTCCTGCCTCTCGCTGGAGACAAAGAAGTATGCGCCGTTCACGTTGGTTGCTCCCGCTGCGACTGCTTCGTCAATCACTTCGCCGACATCAGCCTCAGCGTCCAGCGTCACTGTCACGCTGTTGGATGCTGCATAGCCTGTGATCTCGCTCTTTGGAGCGCATTCAGGAGGCTGCGGGTAGATATCAATGCATGGTGGAGACCTCCACTCGTAGACTGGCCATACGGTGTACCAGCTGGTGCTTATCTGGTCTTCAGCGATGCCGAGATCTCTGAGAGCTGCAAGTACCTTCTCCATCAGCTCTGCGTTAGCAGCCGCAGCTTCTTCCGCCGTCTCGCCGCGTGTTTCAACTCCGATTGTCACGGAGACTTTGTCCGGGGTGACGTTGACTGTTGCCGTGCCCGAGGTTGAAACTATGGACTGGACTGCATCTTCTATCTCCTGCTCACAGACTTCGGCGCCAGTTGGACATTCCAAGTCCACCGGCATTGGATCATCCGAGTTCTGTGCCTGCGCACTTAGCATCTGGCCGCCAGCGATGCTGGCTGCCACCATGCTGATTGCAAGTATGCCTGCAATCAAGGCGAATATCCGTCTGTTTGTCTTCTGGTCTGACATTTTCGGACTTCCTTAATGTGCCGGTATAGGTAAGCCTAGGTTTCAGAACGGTGTACGGGAGGCCGTTCGCCGTTTCAGAACGTCACTTTTGCAACCGTCGTGTATAAAAGTAATTGATGAATGCCTGAATGCTATGATATTTGCAATATAGAGTATCCAGAATTAAACAAATACCAAATAATAATTGAATTAATGATCTATTATAGCATCGGCGCTAGTCAATATTTTAGGGCAAAAGTGGAACGCTCAAGACGTTCCAAACCATAGAACGGCAGAGAGTGCTGTTCTAAACCATAGGATTATGATTGAAACATTGTATAATAATCGCAAATAAGGATGCGAGATAGTTTATGGCAAGAAATTCCATATTTGGCATGGCCGGCATAGGCATTGCAGCAGCGATAGGCTTTATTTTTGCACTAAGCTCACTTGGTAATACTCTGATTCCGCCTGAAATTGGCGGTCCTGATATTTTCAATAATACTGCCCCTGTTCCTATGGCACTTACTGCAAACCAGGATTTGAAAAAGTTCTCGTCGGTTGACGAGTTGCATGACTTTCTGCTGTCCCTGGAACTGAACAGAGGGCAGCTGGCTTCTTTCTATGAGCGAGGAAGCATGTTCTTCGCAGATGTGGGTGCTGATTTTGAAAGGAACGCCGTACCTATTCCTGCACCTGAGAGCTTTGGCCCAGCTTTTGATCAAGATTCTGAAGACGGTGAGCTTGGAATTACATACATTGACGACTACTCGACAACAAACGTCCAAGTGCAGGGTGTCGACGAGCCTGATTTCTTGAAGAACGACGGCAGGTACATCTACATACTGTCTGGTGAAAGGCTGACAATAGTCGACGCCGTCCCGGCAGAAAACGCGACCATTGCGACAAAGATAGCACTTGACATACAGGAAGGCCAGTACCTGCAGAACATGTTCCTGAACAACGACACACTCGTGATATTCTATCAGGAATACAGCCCGGATTACATAATACAGGAATACGACTTTGCCCCACAGGAAGTATACCAGCCAAAGACCCATGCAATGGTGCTTGATGTTTCAGACAGGGAAAACCCAAGAGTCGTCAACGACTATGAAGTCTCGGGCAACTACAACAACGCAAGGATGATCGGAAGCCAGGTGTACTTGGTGACTACAAGTGACCTCTATGACTACCGCCATCCGATCGTGCCGCTTGTGAGCGAGGCAGGGACGACAATAGTGAGGCCAGCGATCTACTACTTTGACAACCCCGAGCTGTACTACGCGTTCAACACTATAACGTCGATAGACCTTGCAAGTGGCGTAGAAAACCCTGTCAACTCGAGCACATTCATGATGAATCCTGCAAGCACAATGTATGTGTCAGAGGACAACATCTATATCGCGTATGAAAAGCACCTGCCCTACCACTACTACCAGACCAACACGCGGGACAGGTTCTTTGAAGTGGTCGTACCTCTCCTTCCAGAAGGTGTGCAGGACGAAATCAGGGACATTGAAAGCACAGATGATCTGAGCCCGTCGGAAAAGTGGGACAAGGTTTCCGAACTGCTACAGGATACCTATAACAGGATGAGCGAGTCGGAAAGAAACCGGCTCTTTGAAGACATCAGGGAAGCGTTAGCCGCATACGATGAAAGGATGGCAAAAGAGACCCAGACGACTGTCATACACAAGATAGCCATAGGCTCTGAAGGGATAAACTATGTCGCCAGAGGAGAAGTGCCAGGAAGGTTGATCAACCAGTTCGCAATGGATGAAAGCGGCGACAGATTCAGGGTGGCAACCACGTCCGAGTTCTACTCGCCATATCGAGGCTCAACTCTTTATAACAATGTGTACGTGCTTGACGAGAACATGGAAAGAATCGGCGAGCTGGAAGAGATCGCACGCGACGAATCGATCTACTCTGCGCGCTTTATGGGCGACAGGCTGTACCTTGTCACGTTCCAGAGGATGGACCCCTTCTTTGTTATCGACCTCTCTGAAGACGATCCCAAAGTGCTTGGCGAGCTAAAGTTACCGGGATATTCAAACTACTTGCATCCGTACGACGAAAACCACGTGATAGGAATCGGCAAGGAGACTAAGGTTGACCAGTACGGCAACGTCCAGGTGCTGGGAGTAAAGGTCTCATTGTTTGACGTGTCAAATGTTCGCAACCCTGAACTTGTAGATGAGTACGAGATTGGCGGGCCGGGAATAGAATCAGAAGTGTTGCACGACCACAAGGCGCTGCTATTTGACCGGAATAAGGACGTACTCTCGATACCTGTATCCATATATCCTGACTATGCCGAGCCACACTACACAGAAGACCTCAGGTACATCGAGCCGAAGGTGTGGAGAGGATTCTACGTCTTTGGGATTGACCCTGAGGCAGGGTTCAGTCTGAAAGGCCAGATAGAACACTTTAACGACACCGGCGACTATTACTACATGTATGGAACACAAGGAAGCAGGTCACTCTACATAGGAGACGTGCTTTACACAGTGACGCTCAACAATGCAATCAAGATGAACGACTTGCAGACTCTGGAAGAGATAAATGAGCTAGAGATAGGCCCGACTGGTGGGATAATCAAGTATCCCACTATTGAGGATGACATAAGGTAACAACAAGTCACACCCTGATTGGAAAGTAATTATGGTGGTAGCTAGACAACCATGACGTCAAACCCGTAGACAAAACTGCCCTTTTCGAACCAGGATGCCTGTACCTGAAACTCATAGTGGCCCTTACCCACGTTAATAAAGAACTCATTGTTCACGTCGTATGATTTGCGCAGCAGCTCGATCTGTCCTGTTTCCAGGTTCCTTGCAACCACCCTCATGCTTTCTGCGGTCCGATAATCGGGCGAGTCGAACCTGATGTGCGCACCGCTTGCAAGCTGGATCGGCTCAGTGTTGTTTCCTTCGTATTGCGCCACGGCGGCGCTGGCATCCTCCGGTCCTTGGAGCAATACGAGCATCATTACAGGAGGTTCGCCAGACGATGCAACTGTCGTAGTATTATTGTTATCTCCACCAACTGCAGGAGGGGATCTAGTAGTCCCACCAAGAACACCCGGGACCAAAAGGTAAATGATTGCTCCTATGACGATCACAGCGCCAGCGGCAGAAGCAGCTATGGCGCCCTTGTTTGCCAACATAATATGCCAACTTGGAAATTATTTAAGAGGTGTTTGTAACATCTCTATAAGAAAATACCTTGCATATTCCAAGCTACCGCTTGATGGATGCGCCCTTGATCTCGCTTAAAAAGCCATAAAAGGTAACAGGGTGCTCCTTCTGGCACTTGCTGCAGACAAGAGTAGTCGACTGGGCGTTGTTGCCTCCAACGAGGCGATCGATGTATTCTATCGTCTTGCCGCAACTGCACTGGAATTTCTTAGGTGCCAACTCATTGCAGGATTGTCCACGTTGGTATTATATTTTTAGGAGCTTTCTAGTCTCGACAAAGCTAATACAGGTCGGATTATCATGAGCTCAATGCTAGTGTCTGGTAAGCTAGAGTTCACAATCCTGCTGATATGACAGTGACGCACGATATCGTAAATGTATGACAAGCAGTCTTGCCGGGGATGCGGCACCGCTCTCGTTCCACATTCGCGATGTAGTGTCTGTAAAGAGCATAGCAGCTGGGTTTGTAGCCAGTATGACAGGATAGAGAACTATGACCATATCAGCTGCAAGCCTGTCATTATCGCTGAGAGTTAGCCCCTGTTCATCCTCTTGTCATATGCCTCGATTATCTTTGAAAGCGCCACATCTTCTTCGCTTACTGCGGCTAGGAATTCTTTGAAATAATTGCTCTTTCTCAACATCATGGTTGTGTCAAAAAAGTCCTTGTTATGAGCTTTCTCCATGTCATTAACCTTTGACGCAAGTGAGCTGTCTTGGGCAGACCTGACCAGCGTCTGTTGGATCAAAAGCCGATTGTATCGGCTTGCGGCGAAATAGCGTCGAAAGATATTCATCCTTTCCTGCGAGTTGGCCTTGGAGAGCTCTTCAAGTGACAGCTGTGCAGTCACGACTTTCCATCAGAACTCTGCAATAAAAATGCCACTGTCTCAATCATCTCTTTCAGCAGAAAAGATCTGCTTCAACTCCGAACATCTTCTGTCTTGAACGTATGGCCAGTTCTTGCTGCATATCGAGCAGGTTATGTGCTTGTCTTTTGCAGAAAATTCCATCTCTTGATGGCTGCGCCGTATCTGGTAGTGCCTCTTGTGAGCCTCAATTTCTCTTAGCATATCGATGTGTTTGACAGAATTTTCAGCCAACGAAGAATCGAAAAAACATGTGAAATATATTCCATAACATTCATTCAATTATGTTCGGATAATTGTTGCTCGCACGAGTGCCATACTGTAATAATGACCGACAAAAAGCGCGAATTGATGATAAACGCCGCGTAAAAGGCAAATTGCGAATCGCAGATTCATCGACGACGTGCTTGAAACGATACGACTGGAACTATCATTACTCTCTTGCCAAGCTGGGAGAGGAATTGCATCAGGATGAACTGGATCGAAAGGTGGCCAACCTACAGGACGCTATGTATCATCG
Organism: Thermoproteota archaeon; assembly: GCA_040757615.1. Taxonomy (GTDB): domain Archaea; phylum Thermoproteota; class Nitrososphaeria; order Nitrososphaerales; family Nitrososphaeraceae; genus Nitrososphaera. The sequence continues at coordinate 885 of JBFLWZ010000021.1, read as the reverse complement.
GGTAATAGTAGATGCGTTCTGGAAAAATGCTTTTGTTAGTTATAGAATAATTCTTCGCAGGCGATATAAGCTCGTATATTGTGTTTTTTTGCAAGCCATGTCTTGTTCCTTCTGTACTGGGACACTTGGTGTCATAGGGTGGTGCTAGCTGCCACCCACGCAATCTATACTGGTTGTTGACGACGAGCTTGACATTGTAGTGATCTTTCGTCAAGCACTGACCAAGCACGGCTATACCGTCTATGGATTCACTGATCCTGCGCTTGCGTTAGAGCATTTCAGGACGAATGCAAAGGACTATGCGCTAGTGATATCTGATGTGCGCATGCCGCAGATGAGTGGGTTTGAGTTTGCGGCAGGAGTCAAGGCAATCAAGCCAGATGCCAAGATAGTGCTGATGTCTGCGTTTGAAGTAAGCGACTTTGAGCTTTCAACTCTGTCTATCAAACCAAATGACTTTCTTAGCAAGCCTGTGGACATCAAGACTCTGGTAAATAAAGTCAGGGTAGTAATGGCCAACTAAAAATTATTATCCTTCTATCTGATTGCGGAATTGTGGCCGGCCGGAGAAAAACAGAGACTAGCGACTTTGGGGTATCAAAGCGCGAAGGCCACGATTCTTCAAAATTTTACAGACGCCGGCTGTATGAGAATAACAAAGATGTTGATGCGAGAGGAGTTGAAAATGCTGTACCTGCAGAATATGTCGACAGGGTGCTGTGCAAGAGCAGCGAAAGGATGGTGGAACTTCCTGATGCCTGCATGCACCTTGCGGTAACTTCGCCGCCGTACAACGTTGGCAAGACCTACGATCAGGATCTTACGCTTGCGGAATACAGGCAGCTGCTCAAGACGGTATTTTCAGAAGTGTTTCGCGTTCTGGTA
>JBFLWZ010000020.1:0-20772 GCA_040757615.1 Thermoproteota archaeon | reverse complement strand
GGTTGTAGCAGCTCCTGCTACCTGTGACGCATCGATGTCGTCATCGTCATAGTTGGTATTGGAAGCACTCTGCTCAGAAGCCTGAACTTGGACGTTGGCTACTACTTCTGCTTGCTCATTTGACTGGTCTCCGCCTACGCTGGCAGTGTTGTCTCCGTCGCCGGATTCATCGGCAGATGAGCTAGCAGAATTGCGGACGTCTGCTTGTAGATCGTTGTTGCTGTCAATTTTGGCAGTTTGGCTTGAAGATTGTTGGTTTGTCTGTTCGACTGTATCGTTGTCGGTGATGGTAAGAGAGTTGCTTGCCGTACTGTCGGTGGCAAATGCCGCCGGAGCAAGCGTAAAAAGACCCCCTATTGTTCCAAGCACCGCAAGGATACCTAGTACCTGAAGTGCGGTCTTTCCGAACATTCAAAACTGAGGCAAAAATATTTCTTATAAGCAGTACGCCTATTACCGCCGTCAATTTCTTCTTGATTAAAGCTAGATATAGGATCGAGAAGAAATTCTAAGTAAAGAAGTTCCAGCGATATCTAGGTAATAGATTATGGAAACTCTTTTTATTTTAATGTTAAGCTAGGTTTCGGAACTTTGTATGTGCGCCCACAAAATTAGAGATTGTATGCGTCCGGTGGCTGCTCTGGCTGTGGCAATGTTCTTACTTGCTTCAGTCTTGGTCATGGCGGAGCTCCAATCAAATGCCGCTGCGGCTGTCAATGCTAATGGAAACACCTTGGAAATGACAGATATGGAATCTAGAAACTATGTCATCAATTACATATACGAGATCGAGCTTGAACACAAAGATAGTCCCAAGCTTGAGCTTGATAAGGATGTGGTGCTGCAAGGAGAAAGCTTTGTAGCCAACGGAACGAATTTTGATGCAAACGTAACCGCCGACCTATCTATATTTCACGAGCAGCTTCTGTCCTTAAGAGAGAATGGGGAAACGGCCAAGAGAAGCGCGGCAGTACTTTTAACAAAATCAGACCTTACGTTATCAGAACAAGGCGGGAGCATCCTAATTGAAAATTCGGAGGACGCTGCAATGGCAGACGAAAACGACGATGGCATTGTAATGCTTGTAACCAATATTTCACCTTCCGATGCTCCATCAAGTGAATATGACGTAAGTCTAGAATGTGAAGAGGGACCGGAAGAGGATGCTGTATCCATAGATTTTGATAATACGCTGACCGTAGACAATTCGACATCAAAACAGTTCTTTGAACTGTCACTTCAGGCTGGTAAATACGAGCAGTGTCAAATAGTCATGTCGCCTGTCGATAAAGCTGATCCAGCTATTGAGTCCTCGATAACAGGTTTTGAGGTGATGGATGAAAATGATCCAGAAATCTCTGTAGCCTCGGTAAACGCCACCACTGATGGCGAGGGGTCATTCATGCAAGACATCATGGTGGTCTCTGACGCAGAGACAGGCAGGTATGTTATGATGGCTGAGACTACTGATGAGGATGACAATACTACCAAGAGGGCTATTGCGCCGCTGACAATAATCGACGATATAACGTCTACGGCGGGTGCGAATGACGACTCTTCAGATGGCAATAGTGGCGCCAGTGCCATTTCAGACGTGACCCTCCCGTCTGATTCAACGGGAAACAACAATGCAGATGACAGAAATGGTACTACTACATCTGATAATGAAACTCAAGGACCCCCTGATGACGGTAGTAGAAATGATGGCGGCCAAGATTATGTTGACTTTTGTCAGGAGGTAGTTTCAGATAGCGGCAATGTGAACAATACAATAGTCGAGTCGTCATCACTGTCTGCATCCAATACGGTTTCTGACGATGACGTGATAAATGTGGTTCAAAAGATACACGGCACATACAACGGCACAGGCCATCTTAACACAAGCATCTCAATAGACGACAGCGACACCGTAAGCCAATCGGTCAACCAGAATGCAATGCAAAATGCCGTAATCAAGAAGTGTCCCGGCGAACCAAACGATGGTGGCAATCAGACAAATACTATCGACATGAATGCGACTCAGTTAGCTTCAAACGCGTATTCGGACAACACAACTATCATAATCGTGCAGACAATTATCATTCCAAAGGATTGCAACACCAATGTCAACGCCCCGATTGCAATCAGCGACCGAGATACTGTAACACAAAGCATAGATCAAGACATCAGTCAAGACGGAACAATAGCCTACAGTGGTTCAGGAGCAGGAAGCAATACGGTTGTGCAGACATCCATGCAAGTTGCGTATAACAATGCTACAAACGATGAAGTCATAAGGATAAACCAAGTGATAATAGTGCCTCCAGACTGCCCTGTAGAGATCCAGGCGCCTGTCGTAGTCGAAGGGGACGACAATGTGCAAATGTCCATAGTCCAGACAGCTGAACAGGATGTGGTAATGGACTCTGGCGCCAGCGGCATGACAATCGCTAGTTCGGTTTCTGGCAGCAACCAAGTCACCAATACAGTAATCACGACATCATCTCAAGATGGACAAAACTTATTCTCAGACAACGACAGCATAACCATAGAACAGAATGTCTATTACGTCAACGATACTTCAGGTTGGATTGAAGAAAACTTTGAGGAGAATCTTGCTGATGAATTTGGCAATAGCACATCTAGCAACTTATCTAATTCAACTGTGCCAGCTACAAACTCAACTGTATTTACGGAGGAAGGCGGAGGCAATTCAACTGAAGATGTTGAGAAGAATTTTGCATCACCTATCGGCGATCAAAATTACAACAATAGTACAGTTATGGTGACAGCATCTAGTACGTTGCAAGATGAGACAAATGGAGATAGCAGCGACAATACTAGCTCTGTAGAAGATGAAGAATTCATCGAACATGCTGAAGATAGCCAGATAGAACAAACAGAAGATGATGCAAGCGACAATGACCTCGACGATAGCTCATCAAACTTTACTGACAATTCCATATCATCTGGCATTGAAGAAATTCCTGTAGCCGATGCCACTAATGAAGAGGATGATGGAGAGGATATCAGCGATGAATCAGATATGGCTACAGAAGAGCCAGAAAATTCAACTGCAGATCAAGCCCAAGACATTCAAGAACTGGCGAATTCAACAACCCCGGAAGACAGTACGGATAACAACGATCCTCCAGTCACAGAAAATACAGATACTGCAGAAACCGTTGACAACATTAAGAGCACTGCAAACGAGGATGTTCCACCAACAGACAGTAGAGAGGTAAACGATGCCGACGCACCAGCAGGGAATTCAACTTCAGTAGTGTAAATCTGCGGCCCTAGCTAGTGATGCGCCCACAGGCTAGGGCCGGAATGTTCGGAAAGCTGTTGTACGCCCTCCTAACATTTAGTGTACACAATCCTAAATAAGGCTTAGTGAGGGCAGCTTGATAAGATATTTTGTATACACTTGTGGGCATAGTTCACTATAGAAAGTCCTCTGTGAGTATTTATTATATTCAAAAGTATTTGATGACACCTGTTGAGCAGGTCATGCGATACATAATTTTGCTTCTCTAATCAAGTCTTACTTGCTGATTGGTTTCTTCAAGACTTGTTCACATCTGATATCAGGCAGCATGCTCACGACCTCTTCTATCACATCATATGCCGTTATCAGCAATACACGTGTCTGCTTGTTTAGCGACTTTATGATGTTATAGTGCTGCAGTCCATTTGGCGGGGGCATTCTTACAAATAATTCCTTTTATCTAGACAACTTCTCTTGATTTCCTAAACACATCATACATTTGTATACTAAGCCACAGTCACTCGAATTCTTTTGTACATGGCACCCTAGGAGAATGTGTTTTAGTTATTGTCATATTTTATATTGGGATTACATCACGTGAAATCTGCGAGAGGGCTGGTAGTTCAGGGGTAGTAATGCTCGCTTCGCAAGCGAGAGGTCGCGGGTTCAAATCCCGCCCAGTCCACTTTTGTTATGGATTCAAGTACCAGTTTTTCCTTACCGAAGGCGAGGGAAGAATAACGACATGCCGATGAACCTCTCCACCACCATATCAAAGATCAAGTGCGTACCAAATGCTACCAACGTCGCACTCCTCAACGAGTTTTGCGACTATATGAAGCGGAATGGTGCCGGGGAGCATCACATCAAGAACGAGCTTTATGCAAAGATTCAGTTTGCCATGTTTCTTGGAAAGGACGTTACGTTCCACGACGTCAGCAAGAAGACGCAGATCCCCGACTACCTTGACACGCGCAGAAAGCCCAAGGACGTCGACCCAGACGAGCGCTGGAAAACGACGTGGAACGACTACTTCGACGACATCAGGCACTTTTTCCGGTGGCTGCACAACCAGCGCGGCAAGGACGACCTGACCGACCCCCGGGAGTGGGAGACGCCTGCCTTCACAAAGATAAAGAAGCAGAAAACCAAGCGCCTCAGCCCCTACTCCGAGCTTGAGATATGGGACCGCGACGACATCTTGCTGATAGTCAAATACGCGACGCACATCAACAACAAGGCGGCGCTCGGGCTCTTCTGGGACCTTGACGCCCGCAACCACGAAGTGACTACAATCAGGATAAAGAACGTGCGCCTGAAAGAGATGTATGCAGAGGGAGAAGTGCCATTCGAGGCCAAGACCGGGAGCGGGCCGGTACTCCTGACGCTCTCATTTCCATACGTCCGCGACTGGCTGAACGAGCACCCGTTTGCCGGCAACCCTGACTCACGGATCATAGTCAGCCTCAAAAACGGCGCGCCGGTCAAGCCTGCAGCCATGTGGAGCATGAAGCAGCAGCTGAGAAAGAGGATAGCCAGGCTCATCAAAAGGGGTGCAATAGCTGACCCGGCAGAACGGGAGCGGCTCGAACACATCCTGAAAACAAAGAGGTGGAACCCCTACTGCATCCGGCACTCGGCGATAACATACGACAGTGACTCGTTGCCCGAGTTTGCACTCCGGAAGAAAGTGAGGTGGTCGATGAACTCAAAACAGCCGGGGAGGTACATCAAGAGACGGCTTGGCGACGGGCTAAAGAGGCAGAGATACTGGCAAGAGAAGGGATCGTAATCCCCGAGGAAAAAGATAGGGCCGCCGTGCACGCATGCCCGCGCTGCAGCCTCGCCAACGCCCCGGAGAACAGGACTTGCTCAAGGTGCGGCTACCCCCTGAGCCAGGAGGCCCTAGAGGAGATAAAGGCGAGGGAAAAAGAAGAGATGAAAAAGGTACTGGTCGAATTGCTTGAAGAGCACCCGGAGCTCATGGTAGAAAAGTTTGGCAGGATGCATGGCTACGGAGTCGTCGTCCCGGCCCACGGCAATCCGACGACAGCCGGCGGCGATGTACCTGCAGCCGCTTCTGCCGCCGCAGCCAGAGCCACCGTGACTTGGGGTTCGCCTGACAGGATGTATAACAGCAGGCCAGGCATGTCCTGAGAGTAGCTGCTGCAGGCCACTGTCCCGCCATCCATCAATGCATACATCCATCCGTTCCTTCTACCACCCCCATCATCCCGCCCCACTTTTCTTCCACTGCTACTACGGTTCTGTCAAGTTAGCAGATGATTTTCTGTCAAGTGTAGGGTGATGATGGCTTTAGAGGCATCATCAAACTAATTAGAAACACTATCAACAAAAACAATATGGTCTTCTACCTTAACCCCAAGCATAATAGAGTATTTCTAGACACTAATAAGCCCTGTTAACTTACCCACCATCCCTAGCCAGAAATGACGTGAACCGCATCCTGTCTGCCCCCATATGCAAATATAGAAAGAACAACTTGAACCAGTTCCACACGTGCCGTTTGTTGCAATCTGCTTTTCTGCATGGAAAATGGTCGTCGAAACATTCTGTCCTATCCTTTACATTCTGTATGAACCGCTCCATCAAATTCTTCAGTTCAGTACCATATACCCGGTGAGGTAGCCTGAGCCACCTACTGCAAGCCTCGTTGTACCATCTGGCGCCGTCTGTGAATATTGGCTTCCTGCCATACCTCCTTTGCAGCTGCCTGAAGAACCGGTAGCATACGAAAATGGTTCTCTCATGAGACAGATGCATGGCCAAGCATGTACCTAGTGCCGGCTCGTATGCAATCCACAACCAGTAGTCGTGGCCGTCTATCTGGAGCAACGTTTCGTCAACAAATATCACCCTGACAAGGCGTCTGTCTGTCCGAAACAACCTGTCAGCACAATCTCTGCGTATTTCTGTACCCATTTCCAAACAGCGACGTGACTCCTTCTCTTTTTGATGGGTGCCAATGATTTGTGGCTGCCAGCCTGAGACTCCTAGAATTGAAATACAAGTATAGGCCATATCTGATTATAGCTGGGTCTGTCCTCATCTTTCTCATGTTGCAATGAAAAGCTAGGACAGTCCTAGCTTTACGAATTACCCTAAGTTAACAGGGCCTATTCCGGCTCTGTTAACTCCCATGTCGTTTTCTACAGCATCCAATTTATCCTTGTTGCTGGACGAGCTTACTCCTTCCATTCGCACCAACGGGGCAGACTGGGGCTTTACGCGAGTAAATCAGACAATGAGCTAGCGTACATTTGTTTTCAACTAGGAGAATTCAACCAACATATTTTCTTGGTTCATAAACATCCATACGGTTCCGACGTTTGTTTGCCTGATGACCTAAGGCTGTTAGTGGGCTCTGCTATCGCCCAGTTCACTCTTCCTATTTGCTGCAATACCCGCGCTTTTTGAATTCGTTTCCGAATCCGATACCAAATATAGCCTAAACTAATGCGATTCTTGGTATCATAACCGGTACCAAAAAGCAGGGTCATCCATCTACAACAACTGCCAATTAGGTCTGCTCAAACGGCAGGTGATAGTTATGCAGCAACGCCAAGGTTTCAGTACCGAGAAAGGGTCATTAAGAAGGACAAGTGTGTTAGCGATTGCATTCTGCCTCTTTGTTATAGGCTTTGAGTGCATCTCGGTAGCCCAAGTCGATCAGGCTCTTTATTGTATGCTCTGAAAAATCAAACGCCTTGCCATAAATTGCATTAGAGTCGTCCTCTCTTTCGACATGAACAGCCCTTGTGATTGCAAATCTGCCTTCAATCAGGCTTCGATACATTCTCTTATAGCCGCTTCGCTTGATGCTCCTCTCCACTTCTTCATCAAGTATATTTTCGACCTGTTCTGATAATCCATGTGACTCTGCGAGTTCTCTCAGCTTTTCCACAAGGTCTATGTAGTCAGTGACCATGTCTGCAACCTTCAAGTCATACTTTGTTCTGTCGTGGAACTTTATGTCGACCTCCCGGTCTTGGATAGAGTCTGCATCTTGTGGGACTATCCTTTCTGTTGCGGGATAAAGGTTGATGATGTACACCTCTAGATCTGGCACTTCTTTCTCACCTTCGGTCTTTAGCCAGTAGTCTCGGTGGTGCTGAATGACTTCCCTCAAGGGTGTATTGCTAAGGTACGCTCCGTCCCAAAAGTAACGTGTCTGCTTTCCATCGGCACTACGCATGGAAGGAAATTCATATCTCTGGTTTGTCGACATGCTAGCAAGCAAATGATCCGTAGTGACACCATCATACTCGATGACTTTTGGCTCATCTTCTGATCCATACTCTGTAAAATGACGTCTTATCGTGTTGGCTTCTTTTTTCTTTTCATAGCTGTCAAACGTCGCCGCAGAGCTGCAATCTTGCACGTCGACGCTAACCAGCAATAGCCTAGGTTCCCCTTTCTTTGTTGCTATCGGCCGGCCATTCTGATACCACACCTTCTTCACGGTGTTGACCAAAGGAGTATTGTCGAAGCGAAAGAAAGTTGGAGCAAACGCATTCAGGAACTTGTAATCAGGCTGAGGAATGCCCCCCGTCAACACCCCGTTGATGCCTGCAAGAGAAGAATTCCAGTAGGAAGAGTATCGCCTTGCCCCTTCACCTGTCGCGAGGGGCCCCCACTTGTCCGGCCATGAATAATACCATTGTATGAAGGGCCACTCTTTTCTGAAACCGACGCTCTCTGGAAAGATGTCAGTGAGGTCTCTCCAGTACTGGACCCAGCCATCTCTGTAAAATTTGGCGGAATCCCAAATCCAGTCCCATACAAGCCGAATGGGAGCATTATCTAATAGGGTTTGATTGGCTAAACCGGTCCAAAAGTTCACCAGAGCCTTGTCAGAACCTTTCCAGCAATCCGCAATGCTCTTGTCAGGATGGGATTGCTTGTTATTGACAACATAGCTTACTAGAAAGCATGCATTTACCGCTCCAATCGATGCACCTGCGACGATGTCAAAAAGAGGCCTGTCGTTGTTCTTGCTCTCAGTGTCTTCTTCGACTAGTCTTTCATAAAGCGCCTTGAAGGCGCCTACCTCGTATGCACCTAAGGCGCCTCCTCCCTGAAGAATCAGAGCCCTTTGGGGTAGTCTTGCCATACTAACTAGTTAGCTTTGTCAGATTTATGATTAGTGGATGTCTTTATGATTTTCGAGGACAAGTGTTGACTGACCACACATAACATTTTGTTCTTATTTCATGGATTACTGAGGGTGACCATTAAATACTGCAAAAGGAAAACCTATCTTTGATACTTGGTCACTACCTCATTTGATGACCGTTATGGTACTGCTAATGAAAAAACCGAAGTTCTATACGGTATAGAAAATGCAGTAGGAAAAGGCGTCGAATTCATGGCTGCTGTAAAACACAGCATGGATTTGTGCTACGACCAGAATGCACCGTCCATAGTTGTAGAAGTTGATGCATACAGGAATGGTTATCGTGGGATATTGCAGCGAGGCGGAAAAATAAGGGTCATCACTGAGGTTACAAAAGAAAATCTGGAATATTGCAAAAAGCTGATACAGCTTGTCAGTGAACTTCGCCACCTTGATAGCGTAAAGGGGGGTCTGGCTGTAAGCGAAAACGCATACATGGCTACAGCTGCGACACTTGAAAAAGGCAAACCGCTCACACAGGTCATTTACAGTAATGTCAGGATATTAGTAGAGCAAAATCAGTACCTATTTGACACACTATGGAACAAGGCAATCCCTGCGGAACAAAAGATAGCTGAAATCGAAAAGGGGATACAGCCCACGCGCATAGATTTCATTTCTAATCAAAGGGAATCCGTAGAACGCGCCTTTGAAATTATGAGAAATGCAAAGGATGAGGTCATGGTAATTTTTGCTACTCCTCACATTTTTGAACTGTCCATGACGCTTGCTTCTTCTATTTACGCTCAAATGATGCAAAAAAACGAAAATGTGAAGATAAGGCTGCTGACTCCTAGTGCCGGCGAGCAAACCGAGAAGCTTGCAAAGATTGTTTTGTCAGAGAACCCGAAAATGCAACTCAGAATATCTGACAAAGATCTGCAAACTAGGATAACCATTTTGATAACAGATAGGAAGGAGGTAATGATTTGGGAAGTCCAGGATGATAGTACCGACGATCCATATCAAGCATCAGGGATAGCCACATATTCAAACAGCGAATCAATCGCATCATCTTATTCTGCAATTTTTGAAAGTCTCTGGAAGCAAACAGAAATGTATGAACAGCTCAAATATCACGACCGCGCTCAGCAGCAATTTATCAACATCGCAGCTCATGAATTAAGGACTCCGATTCAGCCAATACTGATGAGTGCACAGGCCCTCAAAAGAAGAATGCCGGAAAATGAGCGCATTGACATAATTGCTCGAAACACCCAGCGTCTCCAGAGATTAGCAGAGAATATTTTGGACGTGGCAAGGATCGAAAGCAAAACGTTCAAACTAAACCAAGAGCTATTCAATCTAGATGATACAATAAGGGATGTTGTATCCAATATTATTAATGACGAAAGGCCACCCGAAAATTATGAAAGCAGTAATGCCGACAATAATCAAGAGAAACGTTACTGTTATGCTATTGAAAACCGTCAAGTAATCTTTGAGCCAAAAGATGAGCCCATCATGATTCATGCTGATCCGATAAGAATTTTTCAAGTCATCTCCAATCTACTCAGAAACGCATTATTGCATTCCTCCCAAGGAGGTACCATATGGATTTCTGCCAAAAAGGATGGAGATATGGCAATAGTATCAGTAAGAGATAGCGGTCCGGGCATTGCTCAAGATGTTTTTTCCGATCTATTCACAAAGCCTTCTATAAAATCAGGCAAAGGATTTGGCTTGGGATTATACATATCCCGGAGTATAATTGAGGCTCATGGCGGCCACATAGGCGCTGAAAATAAAGACAAAGGAGCAACATTTTGGTTCAGCGTCCCAATCAAACCTCCATCCATTATTGCCAGCGGATAGAGGACAAAGAATAGGACAAGAAAATCTGTGCAACAAGTTCGCAGAAAAATTAATTGTCATTGCACCCCTAAAATGGGTCGTTATCACTTGATTTTATTTGCAGCCGTCTTATACAATCTAGAAGCTGCTTTATTGTCTCATGCGGAGGGTTTACTGATTTCAATGCGTCTGCATCAACACCCAGCTTTCTTAGCTCATTGTAGATATCTGCATCTTCTACTTTATCTATTAACATCTGTTCATCAAAAGGCTTCTGCATTAGTTCTGTGGCAAGATGACGGGTTGCCATTTCCAATGTTTCTTTCACATATGCAGAGACAAAAATAATTCTCTGATGTGAATTCATTGCCAGTATTTCTTTGGCCACTTCAAGACCATCTATCTTTGGCATCTTGTAATCGAGGATGATTGCATGAAATGGGTGATGCATATCGTATGTCTCAATTTGATCAGAGCCCTGAGAATGTAGAGTCCTCTGCCATTCATCATGGTATTTTATCAGGCAATCTTCTCCATTGCTTGTTACTACTACACTATGTCCTCTCTCTTCCAGTGCCAGTTTGTAGGATCGTGCTATGTCAGGCTCATCTTCTGCAATGAGAATCTTCATGCCGCCCTTCCGATCATTCATTCTAGCACATCATCTCTTGTCTCCCCAATAAATCCGAGTACTGCTTCATATATTTTGCCAAATATTACGAGCTGCGGTCCTTGGACCAAAGTCCTTTACTCTTTTTATGGTAGTTCGACCGGCTGGACGATATCAAAACAACTTTATCGGAATACGAGTATCGTTGAAGAAAAAACGGTGGCCATTATTACCAAGGCAAGGCCTGTCGCAAGGAGCGTTTCTTTAATTCTCTTGCTGGCAGAATCAAGAACTGCTTTAGATGAACTGCCAAGCAATCTCTGCATCTTCTCTTGGAACAGATGAGGATTAGACACGGCTGTGTATTCGTTGATTCTGTAAACTGCCTTCATCGTCTGCATGACCAATTTGCTACTCCCTTCACCCAATACATCTTCGATTCCGTCTACAATTGCTTCTAGCATGACAGCAGAATTCATCTTTTTAGATTCTTCACTATCTTCAATACGCCCAACAGCACATTGATGAGTATTAACTATAGACATCAGTTGAGCAAATTGAAATGTGTCCAATGATTCCTGCAAATAGCAGCAAATTACACGGACTGACTGCAATTTCTTGACCGATTCGGAAATTGCTCGCTCATAAGCAATAATGCGGTCTAGGTTATTGGTGTCTGAAAATACTGTAACACCGTCAGATATGACGGCAATATCCTTGAAATTTCCTTTTTTCCTGACGGTTTTAATTAACGAAATCCATTGCTTTACCGTTTTGGCAGTGTCAATTTGCTTGGAAGGAGAATACACCACTCTTGCATCTACAACTGTCAATGCCCCACTTTCAATATGGGTTTCTATATCTTCAATGAGCTGCGACTTCTTCATTTTTGAATAGATATTATTGATAAGTTGACTTTTTGAAGCGTTCTTGCTGACCCCCCGCTCTTCTACAGCATAAATGACTGCATAGCCTTCTGACAAAAACTTGTTTACTGTCCCATAGACGCTAGCCAAGCTTTTGTCAGTTTGCAATACATATAGTCCATGGAGGCATTGCAATGGTGTTATCTCCTATATTCGTCACAAGCAATCCATGTTATCCTATTAAAGTTTGGCATAAGAAAAAATGTTACGACAAATTAACGAGACAAATTATCTTCCTAGTTGCAAAATACGTCCAAGCTTTTCATGCAAGCCCAATAAGAATAGATAACACTGCACGTCATCTGACTGCCATAACGCTCCTTGTAATCATTAAGCATTATGATGACAAAATACACAACATGCCATGGCATATCCTATTCTTTAATGGGGTTGTTATTGCAGGTGCAACAGTAGGGGGCTGTGTGGCATAGCTACGGCCCCATATCCCGAGTATGCAAGAGGCAGAAGAAAAAAGAGGCTGGCAAAAACCCAGCCCAGAGAGGCGAAGAGCAGAAACCGCATAATGTTGAACATGTGACGAGTTTGATCAGTTTTTAAAAGGCGCCAGTGTTAACGAGATAAGAGTTATCATCAAATCATCTGTAACAAGTACCATAAGATAGACGTTGATGTTTAGGCTGTATGCAGATGTCAGACTCTTAATCTTTAATCAGTCAGAGTACCAGTTTAAATAAAATGTTTTGACACGGGTTTCATGATAACAACAAGAAAAACGAAGGGCATTGTTATAATCACATTCCTTGCAACCTTGGGTTCCCTATCTCCCATCGCAGTCCCTGCATCGCCAGCAGCGATGGCAACGACAACACTGCCTCAAGACAACGCTACCGCCACAAACGGAGGTAATCAGTCTTCAGCATTTTCTAATGCTACTCAGCTTGAGGGCAATCAAACGACAACTGCACAAACGCCATCCATAGCAGAGCAGACGAGTGCTCTAGCTCATAGCTTCGTAGATAACGTAACCTCTGGAAATGCAAAAGTGGTAATGATCACTAGGTCTAACCAGCCGGACGTGCCAGAACAACAGGAAATGAGAGATATTGACCCTCTTGGATTGGTCAACTTTACGGGTGATGAAGCAACGATGCAAATACTGCAACCAGAAAATGCAACAACATCGCTCGGAGGAAGTGCGGATTCAACTTCTACCTTGTATGCAGGAGGCCAGCTAACCTTCATGTTTGAAAACATTGCAATAACACCGCCAGACGACGTTGATGTGATACTCATATCAAAGAGTGGCGACGAATTGCGTTTCCCCACAGTAGTTGACAACACAGGGCTTGATGCTGAATTTGTAATTCCGGAGGGACTGAAGGACGGCGGGTCTTACCTTGTGCTGGTTGCAATATCTTGGCCAGATCTGCAGCAAGATATCGTGATGGGAATAGACGGCATGGCCGTTGTAAATTCGCAAGAGTAGATGTATTGGGAATAGCAAAAGACTAAGACGTATGTCCCTAGAGATAAACTAGGTCATGTCTGCTAGGGACTGCTCGACAATTTACTGGTCGCGGAGTTCTGTTCAGCAGGAAATGGAAAAAGCGCCAAGTTGGGTATAGTTGCACATCACGCCCAACCTGACGCCATAATTTGCCATTGAGTATGGGAAACTGTCAAAATGGGCGCGCATTTATGGGTTGATTAAACAAGTTCGAAAAAAACGTGCTATAGAACACATTCGAATTTTTTCGATCATAGCAATTGCATCAAAACTGCGTATATTATGAACTATGAATTTAGAGTCAAGTGTCACTAAAATTGCTGAAATATTATTTATCGTATGCTCACTGCAGCAATGTCCATATCCTAATCCGTACAGACAAATAAAAGAATGGTTCTCCGGTCTTTGCCAATAGATGAAAGGCACATTATTGGGCAAAGTCATTATACGAGCACTAAGCAGGAGCTGCCTTTCTGGTTTCATCTTCCCTATAGGGCAAGAATTTATATCCGTAAAGTTTCTTTTGGTATTTTTTACTGCGCCATGAATCGCGTGCTATCAGCCCTAGCATGGTCAGTAAGACTATCAGCCCTGCAGTTACCGACACGATTTCAACTGAATCGAGCATGCGGTACTATTTCGCGCATTATGAAATTTAAAAGGGAGTTGTAAAAGGCACCTATCGAAATCAAATCACCTTTATGACTTCAGTAAACTGGCACTGATTCGATATATGCAATGCCAATCAAATTGAGGCAAGAATGTCTACAAACGATAATGTGGATGACAATATACACAGCACACAAAATCAATATGACAAAATCACGAAAATATTTACGAGACGAGCTGCATTTGGAATACTTGTACTATCCTTGGCAGTTGGTTTGACACCCATTCCTAATGCTCTAGCTCAGACAGCAGAACAAGGACCAGACCTTGGTCAGACGACGACCGATTCTTTGATAGATCAGTCTGATGAACCTAGGAGATTATCCATCCTAGGAGCCTTGGGAATTAGCCTGATAGAAGAAGTCAAGGTAACGGCAATAGCACTTAACGAAGATGCGACGGAGGTTACTGTGACAGTGTCGCGTGTAGACAATGCAACAAGAGGCACACTATTTGATGACAATCGAACTGGTACTACAAATCCAAGCATTACAGTAGCCGCATTTAGAACCCAGCTTGATCTGGCAAGCCTGCTTCAAGCACACATGGGAAAAGGCCAGCAGATGCCTATGCATCCTGACCATGGATTCGGACGGGGCGACACTATAATGCAAGAGCATAGAGGCAGCATGAGCGGCGGCATGCCCATGTTTGACATAATGTCTTTCATTGAGGGCCTAGAGATTGGAAGCAACATAGAGGAGGAAGGATGGACATCCCCTACAGAACTTACCATTCCGGTTATCAGTAGTGAAGAGGGAACAAACACTATACCTGACACGACTGGAACAAATGCTACCTCAGATACTGAAGTCGTAGTTGTTGTGGTTATACCTTATACTGGCGAGGCTGCAACTACAGCCCAAGCAGCAGGTCAACTGCCAACTGACGTAACAGACTGACATAAACAGGACTCTCCTTATTTTTTGCAAAAATTATCGTAGCATTTGTAATCGTCTTTGTACCAGAAAGTCGATTTTGGTAGATCAGCCAAAAGTTCTCTTCAGGTATTCTTCGACTTTTGAGGAAATCTTGTCATGATTATAAGGTCTAACGATTTTTAAGGCAAGTATTCCTGTTTCTTTGCACCATATTTGTCAGTTGGAAACATTAACAGAGAAGAATCGGCGTAATGAACTGCATGATACCTCAACGCACCAAGTCCTCATTTGACCTATAGATTCCACTTATGATTTCTATTTGGAACAATATGTACTTGAATCGTTCCTCATTTGGAATTGGCACTCCTGGATTTGAAAAGCCAGCAATCATTTAGCCCTTCTCTATTAAGGCAGAACCTAGAATATTCCGATCTAGTTTGTATACACCTTGACATAGCTCAAAGTTATTGTCGTTTTTTATTTCACTCTACCTCTGCGTGTGGACGTTATATAATCGGCTAGACAATGGTTATATAATAACTTCTGTATCCACCTTCCAAAATCCACAATGACTGGCAATGACAAGAAAGAAAAACAATTTCGAGAGGACAAATGGCATCATACACTTCAAGCCTTTAATGAGACTTTGGACATGCTAGGCGAACCGGCCAAACAGACGATATTGCGCGCATTGGAGCAGGAATACCATGTTAGTTTCCCTAAAAATACGTGCTCGACACCAGAAAAGATTGAGTCTGCACTTCGAAATATGTTAGGCGCAGGGGCACAAGTCATAATCGAAAAATGGAAGAGAAACCGAGTTAAGGATCTGTGCAAAATATAAACTCAATTCTTTGTGATACTGTGAGGGTTAATGAGCGATCGGATGATGAGATCAAACGGGTAGTCACGTAGCTGAAATGAATGGAGAATAAGAATCCGCCCTATGACAATCCTTTTTCGAAAAGGGATAATTAACACATAAAGCCTCAGAAATGAGCATAATTCCGCTACATTGCAAATCAAAGCGTCAGGTTGGGCGTGATGTGCAACTACACCCAACCTGACGCTTTTTCCATCAACCAATAACACCATAAAATCCTGTAGTTATTTCAAGAACCCAGAGGCAATCAATTGTCATCTCTGTTCGTCGGCGAAACAAGCATGTGAATCCTAAAACCTCGGCCTGTTGAGTTTGAGGCTGAACCTGTCAGCTTGTAGCCGTATTTGTCAGCGATCGCCGTCGCTTTTTCAAAGATTTCTTGTTTTAGCTCCATTTCAGTATTGTATTTCGCTTTTGCCATACTCGTATGACACTATCGAACAAATCACTAAAAAAGAGTTCGACACTTTAATCGCTTACTAATGATTTCTTCTACAATCTGTTTGGAGCATTGACTAAAAGTGGCAGCAGATAATAGCAATGTCAAGATTTACCGAATATGTCCGCTATACAGACTTACAATCATATCCTCAGACCTACTCTCTACTTGTAATTGATATGCAAAACGGCTTTGTCAGCAAGAGTGGATCATGACGCTAGGAATGAATACCAAACTATATAGCGGCCATGCCAAAGATGTAATTGATTGACCTGCCAGAAATTCCGATCTGACAGAGGTTTATGTGAACCCAGTAGAATAGATCTGTTAAAAAAGTTGCACATTGCGTTACAAGAAAAGAGATGCAACTCAGCTCTGGAAACTTTTTCATTATTCTGCTATTTGCAGTCTGCTAGCATAATGTTGTAGCATTGCGGGGCATGATTGCAGGAACATCTTACACAAGATGGGCATGAAGAGCATATTTCGTTATTTCTTATGGCGCTAGCCACCACTAAACTAAAGAATATGCAACTCAGTATTGCAGGCGATATGTCGTCATATTCTAATATGCCGCGGATTATAGACATTTCAAACCGCAAAATTCGGGCGCGCATAATCAACGAAATTGACAGAAAGCAAGATGGACTGTGCAGATATTGCAGACAAAACTTCAAACCAACTGACAACATTATTTCCAATGGCAAGCACCGAAAATACTATCATGAGGCTTGTGCCATAATACTATCGATAATAAGCCCCCATCGCAATGAAGTAGCTGGTTTGCAGGATTACAAGAATCCTGAATCAGCGTTATCTACGTACATTCAACCGCAGCCTCTATACCATCCGGTCATGATAGAACCTAGCCATTCCAAACGCCAGATGGCAAAGTGAAATGCGAGAACACAGTTTCCTATTCGTGTACAATCAGGACGGGTTTTCTAGTGCTATCCAGTACTCGTCTTGCGATACTTCCCAATGAATGTACAGAGGAGGTGATTTTGCTACTAGCCATAACAATTAGATCACAATTAGCTTCAGCTGTGGTTATTATTTCTTCAACAGGTTTGCCATATCGCATTAGATGGGAGACATTGTCCACTCCTAGCTCTCTGCATGCTCTGACTCTTTCTTCGAGCATTTGCCTTACTCCTCCCTCCATCATATTCCTCAAGTCTTCTTTTGCTTGATCTTCGGAACGACCGGGCTTGATGAACGTCAAGAGAAAACTAGGAGGCATAATTTCTGCATCAATTACGTTTAGTATAACAAGTTCTGCACCAGAAGCCTTGGACAGATAAGATGCGTGACCCAAAGCTTTGTCAGACATTTCAGAACCATCATGAGCCATCAAAATCTTCTGATACTTTGCCGTCGGCGTGAGAGTCACTTTCCTAGTACCCATTGTTGACTGCATCAACCCTTGAACTGTTTGCATCCTATTTACAAGATGTTTCAAAAGGTTCAGCATTTTGTTTGAAACACCTATCTGTTAAATCTGTCCGCTATCGGTTCAACCTTAGTTTGCTGTCAGATTTCTTATGCTATTAATACGGTTAGGAAATGATGAAAAAATTTGGTGTAGCTCTGCCACCAATGCGTAAATGATTTGTTTACAATTTTGCGGTGATGGACTAAATGAGCTCATGGAGTAGAGAACCAGACGATTGGTTCAAGAGATTCGCAGGAGGCAGAGGATGGTTTGGTTCAGGCGGGCGTAGAGGCTTCTTTAGCGAATTTGAAGAGATGTGTAGAGAAATGGAGAGAATGTTTGAAGAAACAATTCAAAATACTGAACGACTACCTAAGGACTTGGTAAGGGAATATCAATCGTCGATAGGAGGTAAAGTGAGGGAAGTAGGACCGATAGTGTATGGCTACTCTATCACGGTAGGACCAGACGGCAAGCCGCATATTAGAGAATTTTGGAATGTAAGGCCGAGCTTTGGCGCTACGGGAGGAATGCTCCAGCTTACATCCGAGAGAGAACCCTTAGCGGACATCGTTACAACAGACAAGGAAGTCAAGGTCGTTGTTGAAATGCCGGGCATAAGCAAGGAGGATATCGTAATAAATGCTTATGAGAATCAAATGGAGATATCTACAAGCGAGAAAGCTGAAAGAAAATACCGCAAAGTAATCGATCTTCCAGCTGATGCAGATATCGAACCTGGGAAATCCGGATACAAGAATGGGATATTTGAGATTATCTTTAGTAAGAAAGCAAAGCCAAAGGGAAAAGAAATCAGAATAGATTAATCTAGCCCATCAGTCAACTGCATACTAACGAAGAATACGCAAGAAGGACATTATGCAACTCATAATAACCTTGTATTTTATATGTCACACAAATGCCAATCGATGCTGACTTTCCAAGAAATCACCAGCCGATAGGAAAGCATATGCATGCTGACGGTGAGCATTATCATTTTGTATGGGGTCCAGGCACCCTTAAAGAAGCAGCTGAAAATGAGGAAGTCAAGGCAGCCTTTCAGGCAAGAGGTGAAGAGATTTCACCAGCAGGCGTTCATGGCACCATGGTTGCCGTAGACTGGGACTCTTGCATAGCTGATGGCGCATGCATCGAAGCCTGTCCAGTACAAGTATTCCAGTGGTACAGGACAGAAAACGATTTCCCTGCAAAAGAAATGGCTAGTGCCACAAGCGCAGGCACAGGCAGCTCTGTAAAGGAAGAGCGCAAGGACTATACGGACAAGGCAGACCCAATAAGGGAGCATGACTGCATATGGTGCATGGCATGCGTTTCAGTATGTCCGCCGCAGGCAATCAAGGTCGACCAGTCAAACCTAGAGTTCCATGAAAAGGCTTCTGGGACGTTCAACGAGGCACTTTCAAAGAGCAGCGCTCCGCCACCTCACGCGCATTAGGATACTCCACCGATGTGCACAAACCCTTTTTCTAACATTTCTTCGATAATAGCATGAGAATACTGAAGAGAAAAATAAAGAACCTGTGAAAACACTCGATGATGCATGAAATTCTCAAGACTAGAGAATGTTTGAAGAGCACTATACCGAGAATGTCGTTGTATTTTGGCCGGGTCAGGCAGAGCCAACCAGAGGTATAGATAACCACTGGACAGAGCTATTGAATTCTTCAAGGTGTTTCCGGACAATCACATTGTTAACAATCCATACAAGATACTCTTTGCCAACGAGCACTACACCTGTTCGGTTGCAGATTTCATTGGCACATTCAAAGTTCCATTGAGAGGCCTTGACGGGCAAATGAATCAGCATACAAACAAGAAATTCCAAACAGAGAGTTTTACACTGTTGTTACTTGGAAGGATGGAAAGTTACCGAGGAGAGACTATTCTATGATCTAGCAGGAGCTATGACTCAGATTGGTACAATGCCCTCAAAATCGGAGAAGCGCGACGCAAATGTTGCCTAGTCTTGCTGCTAATCCGTAAATAGAAAAAGAGTGTTTTCTGTACTAGTCATGTCAAACAAAGAAGGATTCCAAAAGGCGGCTAACAAGAACGATATCAAGGAAGGCGGTCTTCTTGGAGTAAAGTTAGATGGAAATAAAATAGTTCTTGCAATGATAAATGGACAGGTATTTGCTATAGACGCGATATGCTCGCACAAAGGCGGTCCACTCGAAGAAGGTAAGCTTGATGGGTACAACCTGACATGTCCGTGGCACTATGCGGTATTCAATGTTCGCAATGGCAAAGTGTCTGATAGGACCGTATGGGCAAAAAATCAGACGTCTTATCTCATTAGCGTTGATGAAGTTACTGGGGACATTTTAGTAAATGTCACTGCTGGGACTAGGCAGAAAGGCGGCAAAGAAGTGGCAGATACTGCATGATCCTCTAAACAAGGTCTATTTCGCCGTGGAACTTTACAAATAGATGCTTCAAAACCAAAGTCAAGGCTGCTCTAAAATCACACTAGATTTCAGAACGAAGATAGCATATATGGTTTCAAAATATCTTGTATAGCCCATAATATGTTAGTCCGAATTTTATTCTTTGATGAAAACTATGCCAAGAAATATTGTCTCAAAGGGGTTGCTTCTCACAGCAGTTTTTTCGATGGCTACTGCAGGGGTTATTGCAGCAAATGCCACATTTGGGCAGTCTTATGTTGCGGTAGCACAGGATACGGCAACTAATGCTACAGACAATGCCACCGCCAGTAACACCACTGGAATAACAACTGCTGCAAGCAACAGCTTTGCAGGCATTATTGCAAGTTTGCAGATTCAAGATGCAATAGCGCCGGAATGGGTTACAGCAGGTTACTGGGAGCTGGAATCAGACGGACCTCTCTTTGGAGGCAACAACCAGTCAGAGCCGACGATAACTCGCTTTGATGCAATAGTAGAAATGACAAATGTCAGCGATGGGACATCTCTGCACGAACATACCTTTTCAAACTTTAGGCAGTCAAATATTGTATTTACATCAGGAAATTCCACTATAATTAACGGAACCATGACAGTGATTACAGAAGACGGGCCTACAGAAGATGTGCCTGCATACATGACCTTGCAGAATAACCTCATTGCAATATTTGTCAACCCCAATGCCGTTGATAATCACTTTGGTCCAACTCCAATCTATGGAATGATACTGAGCCCTGAGAAGCTGCAGGAAATATCCAATAGACTATCCGGTA
>JBFLWZ010000019.1:0-21104 GCA_040757615.1 Thermoproteota archaeon | reverse complement strand
GTTTATTCAAAGGGCGAAGATGGATCTCCTATCATAGCCATCAACACCGCATTAAATCATAAATTGCAAGAACGCTTGAGCGAAATTGTGTTCCTTTTCATTGAAAGCAGAGAGGACCGAGCGAATTCATTACAGGCAGTAATTAACGCCAAGTCATCGTCTTTGCCAAATAAATTTAAGGTTAGCGTGATAAGTGCCGAATTCGCACCGACATTAGACAATATGCTTACAAGTCTGGAAAAGCAGGATAAAGGCCTTGCACCGACATTTGCATTCATAGATCCATTTGGATTTTCCGGTCTACCAATGAAACTGATTGCGAGGCTTCTAGCAAACGACAAAACTGAAGTCCTTATAACTTTCATGGGAGGTTTTGTCACTCGCTTCACCGATGATTTAAGAGCCAATGCCTTAGACGAGTTGTTCGGAACCGATCAATGGCGTAAAGCTGATTACATCAACGATCCTGATGAGCGCGCAAAATTCTTTGTGGACCTTTATTCCTCACAGCTGAAAAAAGTTGGCAAAGTGGAATATACCCTGACTTTTGCTATGCGCGATAGCTCGAATAGACATTTGTATCATCTTGTTTTTGGAACTAAGAGCATGAAAGGTCTGGAGGTGATGAAGGAGGCAATCTTGTGCTTGGTTTGTTGTTCAAACCTGTCAACGATCTTTCCCATTAGAGATGGATACATCAGAGAATCCGAGAGTTCGCCACTGTTGAAAATTGAAGGCTCCTGTATTTTTTCAAATGCTTCGTCGAGTGCTGCAAGTACTTGCTGAACCTTCAGCGGACTGGGTTTCATGTTCCCACGCATTGTTCCACGAAGGTAGCAATAGTTGCAATCTAGGGGACAGCCGTATGCCCATCTCACCTCCCAGAATCTGCCGCAGGCGATGTCTGGCGGCGTCTTGTGAAAGAGACTGATAATGCCCTTTGAATACGACAAGACTTCTTGTTGCTGGCTTTGATTTTTTCCATCGATCAGCTCGGGATGATGGATTCGGCCCAACTTTTCAAGAGTAAGATATTTGTCAATCGTAAGCGAGCCAGTACTGGCTGCTGCCTGCCGCTTGTTGCGCATAGTCTTCCAAGCCTTAAATGCTGCTTTCCTTTGCCTGACGCCAGGTAACCTATCGCTCTTGTCGTCATAATCCTGAAGGTTATCTCGCGATTGCGGCAACATCCTGTTAATGTCGGAATCTCATAATAAAGCTGCCCCTTTAGTATTCTTAACTTTCATAAGTTCAACTCCTCGCCTGATGACGGTTGAACCTCGATAATATGTAAAGGCAGTACCATGCACTAGTTCGCATCTGTTGCCAATTTTTGCAAAACATATCGAACAACGCAAGAAGTTGCCCCAACCTAATATGAATACAACCGGAGCCTTGTTTTTGCAGACAGGGCACAGACAAAGGATATCGTCGTACTTGCGATAACCATTCCCCAGTCTCCTTTGTTTATTGTTGACAATAAGCTTTGTTACCAAATTGCTAAAACAACATTTTCAATGTTACTTTGACATCGCAGTGGGAAAAACTGCTACAGCTCTATTGCTCTTTTGAACGGGGTATTCATTCCATTCTTTACCGTCAAGTTTCCGGCCGCCGGATTTGGGTCTTGGTCCTCCCCATTGCTTGAAGAAGAATGCGACTTTATGTTTTTTACACTGACGATGAATTTCTCTAACCCACTCTGGTTCTATTGGTCTATAATTTGGCCCGCTTTCTCCGCCCACTATTGCCCAAGAAATGCCATCCAGATTGACTTTTCCGACTGGTCCGAGTAAAGGTTCAAAACTCACAAATTTGATCCTGCAGTCGACTTCTCGCAGAATGTCAATTCTCGGGTTATACAAAGCTGATTCGACTGAAGTGCCAAGCCAGATATGATCTGGAATTCTTCCAAAGCGTCTTGAGAAATCAAGCATCCTGTCAGGCCTCTTTGTCAACACTTGATAGATATGCCAATCTGCTTGAATCATAACCTCAAAGCATTTCTGCAGAAAGCTTTCTGGCATCTGTTCATGGAACAGGTCCGACATGCTATTGACGAATATCTTTCGAGGGGTCTTCCACCTCAGAGGTAGATCGAGAGCGTCGTCATGCAATGTAAACTTGAATCCCTTTGTGTATTTTGGATTGCCCATCGCCCGGAGTCTAGCTGAAAGCCTCTCAGCATAGCAGTTCCTACATCCGGGGGAGACTTTGGAGCAGCCGGTGCTGGGGTTCCAACTAGCATCAGTCCACTCGATAGCCGATTTGTCTCCCATGTTGTCAGCCCACTTTGATATTTGTTATCAGTGTATGTTAAAATACTATGCGAAATTCCATGAAACAGCGCCCAGTTTCGGTTATCTAAGGGTATAATCCTATAAGCAAGCAGGATTGTTGTAGGTTAAGCCTGGTCATTAGGTCCAAAGCTTGTAGCGCATGTGCCGCGGAGGGAAAGAAGGGGAAACCGGCACATTGGAAAATAAAGTCTAAAAAAGGAACGACTTTTTACGCATGCGACAGACACTACAAAATCATTGATAAAAGCACTATAAAGGGAGAGGATCCGGTAGGGTTCAAACCAGTGCGTCGGCCAGAATTCGATAGATGGAAAGTTTGGACATAGACATAGACTAAATCAATCCAGCCGATGTTTAGGAAAGGCGGATAAATTCTGCAGAGAATCGATGAAGATCAGCATCTTCTAATTGTTATGAACTGAAGGAGTTGATAGGGCCGTTCTAGATTGTAGCGGCCTTGCATTTTTCTCCCACCAATCTCTGTATTGCTCTCTTATCCTCAATTTACGCTCTTTCTTTTCGATAAATGCAGCCTAACCAAGGTTTCAAAGTCACGCTGACCTAGGAATGTAGGTTCCCATCTATTATCTGCAGCATTGCAGAATAGACAACAACTTACTTTGTTAAGGTCACTCTCTATGAATCGGGTTAATTCTGGATGTTTTTTTTTGAGTTCTGGTAACTTAAAGGGACATGACACCAAAATCCCTTCGTAAAATTCTGCTTATGTCCCGCTAAGTTACCAGTGTCGTTACTCGATCTTTATGCTTGGTTTTGCACCCGGTTTTTTTAACATTCAGCAGTGCCGACTTTTTAACCTGCAACACACTTTCGGCGCATGGAGCTGTCGCATGCCCTGTCTGCCGCTAGCGAGTGGGCTGCACTGGCCACGCTTGCGGCTGCAAGTACCTGTCTGGGCATTTCTGACTGGCGAAGTAGAACCATAGGACCAAGGGCAGTCTTTACGCGCTGTGCAGCAGCAACAGCTGTCAATGCAGGGGTTGTGATAATGGTAATAACGATGATGATGATGATGGCGGCGACGGCCGGCGCTGCCTGCGGGGCCGTCAGTGGATTGTTGGTAGCAACGGCCGGCCCCACGATTATCGTCATAGCATTGCTCTCCTGCGGCATAATCGCGTTCTGGAGGCTCGGCCTGCTGGCCTCGGGCGATGCTTATGCGATCCCGGCCCTCCTGTCAATGCTTCTCTTCGTGGCCACACCTGCAGCAGTCATCGCGTATTTTATTCATCTTCCTTCATACGCCTTTTGCAGAGCAGCGATATCAAACTTCTTCATCTTGAGAAAAGCCTCTGTGACCCGCGCTATCCTTTTCTCGTCGCCACTTCGCATCATCTCGTACATGACAGCAGGCACGACCTGCCACGAAAGGCCGTACCTGTCCTTGAGCCAGCCGCATTGCTCTGCCTCCGGGACAGCGGATAATTTCTCCCAGTAGTAGTCTATCTCCTGCTGAGTATCACAGTATACCATAAAGGAAATGGCTTCGTTGAAGGCGAAGTGATGCTCATGAGCGCTGTCCATCGCCGCAAACCAGTGGTTCTCAAGCATAAAGTCGGCGAACATCACTGTCCCTTCCCTGTCCGGCGCCTGGTTAGGGCCGTACCGGATCATGTTCCCCTGCCTTGAGTGTTTGAAAACCGACATGTAGAACCTTATTGCCTCCTCAGCCTTGCCGCACACTCCTCCCACGAACATGAGAGACGGCACTATAGGCGGCCGCGGCTCGCCCTCCGGATTTGACAGGATCAGCTGCCAGGAAAGCCCGTATCTGTCCTGCACCCATCCGTACCGATCGCTGAAGGGGTACTTGTCAAGCGGCATCAGCACTCGGCCGCCTTCAGACAGCCTGTCCCAGACAGCGTCAATCTTTTGGCGAGCATCCTTTTCCCGTGACGGGTCAAAGTTCACTATGAACGATACCGAAGGATTGAGCCTGAAGAACGGGCCGGCTGAGATGGCCATGAACTTCTGCCCCCAGAGTTCGAAAGAGACTATATCGCAGTCGCCTGACGGCGTGCCGTGGATCGTTGTCGCGTTAGTAATCCTCGAATCAGGGAAAACAGAGGTGTAAAACCCGGCCGCCTCTTTTGCCTCCTTGTCATACCACAGATGAGGGACTATCTTTTGACCGATGCTCTCTGTTGCCATGGCTGCTACTCCTTCTAGGAAATGGGTTTGGATGACTTAAATTAGTTGTTATGTCGCAATCAGCCGATGATGTTTTTAACCCCGCCCTCAACGGTCATGCTTATAGATCTATTAAGAAGTTTTTTCGGTTTAACAACAGTTGCCATAGAACTGAAGTTGATATCATCATCCTGCAACGCTGATGAAAGTAATTATAGTATTTTGCCGTATAACAGAACAGTTATATAACTATCTAGTCATATTCATGACATGGATATATTGTCCGACGCGAACAACCGAGTTGGAAAAGTGACAATCGAAGGAGGTCGCGCAAACCTCCGGTACGAACGCCGCTTCTCTCATCCTCCTGAAGTTGTATGGAACGCTATAACGGATCCCAAGCAAGTTAGCGCATGGTTCAGCACGACAGTAAAGATAGACGCACGCCCCGGCGGTGACTTGGAGTACATCAGCGTGCCTGTAGGCTTTCGCAGGACGGGCCGCATCTTGGCATGGAACCCGCCACGCATCTTTGAGCATGAATGGCACATTGATCCGCATCCACAGTTTCCAAATGGAGAAACAGAATCTGTAATACGCTGGGAACTTGTAGAGGATGCTGGCCACACAAGACTTACCTTGACGCACACGCGCCTCGCAATGGCTAATGGCCTCCGCTTTGCACCGGCATGGCATGCCTTCTTGGATCGCTTGGCAGCCCAGCTTGACCGCGAAGAACCGCTGCCCGACTTGGCGGAAAGAATAGCAGCAGTCAAGGGGCTTTACCCTGCACAATAGCACTCTGTGTGAGGAGGGGGTGAGAGAGAAAGATATGCAATTATCAGCAATTAACATCCTGGGCGTGGCTGGAAGCATGCGGGCAGACTCGTACAGCACCAAGGCCCTAAAGACAGCGCTAGATCTTGTCAAAAAGTACGGCGCAGAAGTGCGCCTGCTTGATCTAAGCAAAACGGTGCTGCCGCTACATGATCCAGGCGCGCCAGCATCGGGGCAGGTTGAGGAGGAGAAGGAAGCGGCCAGGGCCGTAGAGTGGGCAGATGCGTTCATACTTGCGTCGCCGGACTACCATGGCTCGATGTCCGGCGCGCTAAAGAACTTTCTCGACCACTTTCACAGAGAGTTTGGCGGCAAGCTCTTTGGCTATGTCGTTGCATCGCACGAAAAGGGGCTAACTGCCATGGACCAGATGCGCACCGTTATGCGCCAGTGCTACGGATGGAGCATGCCCTACGGCGTGTCTGTAAATGGCGAGCAGGATTTTGCAAATGGCCGACTCGTAAACGCAGAGGTGTCCAAGCGCCTAGAGATGATGGCCCGCGATCTCGTGGCATATAGCAGGCTGATAAGGGAGCAGTTTGTCCGTGATCTTGAGTCAAGCGAACCATACACGTTTGCAGCCCGCTACAGGGCCTTGCTGAAACCGGCATGACACATAACCAAACTGTTATATCACGCGATGGTTATGCAATAGCCATGGACGCGTTCTCTGCAATAGCCGACCCAACTCGCAGGGCCATGTTGGACATGCTTGCCGAGCATGAGCGCACTGCAGGCGATATTGTAAATGAGTTCCCAAGGATATCCCAGCCTGCAGTGTCAAAACACCTCCGAATACTCCGGGACGCAGGTCTTGTAACCGTGCAGGTTCATGCCCAGCAGAGGATATACAGCCTCCAGCCAGAGGCACTGGCTGATCTTGAGGCATGGATAACCAAGTACAAGGTCTTTTGGTCTGACAGCCTTGATGCGCTCGAACAACACCTGGACAAAAACAAAGGAGCAAAAAAGAGATGAACGCGAGCAGCCAAAGAGGAGAAGTGATAATCGAAGGCGACTATGCAACTCTGAAGTATGAGCGGCGGCTTGCACATCCACGCGATAGGGTCTGGAAAGCGATCACAGATCCAAAAGAATTAGCGAAGTGGTTCAATAACAAGGCAGTGATCGATGGCCGCAATGGCGGGACAATTGATTTTGTAACGGGACCCGCAGGATTCCATACTACGGGCCGCATCCTGGTCTGGGATCCGCCGCGCGTGTTTGAGCACGAATGGCACATCAAGCCTCATCCACAGTTACCAAACGGCGAAGCAGAGGCCATCATCCGCTGGGAATTGATGCGGGACGGCGACTCTGGCACTCTCCTCACAATGACATTCAGCCGACTGACCAAGCCAACAGCTCTCGGCTTTGCTCCAGGAATGCATGCATTTCTTGATCGCCTTGAAGCCCAGCTTAATGGAAACCCTTTGCCAGATTGGAAGATGCGATATGATGCCGCCAAGGCGTTTTATCCCTCTTGGCAGAAACAATGACTTGGTACTGTTCACAAATCGATTGTTATGTATAAAATCAAGCACGAATTATCTGCTACCAATCCAATATTGAACAGTACCACCTTGCTACTACCATCTTCTTCTTTTTCTTTTTTATGGAGTCCTCTCTATCGCCCCTGTTGTTTATTCAAACATCGAGAGATGATGGAAAAATGATAACATGTTTGCAAGGTAGCCGGGGGTTAAGTAGTAAAAACTACCACCGAATTTATTTGGTGGCTTCCTGCTTCAGCGACCGAGAGCTTCTTGGATCTCTCTCTCCACAGAGGCGTGTGTGCATTCCCCGCGTCCCGCAGGTGATAATAATGTGTGGCCGAGAACCCAGTCCACTATCGTCGGCTTTACATGGCATGGCACGTGGTGGCGGTGGTCTTCTGCCGTCTTTTCTATAAAGAATGTTTTTCATCACATTCTGATGATACCATCGGGTTCTGTTTAGCTTTGCTGGATAGAATTGTAGAGGTCATCTATGGTAAGTGATATCCGTACAGATAGCGGTTCGGTTCTTGGAGCAAACCCAGATACTCATTCACAGGAAGATATGTGGACGCATATCAGAATAATAATCAATCCTTAAGAGGACTGGCTACGTACTAATGGTTATGGCAAAAGACATGGATAAAAGAGAATACGATCAGCTGGATTCGCTAAGCTCCAGCCCAAACGCAGAGATCAGCCGGTTAAGCGTTATAATCAAGAATCTAACAGAGCGTGTAGAATCCCTTGAGCGAAACCAGACAGAACTGATGGATAAGCTCAATGCCTTAGAGAAAAGGGAGGGAGTGACTCCATAAAGCTTTGCGTCTATCTATAGTGCGACAGCGTCATTGCTTCCTTGGGCCTTGTGTCCCTCTGCGTCCTTATTTTTCTGACGACATCTTCAAAGTGATGCATCGTCACACGTGCTTCTGACGCATGTTTGGCTGCTTCTTCCGGTGTTGGATATTTTGCAAGGTATTCGTGCAAGACAAGCGATATTGCAGTATTCACAACTGCGGCAGTGTCTGCGCCGCTGAAGCCTTCTGTCATTGCTTCTGCTATTCTCTGAATGTCCACATCTTTACCAATGGGCTTGCCCCTGGCATGGATTTCAAGTATCTTGGCCCTTGTCTGGCTATCTGGGTTTGGAACAAGTACTATTCTATCAAATCTGCCCGGCCTCAAAAGCGCAGGGTCAATCATGTCTGGCCTGTTAGTCGCTCCTAGGACTACCACCCCGCGCAATTCACTGATTCCATCTATTTCTGTCAGGATCTGGGAGACCATTCTTTCGGTCCCGCCGCCTCCGCCATAATCCATTCCTCCTCTTGCTGGAGCGATAGAGTCCATTTCGTCAAGGAATATTACACACGGAGCTGCCTGCCTTGCCCTGCGAAATATTTCCCGAATTCCCCTCTCTGACTCGCCTATCCACTTGGATACGAGCTCAGGGCCCTTTACGCTGATAAAGTTGGCCTCCGACTCGGTCGCGACCGCCTTTGCAAGCAGGGTCTTGCCGGTGCCAGACGGGCCATGCAGCAATATGCCCTTTGGAGCAGTATGGCCTAATTTTGCGTAAAGATCTGGATATTTGAGCGGCCACTCGACGGCCTCTTGCAATTCGCGTTTTATGCCTTCGAGGCCGCCAATGTCTTGCCATTTTACGTCTGGCGATTCGAGGAATACCTCCCTCATTGCAGAGGGAGCGACATCCCTTATTGCTTGATCAAAATCACTTCGAGTTATGATCAGCTTGTCAAGTGTTTCTGGCGAAAGCTTTTCGTCCTCCATGTTTAGCTCGGGCAGCAGCCTGCGGAGGCACTTCATCGCAGCTTCTTTGCACAGATATTCCAGATCAGCGCCAACAAAACCGTGGGAAACCGCTGCAATTCTATGCATATCTACGTCAGGATCAAGCGGCATGTTGCGGGCATGAATCTGCAGGATTTCCAGCCGTCCGTGTTTGTCTGGCACCTTGATCTCGATTTCCCTGTCAAACCTGCCGGGGCGCCTTAATGCCGGGTCTATGGCATTTGGCCTGTTGGTTGCAGCAATTACAATGACTTTTCCCCTTGCTTCGAGGCCATCCATCAGCGACAGCAGCTGCGACACGACCCTCCTTTCGACTTCGCCGGTCACTTCTTCCCTCTTTGGAGCGATCGAGTCGATCTCGTCTATGAATATGATTGAAGGTGCCTTCTCTTTTGCTTCCTTGAATATCTCCCTGAGCCGGGCTTCTGACTCGCCGTAGAACTTGCTCATTATCTCCGGGCCGGAGATGCTGATAAAGTGGGCGTTGCTTTCGTTGGCCACCGCCTTTGCAAGCAGGGTCTTGCCTGTTCCGGGCGGACCGTACAGCAGCACGCCTTTTGGAGCTTCTATTCCCAGCTTTTCAAATATCTCCGGGTGCCTGAGCGGAAGCTCGATCATTTCTCTGACTTTTTGGATTTCATCTCTTAGGCCGCCAATGTCCTCGTACGATACATGGGGCATCCCTCGCAACTCTGAATCTTTTTCAGTGATTATGAATGAGGTTTTGTTAGTTACAAGCACGGCTTCAGCAGGCGGCATTATGCCAACTACCTGAAATGCAATTTTTCCGCCAAAATAAGGCACCATGATGTTGTCGCCCTTGACAATTGGAGTGTTCTCTAGAACATCAGCAAGATAGCGCTCGTCTATTGGCGGTATGGTCTCAAGGGGACTTACAATAACTTTGTCTGCCGGAAGCGCTTTGATCTTTTTTGCGGTTATTGTATCTCCTATGCCTACCCCTGCATTATTCCTCATAAGGCCATCTATTCTAATAACACCCTTTCCTTCGTCTGATGGATAGAGGGGCAAGCACTTTGCAACGGTCACTCGCTTGCCTGTTATTTTGATAATGTCGCCGGCGACTGCACCTAGGGAATCCATGGTGTCATAATCAATTCTTGCAACGCCCCTTCCTACGTCACGGGTGTAGGCTTCAAGTATCTTTAGCGACGGGAGATTTTGGCTCATTATGTAGCCTGCCTGTTAAAGCTGTAATCATTTTCTTCCCATTCTTTATCCAGCCATGGACCCTTGTCCGAGTCGGGAACTATTGGTATCCACGGGTTTAGAGAGGCGTATTCAAAAATATTGTAGCAGCTATTTTGTGCCTCTTTGCCAAATAGGCTCTGGTTTTTTTCCACGATTATGATGGCTCTTTTCCACTTAAGAATGATTGCTTTGTTGACACATCAGTGATAACAATTGTTGCAGGGAACGCATCTATAGTAGGGACACAAGCAAGAGACCAGAATGGCAGAATGGCAGCAGAAGAGAAGAGTTAAGATGTCGCTTGATCTCATGACCTGACTTGACAAATCAGGCCAGCCTTCCAATACCATTACACGTTTCACATGGGTACATTTCTTCCTCCTCATAGTTCCCCGCAGGAATCTTGTGCATCTTTGTGCCGTCGCAGCATGGGCACATGTTTAGTTCCTTTCCGGCTTCAACGATAATGTGGAGTTTATCGCCAACATAGCTGCCAAGATCAACATCTGCATCAATGCCGTATTTTGCTTTCAGGGCGTCCTCAAGCTTGTCTATTTCCTCAGGCGGCATCTTGCTGTTGTAGACAAACTGTTCTATTTCATCAAATTCCTTCCTTACCAGGGAGGCATACTCGTTGACTAATCGGGTATTTGGGGAATCTACTAGTTGTTCGAGCTTGTTCTTTGCCCGTTCGATGGCTATGTCATGGGATAAGCAATTCCGATCGACTGGTGACGGCATGTATTGCAGCTCGTCAATATAGATTAAAACATTTGTTCTTCAGCATTTCTTGTATGCCGTTTTTCATCAGCACAAGAAGGTTAATCATGCAGACTTTCGTCTGTAACCTGCTTTTGAGTTCACACTCTTTTTTGTCGCGCTTTTTCGCCTCTTCTTTATCTTTTCCATTCTAAAACATCATTAAAAGTCACTGTATTTATTGATGCTGCTAGCGACAACGTCTGCTATTTGGATTGACGGTACTCTACATGGTCTGCATTAAAAGCACTTGGTCAGTTTCGATTCAAAGCTCCAACTCTTGCAAAGTAATAATCTGCATTTGGCTTATTGTCCTTCTTCTGCCAGCTTGGCAATTGGTTCGCCTGTTGGCAGCGGAGCATTTCTGTCCACCCTATACTTCAATAATTCTGGAAAGTCTATTCCCACTATGACGTTTCTGCCGGCTGCTACTATCTCTGATTTTGGTATATCAAACCTGTAGTCATAGTGCCCAAACACTACAATTTTGTCATCTGTTTCCTTTACCACATGGCCTACGTGGTCTTCGTTATTTGTTCTGACGCCTTTATTGAACAGTGACTTTGGGTACTCTCTTTCATAGCTTGCCAAATCAATGTTTTCTACTCTTGTCCAAGGGTCTCTTGTCGCTTTTCCTGTGGGAAGCGGCTCTTCCCTGCTAATCTTGAATCTTTTTGCAATATCGTACATCGGCAGGTCAATGAGGACGTTGCCGCTGGTAAACCTGATTTCAGACTTTGGAATATCATACCTGTCATCACCGCCGCCAAATACCACAATCTTGTCGTCAGTCTCTCTAACTACGTGTCCTACATGGGGCGAATCAAGCGCCTTTACCCCCTTGTTAAAATATCCTCCTGATGTCATGATAACATTATGCAAAGGTACTATTTAACGAAAAATATCCTTAACCTGATCCATCGCTGTTGTTACTTTATACGCGAATTTAGATAATCCTTGCAACATTCATCTGAGCAGAACGTCCACAAACCTCTGACAATACTCAAATAACTCACACCCTCGACAAAGTCTTGAAACTCTTTCCCACATGACTGACAAACCCTGTACATTGCATCAATATACGGGCGCGCCGTCCATAAGGCTGTTTGTATTGCTGGAGGGGGCATGATATCGATATATCGGATTTTGTCCTACAGACAGTGAGCATTTTTTATGGCGACAATCAGAGTATACAAGCGAAATTCCACCTTTGTAGAGCTGCCCAACCTTGTGGAAGAACTTGGCAGTATCGGGCTGACTGAAATTCTGAAAAAGTACTATGACAAACCTTTTGAGCACGAGGCAAAGAGCATTGTTGCCGGTCCGAGTTTCATGCAGTTCCTAAACAAATTATTCAAGATACAGATAGCACCCGGGGACATTCTGCAGTTTGAATCTGACAATCACAACAAATACTTCATGTTCTCACTGACTGGAACATGGGATGAAATAATCAAATTGCAATGAAAATGGCTCTTTCCGCAATTATTAAAATACTAGTTCCAAGTCGGACTTACCGTGATCTTTTGTCAAGCTGACACTACCGGATGTTTCAGAGATTCTTCAACTACAACCATTGTCAAGCTTGATCTAACATTCTCTATTCCGCGGATTTTCTTTATCGACATTGCTATGGTCTCTTTAGATTCTCCACCTATTTTTGCCACAATGTCATAGACGCCAGACACACGCACAGCTTCATACACTGCTGGGATCTTGTTTATTTCGTCAATGATTTCAGGTTCTGCCCCAATGTCACAGTTCAATAATACAAAAGCCTTTGACATGTCTATTATAGACGCCTCGGCTATAAAAGGAAATAAGAAGCTCGCAGGATAAGAAGAACACAGAGATTGTATGCTGCTTACAAAAGTATAACTAGAATTCCCATGTCAAACGAACAAGACGTTTATTGCCATCATAGTATGACTAAAAAAAGCTAGGCAGAAGGGCTCGTAACCGTTCCTTCTCCGCCGCGGTGCAATATTCTTTTCAGAGTTGGCCCTGCAATAACATATGCAGTTGCTACTCCCAGTCCTGCAATTCCCAGAATGATCAAGGTTACTGTTTGTTCCATCTTTGTTCATCATCTATACGCATGCGTCCCTATTAATGGCCGGAGTAGCCATCTTATCTTAGGCTATTGTTGCTTTTCACATAATTTAGTCAATTGATACAACAAATTCGTCTGAAAGCCAACAATTAGGATCATTTACGCTGCTAACGTCACCATCTTGCATAAAAAGAATAGGAAGTCGAATAATTCGAGAATATCGAATTATTCTCCATTTTGTTGTCAGAATACTTCCTCCAACATTTCAACTGCCAAAGCAGCCAAGAGGACAAAGAAAATCTTCTTGCTAGAGAGTAAGAAGAACCTGTTTCTCTTATCCAATATGTGAGAGAGAAAGTTCTGCAGCGCAGGGTAGCCAGATGCTCCTAGTGAGTTCACTATGGGCATCGCCAATGTCGAAAAAGACTGCATGTTCCATCTTCACAGCATCTTGTACGCTGTTCAAACATATAATGTAGCTCAAGTTTGTAGTTTCATGTTTCCCTTTTGTGGAGACATTCACGTTAAACTAAATGACTCAGTAGGAATGAACATTGTCTCTATGCTCACGTAGTTTTTGCATTGAATAGAACCCTGCTTCACACTTCTCGCATATCCACGATGTAGCTTTTGCCTCGTAAAGGGTGGGAAAGCTGCCAGACTTGTTGCGATATTGTCCTGTCTTGTAGTCGTAAATTGCGGGGTTAAAACTCATTCTATGTGTCCTTTTGTAAGATCTTGTCATCGTATGTGTTTACTGGCATTGCTAATAAACAAATCATGTCAGACTGTCGCGGTTGATGCAAGTGTCAAAAGTCATTCTTTTAATTCAGGATATTGAATGCCGACCTGTATAGCGGCTTGAAGATGATGCAGTGTAAGCCAAAGAAGCCTCCTATATTCCCAAAGTGGTTGACGGTATGCCACTCGTGGTTTTTCCAAAATACTGTATTACGTTTCCATGAGAAAGATAGTACTATACAATATACTCTATCTAACATATATATCACAAGCACATAGTGTAACATGAGGCAATTAGATTGTATATCATGATAATGGTGGGATTGTGTGATGCCTCACGCGAACAGAATCTAGCGATAGTATAAACCCCGAAAATCTTTCAGGATTAATGCAGGCAATCTATGTTCTAAAGGCTCTCGAAGAAGGAAAATCTGAAAAAGAGATCATAGAGTTGTTTGGAAACGATAAGCAGATAGTGGATATTTGGATGAACTTTCTTGCCCATAACCGCTGGATGGAACACCCTAATGGACATTGGCAAGTTACAGCCAAAGGTAAAATGTGGATAGCAAAGAGGTCGCAAAAATGAGCTGCCGCATAGCAGAGACATGCGCGGAGCTGGCATTGTATCGAATTTATATCAATATAGATGCAATATTGGATCATTTTGGCGGACCTGCGTTGGCAGAGATCGATACAGAGCTTTGCCGATTCTGCGAGCGCCTGCAGGCATCAGAAGTCCTGATAAAAGAAGCTAATCTTGCAAAAAAAGACGTAGATTAAACACCAGATAAGGAATCGAAAGCCAATCACTTTGTTTTGGCATGGGCACTAATGCGCCTAAGGATTTCCTTGCTTATTTCCTCATTTTTTATCTGCTCCCCTCTTCTTCCAGGAGTCATCATTTCCTGATGCTTGACCATAGCTCTTTCCTCAGACAATTCATCTGGTCCAAAGTGTGGACTAGTGGTGTACCTAGTCTTTTTCCTGCGAAGCTCGTGCGCATATCTTTCTCTGAAATATTTTTCTTCCTCTGTGTCACCATTTTTGTTAATATTTGACAGGGTTATCTCAACCTCTTACCTGTCAATTCAGTTGCAGGCGGCGCTTCAAGTCGTTGAACCTATTTCTGACGGTAACTTCTGTCACTCCTGCGGCTTCTGCAATATCCCTCTGGGTTTTCATCTCTCCGTTTTGTAAGCATGACATGTACAGGACGGTTGCTGCAAGACCCATTGGGAGCTTGCCTGCAGAAATTTCCTTCTCTATGAGCTCATTCATAATTTTCATTGCCGCTCTCTTTGTTCTCTCGCTAATGCCCGCCTGATTTGCAATCTTGGCAATGCATTTCATTGGATCTACCAACGGCACTCGGATGTCAAGTTCCGAGACCAAGATGCGATAGCTTCGCGAAATGTCTTTACGCTTGACTTCAGTCTCTGTTGCAATGTCCTTTAGCGTTCTTGGCGCCCCCATTTCCCTGCATGAAGCGTAAATGGCGGCGGCTAGCATTGAAGAAGTGGACCTTCCCCTTACAAGCCTCTTTTCCTGCGCCCTTCTATAAACATAGGCCGTTTTTTCTATTATGGCATCTGATAACCCAAGTTTACCCTTTAGCCCGCCCAGCTCTGTAAAGGCACGAATGAGGCCCCGGTGCGTAGATGAATGGGCTTTTGATCTGAAATCCCACATCCTTAGCCTATTAATTGTCGTACTTACTGAAGCATCCAGACGGCGGCCGCTAGAGTCTATATTCTCCTTCCCAATCGTTGTCGATAATCCCATATCATGTTGCGCCAGAGAAGTCGGCGAGCCGGCCCTAGCCCTTTCACTCTTCTCTGATTCAAAAGTACGCCATTCTGCGCGACTCTCTGCGATCCTATCTGGCGATACCGAGCCGCATTTTGTACATACAATCTCGCCACGCTCTAAATCTGTCACGAGCTGCTGACCGGCTCCGCACATACACGGTATTATTGAAGTTGTTTGCATTACTATGAAACGATATTATGAAGAAGAACTAGCTTCTTTTCTAACGTATTACTACTACTCTTACGTCATTCAGCTATATAACATGCGCGGGTCATAAACTAGGAAAAGTGATCTGTTAGCATATGCATCTATTGGATAAATTCTTCTTTTTAATACTCGGTATGTCGATATTATGATGGATGACATCGGCGTTTGTTCTGGTCAACTGCAGATTCCCATTTGATTCAAGAATTATGGACAAGATATCCATGATGCCGCATGTATCGGCTGTGCATAGAACGGAGGGCAGATATGATCTCATCCTAAAGATTACCGCGCAATCGGAAGCAAAGCTACAAGAGGTGATTTCTATGCACATCAACAAGATACCAGGCGTTGATGCTACGATCTCGCTTACTGTTGCAAAAGAGCATCTCGCAAGTTAATCCAGCTACAGATAGCGCATATTCTTTTTGCTTTCTTCAACTACTTCCTGCGAACAGGCTGCGCAGTACCTTTCTATGACAGAAATACCGCCTTGCACCAAGAAAAGGACTTCTTTGGATGCAAAACCTCCACAGTTACCACAGATTTTTTGTTCCTTCGGATTTGAACCTGCTACATAGTCCCGGACTAGAGAATATTGTTTGTCTGACATCATTTACTCAGTGTCATTCGCTAATAAGAACGCAGTGAATGGTACAGAGATAAATCAAGCGATACTGCGGAAGAGTCGGAACCCCAAGACTGCTGATTTCGTAACTCTGAATTAATTTCCTCTAATTCCTTGCGCCACCAGGATGGAGTAGCATCCAAGCCCGCACTCCTCGCATATCGGCTTCATGCTCTTTGCGTCCGCGCTTCCTATGCAGCAGGGCTGCTTTACCCTTCCCATGTGGTCGAGCGACAGTATGGCCCACGACGGGCAGTCTACAGGCGTTGTTCCAACTCCGCCCCAGTTGCCCTTCATGAGCGATAACTGTGAGATGGGATTCACAATGAATTTAGGATGTTTTTTCTTTAGCTGGATTATCGTGTCAACAACTTGATTGCGTACGCTGCCGAATGGCAGCATCAGCGGGTCCCCCTTTACAAACGGCGTGTGGAACTGAAGGCCGATCTTGTTTACCTTACCTACCCATTCTTCTACCAAATCTTCGACGGTCATGTAGTTTTGCGAGTTTATGGTCATCGAAAGCCAGATGTCCTTACACGCCGGTTTTCCATATCTTCCCGGCCCGGCGATGTAGTCCATGATGTTTTTCTTTGTTTTTGCATACGACCCCTTGCCGCGTATTTTGTCGTGCACCTCTTCGGTGCCATCCATAGACACCCAGTAGAAATACAAGCCGTCGTAGCGTTTCAGCGGGAAAGTTGCGTTTGTGACTACACAAACTCTCCGCGGCATTTCATTACAAAACAGCTCAAGCAAGTCAGGGCGCAGTGTCGGCTCACCGCCTACAAGCGTGGTGACAAAGATGTGCTGCCTGTTGAACTTTTCTCGGATTATCTTCCTCCAGTCCTCCACCGTCATGTCCTGCTCCTCATCCTTGCGATTGAGCCACCAGTAGCAGTGCGTGCAGTGGAGGTTGCATACGTTGTTAACGTCTACAGAGCCGTACATAGGCTGCTTTACGTGGAACAGACGATAAGCTGTCATCTTTTTGAATATGCTGATGTAAAACGGCATCTCTCTCAAAAGGTCGGTTATGCCGCGGCCGTAAATGAGGTCTACCATCCATTATAAAATGATTATCCAGTAATTAAGCAAGATAGTACAAGTGTAGCAGACAAATTCTCGCTCTGTACATTGTAAACGAAATGCCATTATGTCAGAACTAACGAAATCAGAAGATTCGTTTGAGCGGACAATGCAAAAGTTGGGCAAGCTGGGGAATATCTACAGCATAATTATATGACCATGTCGTGCTTCTGCCAGCAAAAATAAAGCATTATGATTATAGCTGCGAAACGTGTCAAGTTCTGGTAACTTGGGGGGGGAGGAAATAAACAATATCTTGTGAGGGAAATTTGCTGTCGTGTCCCTTTTTAAGTCACCGTTGTCAGGGACTGCTTGCTTACTTTTTTTCTATACCTGCACCAAAATTTTTTCTGGTTCCCGCATAGTCAAATCTTTCTTCTGCCTCTGTCCTGAAAAAATGATGACGCCGCACTGCGACGGTTGTCATTACAGTCTCCGGGCAGCAGTAACATCCACAACCATTCTTAAGCACGCTCGAAAACCTGCTTTGAGTTTATAAGCACTTGCCGGATTTGTAGTCGGTTTCTCTGAGTAGAACCGCCCCCCTATCACCTTCCACGTGCACTTCTGGCTTTTCGCCCCCCATTGTAAATTTTCAACCCCCCCAAAAACACGTGTTTTTGAGCCCTAGCCTACGGCAAAAGGCGAAACGCGACAGTAGGTGGAGGGGGTGGTCAGCATCAGCATTAGCATTAGCATCAGCGAGGCCAAACAGCAGCGCTTCGAGTTAACCAAGAAAGATAGAACGGCCGGGGATGATGAATCCCATTCATATTGATATCACAGCGGTTAGATGACATCAAGAGAGCGTCTGACCCGGCCACGCCTTACTGACCACGGACCCCCTTTTAATTGTCACCGAAAGATGCAACCCGAACAACAGCCATTGTGTAACATCAGCGCAAGCCGCTGGTGCACTTGCCGGCAGGTGTGAAGTGGTCGAATGCAAGATGAAAGCAAAACAGATGTCTACAAACCCAAACCAAACTCAAGCAACCAAACCTACTGCCAAATAGCGGCGTCGTGTTCGACCGAAAGGTCTGCACAGGTACCCCAGACGTAGGATGTAAAGGACGAGGCGGCGGCACTCCCCATAATGCAGACACAAAGCTTGTAGCTATTTGTGAATGTAGGATGAAGAAGCTCAAATTAGGAGATACGCAGGGGTTCATTGGATACCGGGTCGAACTGAAACCGGACTGCAAAGCCCACGTGCTTGAGCGGCATGTTAGGTCTTGTCTGTTCAGCACGCATATCCTGTCCCAAGCAACTTGCTAGATATAGCAGAGAAGAACAAATTCGATGTTGAACAATTAATTTAGATCTGTCCTGATGCTCGCAGAAAGCAGCAAAGGGCTGTATGTTGCATAATCAGAGGCCCAAGAGTTTAGCGGCTGTCGGTACAAACAGTTCAGCTTTTTCCACCAAGTTCCTAGCTTGTGATGGAGATATTGAACCAGCCCTATCATATACAGATTCATGTCTCCTCATTCTCGCCTTGCTGAATGCTTGCAAAACTTCTTGCGGAAATTTTTTCTCACATACATCCAATACAAATGCAATGACCGATACATGTTGTTCTTGACCCCTTGGCCTATACCCTTTCGAATACATGAGTGCTCGACCTGCCTGTAGCATAGCATTATAGGCCGCGTTATGTGCCCAGCCCCATAGCTCCCTACTTTGAAGTGAAAGCATCTTTTTCGCAGCAGCCAGGTCCTGCCTGGCAAGCTCTATTTCATTCTTGATCTGTTCAGGATCGGACTCGTACTCTTCAATCTGCCCTGTCTTCAATAGATCTCTTAAACTCATCCTCTTCTCCAATTATCATTATCACGGGTGTTTTCAAAATCTCCCTTAACAATGCGATTTTCTCTTTGGCCTTGCGTCGGAACTCATCCTCAGTCCACAAAATATAGTTAATCTCTCTTCCTGTTTGTCTCTGCGCTTTCATTACGCTTTTCAAAAGATCATCATCGCCAATTTTTCCAATCACCATGAGGTCAATGTCGCTGCTTTCTCTTTCAGTCCCTTTCGCAAATGATCCGTATATCAGCGCATACCTTATGTTAGAAGCAGGAAGTGCTTTTGCAATGATGTGATCAACTAGAATGTATTTTAGGAATATGCGTTTCAGATCCTCGTATATGATATTCTTGGTGTTGGCTCTATAGAATACCATATTGCCTTGCTCTTCACGAATAACCAATCCTATTTTATTCAGCACGGCCAACTCTGTAGCAGTATATGATAGAGAAAGGCCTACTCTACGCGCAATTTCATTGACATGGAATCCTGCATTGGGATTTAGAAAAAATAGTCTCATGATCAATATCTGGCCCTTCGTCCGGAATAGTAATTCCAATGGGCTTTTTGCCTCTATAGAGGCTATCCTCCTTTTCATTTCAGGCTTCAAGTCAAGAAGCTTCGCTTTGATTGAAGGAAGAGGATCAGCCTGTATTGGACGCAATATCTCTTTGACAGTGCCGTCAAAAGTTAGCAATCCAATGCCCAAGTTCTTGCAAGTATCAACTAGCTTCTCGTTTACTCTTTCTTCGGGGACAGCTAGGTATGAATAGTTGGCAGCCTTTTTGAGATGTAATGCTTGCTCTATCCCACCATGTATATCGCCAGATGCTTTGACTTCTATGACGCTTATTTTGCCGTCTTTTATTGCGACGAGATCAGGAACACGTCCCCTTAGCTTTATGTTTGTCCGAACTTGCCATCCTCTAGACGCCAGATAGTGGCTTACCTTGGGTACTGCCATGCTTTCTGTTATCATATAACCCCGATTTTCACTTACAGAATGATCATGCGTTAAGTGAAAATATAACTTTTACTATCCAAGGTTCCCCATGTCGATTCCTTATCCATCTCGCAGCTGGATGAGCATTCTCCCATCCGCGCCCAGAAGCGCACCGTGGCTTTACGCGGGTCTTCAGCCTGACCTGTCAATGGCGTCCACCCATCCACCCATCCACCCATCCGCCCACCCATCACCGATGATGGAGACGCAAGAACCCAACAGGCCCTGTTC
Organism: Thermoproteota archaeon; assembly: GCA_040757615.1. Taxonomy (GTDB): domain Archaea; phylum Thermoproteota; class Nitrososphaeria; order Nitrososphaerales; family Nitrososphaeraceae; genus Nitrososphaera. The sequence continues at coordinate 967 of JBFLWZ010000019.1, read as the reverse complement.
GTTGCTCACCACCCGTGCACACATTTTGCGGCTTTTCACCCCCGACTGTGTATTGTCCACATTGAAAAACTGCATGTATCTTTCTTTGAGGTTCATCCGTCCGCAAAAGAAGAATCGTTGTAGCAGGTGCGCGGCGTAGCCAGACCACAGCCACCCCTAGTTAACCAAAAAATTAGTGACAGTGGCCGGGGATGATGAATCCCATTCATGTTGATATCAAAGTAGACAGATGGATGATATCAAGTCAGAGTCTGACCCGGCCACCCACTACTGTCCACATGGTCCCTTTTATCTTTTCAACCACGGCCCCGTCCTAGCAGACCTCTCCATGGTGGACCAGAAACTGTGCTGCATGATAGGGTGTCCAGACAGCGGCAGCGTCACCTCATGCAAGGCGGCACAGGCCAATTGCCGGGCCAAGAAGAAGAAGAAAAGGTGAAAGCAAAATGGCCGATACAGATGAAGAGGCAGCAACAACAGCAGCAACATCGGCTGCTCGCAAAGGGACGGACCGTACGCAGGCAGAAGAAATGGCCCTCTTGGCTGCAAAGGAAAAGCGGCAGCCGGTATATGCGTCGCCTGCGGGCACCCGCTTGGGATGGTGCGGCAAATGCAGCACGAATACACATCATCGGCAGGATTTGGGATGCAGAAAGACGCGCACATTTGAAGGATTCAGACGGGGACTCCTCGACAGCAAGTCATGCCATACCCAGCGCAAGCCATTGATGGTGCAAAAAACCGACGGCAAGGGGATGATGAACCCGGGTAACTAGGATTCCGTCATCCTCCTGGAAGATGACGGGTCTTCAAGCCACAGATGATGACCCTTGCCACCTGAGTACACCTACACTCCTCAATTTATCTTTTGACCGAGGCAGGCCGCCCAAACATGCATCAGCGATAGTAGTAGCCAGCGGATGCTGCCGCTGCTGTCGCCGGACTCGGCCGGCATGTGTGGGGTGGC
>JBFLWZ010000018.1:0-21168 GCA_040757615.1 Thermoproteota archaeon | reverse complement strand
AGCCTTGCCGACAGCGCGACTGCAGTTTCCTTGGCCTGTCTGCCAACTGCAAAATCGACTTCATATTCGTTCCCGCTCTTTGACAGACGGGTGACTAGAAAAAAGTCGCATTCCTGCAAGTTGCCTGCATGATCCATTGCACAGGCCGCCACGTCGTGGTTTTCGATTTCTACTACTCGGACCTCTCCTGCTATTCTTTCTTCATTTGCGCGAAGATTCGGGATCTGTTTCTTTGCTTCTTCAAGCGACGGAAATGTCCACGCAGAAATGCGTCTTCCTTCAGCAATCAGGGAATTAACTTCTTTTTCAGCCTTAAGCACAGTGTCAAGATCCAAGTGCGGAATAACAATGAATGCAATGTTAGTGGCACCCTTGTGCTCCACCTTCCTTACCCTTAGCGTCTGTCCAAGCAGTTTCTGGAGCGAGCCAATGAACGCATGCTCTGCCGTGTGCGCCAGCTTGTCGTGCATGGGATGCTACTCTCGTGTCAGCTATAAATGCCATTGAGAAGGATTTTAACCTCCCCTCTGGCAACCAAAAGCTGTTGGCTAGGAAGGCTGGTGGCAAGGTTACAATTGCGACTCTGGGTTCTCACTGTTCCTTGCAGGTGCTAAAGGGCGCCAAGGACGAGGGTTTTCGCACGCTGCTCGTGTGCGAGAAGCGCCGCTTGGGGCTTTACCGGCGCTTTGGGTTTATCGATGAAATTCTCGAGGTTGACAGCTTTGTCGAGGTGACGGGTGACAGGTGCAGAAAGCGCCTGAAGCAGACAAACTCTGTCCTGATACCGCACGGCACCCTCATATCGCAGATGAAAAGCGACGAGATCGAAAAGATAGAAACCCCGATCTTTGGCAACAAGTGGATACTGAGGTGGGAGGCAGACAGGGAGCTTAAGGAAAAGCTGATGAACGAGGCCGGACTCAGGACGCCGCGGACAGTCCGGTCAAAGGACGAGATCGCCGGCCTCTGCATCGTCAAGCTGCACGGGGCTGCCGGCGGCCGGGGCTATTACCTTGCATGGAACCGGGAGAGCTTTGAAGAAGGCGCAAGGCGACTCATCGAGCAAAAGGGGATCAGGAGCGAAAACGATCTTTACATTCAGGAATTCATCAGGGGCGTACCTGTTTACTTGCAGTATTTCTATTCGCCAATAACCGGCGAGCTGGAACTTTTGGGCATTGACAGGCGCTATGAATCGGACATTGACGGATTGGGTAGAATCCCGGCAAAGCAGCAGCTTGGCGCCGGAGTCGAGCCATCGTACAATGTCATTGGCAACATACCGCTTGTGCTGCGCGAGTCACTGCTTGACGAAGTCTACAAGATGGGTGAGAACTTTGTGCGCGCTGCAGAGCGTCTGGTGCCGCCTGGAATGCCTGGGCCATTCTGCCTCGAAGGCGTCTATGACAGTGAAGGCAAGTTCACGACCTTTGAATTCTCTGCAAGGATTGTGGCCGGCACGAACCTCTACCTAGACGGCTCGCCATACTCTGGCCTGCTCTATGATGACCCGATGAGCATGGGGAGGAGGATTGCACGGGAAGTCAAGATAGCAAGCAAGAAGGGCAAGCTCGCCAAAGTCGTGACCTAGCCTGACAAATATTTAATGCTGGATTTTTGCAACTGTACCTGTGGCAAGAGACTGCCAGAGCCCTGATGCAGAAAAATGCGCCGGGATTGCGGTAAGGGAAGCTGAAAAAGCCAAAAGCAGCGGCACGTTTGGCGTAGGCGACCTCTTGATAGACAACAACAGCGGCGCCATAATCAAGGTGATTCGAAACAGGGTGATTGAAAATTGCTCTGTCCGCGACCCGACGGCGCACGTCGAAAGGCAGCTGGTGGACTGGTATTATTCAAAAAAGAACCTGCCGCCTGCGAGCAGTATGACAATAGTGACGTCTCTGGATCCGTGCCTGATGTGCGTCGGCTCTATTCTCACAGGTGGGTTCAACGTAATCCATGTCTCTCGAGACGAGCATGCGGGGGTGAGCTGCAGGCGGCCGGGTGACTTTTCAACCCTGCCAGAAGATCTTGGGCAAAAAGCCAAAAAGACATTTTCCAGCTTTGGCGTGACTGGGAAAAGGCTTTTCAGCGGCCCTTCTGACTCGATTTTTTATGGCAGCGAGATCGACAGCAGGCTGGATCGGCGATCAGTTCGAGCCTTTTCTTCAAGCCTTGAAATAGTCAAGGGGATAATCAATAGCCATGGACAGCATCCAAGCAAACTAGTTAACCCAAGAACCTTGGAGAAGTCGTCACGCGTATTCAAGCTGTTGAGAAAATACAACCCCTGAGTCTTTTCCAACGGGCATGTTGTAGCATTTGAAAGACCCTGAATTGACCTTGGGCGCATCTTGGTCGAAAAGGCAAACGAGTCATACAAGGCATCCGGCATTTTCAACTCGGCCTGCCTTATCGATCCATTTGGGAACGTGCTGTTGGCAGAAAGCGGCTCTCTGGACAAGTCTCCCATAAGGACACCTTTCATGGAACTTGTGTGCAGATACCACAAGCTGATGTTTGATGCTGGACCTGAAGGCAGAAAATACTTTGCCCATGTCAAATACTGCAAAATAGTTATGATGCTCGGGTCGGGGCAGGACTCAAAAAGCATGATGGAGCTTGGATGCTTTGGATCTTGCATAGAGGGCAAACTGTCGGAGGGCAGGCAGCTGCAATACGTGATCCCGCAGCAAAGGGGGCAGGATTTGCAACGCATGTTGGAAAATCTACCTCCGCTTTTTTTCAACCGTTGTCAGGCTTCAGGATCATGTCCCACAAGTCGAGAATGCCGAACTGGTCAAGCTCTGCAAATCGGGTTAGTTACGTAACCTGTGTACGGCCTGCCTTACCGCCTTTGCAGCTGTGATTGCCGATGCGCCTGCGACAGCGATAACAAATACCGAAGTGCTTATCGAAAGCAGGGCCGGCGCTGCAACGAGCGTTACCAGCATAATTGCTGCAGCAGCTGCTACTGCAAACACAAGCCACTCGATCCTAACTTTGCGGTTTGCAACATAGCCCGCAGGGACTAGATACACAGCTCCAATGAGCGAGCTCGCAGTAGCACCGGCCAGCATTGCACCGGCTTCGCCCTTTGCAATAGAGTACGATTTTTCAGAGAGAGTCAATATCCCAAACAGAGGATACAATGCCGCCTTTACCGTTGCCTGAAGCCATGGCTGCTCGCGCTCATAATCTGCAACCTGAGGGCTGAATGAATAATACACAGAGTTGAACACGTTCATGAACGCAGAGCCGGACACGGTTGACAATATGTACTGCTCCCTGAAGTTGCGCAGGTACTGCACCTGGGGGGTGAGCTCTGATCCAAATGCTGCTGTAGCTATAAGGCAGCCGGATGGCTGCTGTACAGGCGGCGGAGCAGTTTCACCGCTTCCCTGCAGCACGACTAGGTCTATCTTGGCGCTCTCTCCTTGGCCGTTAATTCCGTCTATTGCCACTGTGGCTGTTCCGGCGGTCGGAAAGATGTACTGGAACGAATAGAGGCCAAGCTCTTCAGACATGTGCTGCCTGTGGACCTCCCTTCCGTCCTGAGTGACCACGAAATCAAACGACGAGCCCCTGATGACCTCGTCGGTGGTCGGGTCTTTGATGTTCATCACAAAGGTTATGGGGACCCCGGTTTCAATGACGTCCGGCCCCCACGAGAGCTGGACTAGGAACCTTTCTAGTGGAAGCGACATTATGTCAAGGGGGAACTTGGGCTTTTCTGTGGGCATCAGCACAAAGCTTGCGACATTGGCGTCATCCATTGTTTCGGCAAATCTGGTGAGCATCGCGTTGTTGACGACAAAATGCACTATGCGGTTCTGATCGGAAGAATAGTCGTCGATGACTATGGCCTGAGCCTCAAGCTCCCGGCCGTTGAGCATGCCGCGGTAGCTGTTGGTCTTGAGCTCTTCGATCGTCTTTGGGAACTGAACCTCCATGTGGAGCACGGGCACCTGCGAAACGTAGACCCTGTCCCACGTGAATGGCATTTCAAATGAAATGGTGCCGTTTGAATAATCGAAATTGGAGACGTCGTCATAGTACGTCTTGACTGTCATCTGGGTCCCGCCCTGAACATCATAGGTATATGACCTCCCTATGCTGACATAAAGATCGAATGTCCTGTCAGAGTCCACCACGATGCCGGTGCTGCTTCTCTCGATTGTGACTGCGATGTGGTAAAGCCCGCCGGCAGTCAGAATCTTGCTCCTCAGTTCGACGGGGCTGCTCTGGCTGACCTGCGTCTGATCGGGAGGCGCATTGCCGTTTATCTGCCAGCCATCTATTTCTGGATCCGACACAAGGTTGGCTGCAACGACTCCGTCCGAGGATCTGAAGCGCTGATCAAGCAGGGTCTCGCCGATGAGCTCCACCGCTATCCTGAGGTCGATGTTGGGAATCGTGGTGTTAGTGCCTTCTTCAAGCACCCTTACTACAAACCTTGGACTACTACCTTCAACCTGATCGATAAAAGTCGGTGTAAGCGACGCTTCGACTGATACTTGCTTGTTCGAAATTGTGGCGGGAAGCGACGTATCGGTTCCAAGGCCGTGGCCATATGCAGCGGTGATGGATGAAGCGGCGATGAGAAGCAGCGTCAGCGTTACGAGGTAGCGCCTCAGCACGCGTAAATAAGAGGCGCATACTCAATATTTACTTTCGCCGCAGCGCCCCTACTCTTGTCGCTGCGATGATGCCGCCTATTGCAGTTACTATCATCAGCAGCGGCAGCGGGAACTCGGGGATCACCTGGAGGTTGAACGCTGTCTGCAGGTTGGGGTGTACTTCGCTGTGTACGATCACTTCGACATCGGTAAGAGGCGCTCTGTCGTCTATCGCCTGTATCAGGTGCTCAAGACCAGCCTCAAAGTCTGTTATCGCTCCAGTCGAGTTTGCCGGAGCTAGCTTCTTCACCTGCTCGTTGAACAGCGCTTGCGTCCTTGCAGCCAGACCCTGAGCGCTCTGGTAATGGATCTCGTTCACGATGGTCGTCGCGTTTCCTCCGCTTATGTTGTTGTGGCTGCCATCCTCAATTTCATCATGAGTCATATTATCTGTAGACGAGGTTTCTGTCATTTCCATGCCGTCAGTCATGTTGCCCTCCTCATGGCCATGCTCTTCTCCCTCCTCTGCCCCGACGCCATAGGCTTCGCCATAGTGTGCGAGCGCGCCGTCGACCATGTTTGCGATGACAAGCGCCCAAACGGTGGAATTGTTCCGCTGTTCGCTGTCCACACGCGCGGCGACACTCTCTCCAAGGAGGTCGTCGATGTTCTGTATCTTTGTTTGTACCTCTTGCGCCGTGCTGTTTGCGAGCGAGAGATGCAGGTCTTCAAGGGCGGCTGGCAGGTCTCTCCCAAGCCTCTCGTTCCTTTCAGATATCTCATCTATCACGTCCTGATCAAGGTGTTCGTGAGCGTGTTCTGCATGTTCCTCAGCCACCGTGGCGTTTGAGGCAAAGTTGCTCTGCACCAGATCAAGCTCAGATCTTATCGACTCGACTAGCGCGATAAATGAGGCGCTCTCATCTCCGGAAAAGGTGTGCGCAAAAGCCTGCTGGTTTGGAATTGCAAAAATGGCCCCCATGCAGATCACACCGGCCAACAACAAAGCGTAAACCTGTCTAGTCATCAAATTACCAACATATAGTAGGCATGCATTGCTAATTAGCTTTCTAGTACAAGCGCCGAATTCGCCTAGAGCCTTTTCTTGGAATGGAGGTAAATCGCAATGCCAGCTATTGCGACTGCGGCCGGCGTTACGTAAAAGAGCATCAGCTCGTCAAAGGGAAGATACTGGCCGCCGACAGAAATGTCGAAGCTGGCCTCAAGCGGGGTGGCTTGGTACTTTTCATCGCCTATTATCATTGTCTTGAGAGTCACAACGTAATCGCCGGTCTCGTTAAATGTGTAAGGGATCGAGATGTCGCTAAACTCGTACAGCCTGTACGGGATCTGGGTTATCGTGTCGCCGGTCTGCCTGTCCTTTATCACCGCTGCAGAGTGGATGTTGTAAATGTTGGCGTTGTCCTGAAGGACGCTGAAATTGAGCACAGTCGAATTGCTGCCTGCCACTGGGGTCGCAGGATAAGGCGCAAACACCACCTGGTACCCGTCAACGTCTTTGGTGGCTCCAAAAAAGTGGCCGTACGCAAGATTTGCTTGCACAGCAACTATGGCCAGCGCGGCAAAGAGCAGCAGACGCATCATCTTTTCCTAATCCACACTATGCATATTTCAACTATTGTAGTACATTCATCGAATGAACCACAATTCCTAATATGCGCGCAGGGCAAAAAGTCGATGCCTGCAAACTGCGTTTGTTCATCATGGAAACTGGAGGCACACGAAGCCTCCTTTTCCTATGTTTTGAGCTGTTTCTTCCTTCTTTTCATAAAGACCAAGGTACCTGCTATGCCTACTGCGACCGACACTGCTGAGGGTGCGACGACGTACAAAAAGTCAAACGACCCGGCCACGTTGATAAAGAACGTAAAAGTCAGAGTCTCGCCGCTGTACGCATAATCGTTCAGGTCGACATACAGGACGTATCTCCCGGTTTCTGAAAAAGTGTATTCGTGGGTATGGTGGCCGTACGGCACGATTATAGGGTTTGTCCTCTGCAGTTCAACCCCGTCCTTGACAAGCCTCAATACTATCGGGATGTCTATCAGATCGTCGCCATTGACTCCTGCGACCCTTATCAGCACATTTGTAGGACTGCCTGCAACCGGGCTTGAAGGTTGGGTTGTCATTTCTACGTCATAGTTGCCTATCCTCTGCCGGTAGGCATTCTGGAGCGGGTCTGCAAATGCCTGCCCGCTTGAAAACAGCAATACGATAACAAGCGCAACAACCAGCAGGTACTTCAAGCACTGATTCTGTGTACAGTCCCGCTTATAGTTCTTCTACCATCTCTGCATAGTTGTCGACTATTCTGTCGGCAAGGCTTGACTGGTACTTTGCTAGGACATCGTAAACTAGGTCCCTGTCTGCTAGGCTGTAAAGCTGGTACTCGCCGTACCTTACCAAGACTATGCCGTCCTCCTTCATGCGTTTCAGGTGCGACGACACAGTCGATGGGGCCTTTTTCGTGTGCTCAACGATTTCGTTAAAGGTGCACATGCTGTGCTCCAGTATGAAAAGCAATATCTCCCTGACAGGCTCGTGCCTGACGTATTTCAGGACGACAGACTCTTTGTCAGACACGCTGAGGGGGTAGTACCTTGTCATTCGTGACTGTCTGTCGACCTTTATTGCATCCGATTTTTCAAGCGCAGACAGGTGATAGGTCAAGACGCCGTTGACAAGTCCAGTCAGCCTTAGCAATTCTCTGTAGCGTATGCCCGGGTTTTCCTCGATGTGTCTCAGCAGGATTGCTCTAGTGTCTACCTCTACTGTCTGCTCCATCTCACTTGTTCACCTTCAGCACTCCCAAGCCGAACATGGTGACCATCACCAGGATAATGACGTGCGGCAGCTCTATGCCGAGCGTGGAGATGTCAAACGCGCCGAGCATGCCTGTGGCATCGAGTAAGTAAAGAAATTCAACGGCTGCCAGTGCCATAAAACCGAGCATCATGAACAAGAGCCGCGCGCCAGTGGCTCTTGTGTAGGCAAGCACTGACACTATGCTGAGAAAGACTGCAATGGTGAGGCTCGCTATATGGAGAATAATGTGAAAGATCATTGAAGGGTGGGTAACGTGGGGCGTAATGATTGGTGCCGCAATGCCAATGACAAGAGCCGTAATAAGTCCAAGCAGTATTGGCTTGCTTACAGATTCCTGTACAGGCTCGCCTCTGCTGCCCTTTTGCATCCGTATCTCATATGGTCGTGTACCACTAATAAGCGAATTGGTACAACCTCAGAACAAAAAAGGAGGGTTCAGGGCTAGGCCCTACTCTTCCTGAACCTTCTCGTACCAAAAAACGCTGCCACAGCGGTTCCCGACACACCAGCCAGCGACAGTATCTGGAACATGGGTTCGCTGGCCGCTGCCTGCTGGATCTCGCTCTTATTGCCAGAGTAGTCTGTGCGCATCACAGCACTGTTGCCCTTTGGAAAGAGCGTATTCTCTATCTTTTCCGTGCAGCCGTAACTTCCGGACCAGCCTTCGCTGTTGAACTTACTAGTGTTGCCCTGCATACCGGCGTTGCAGAACACAGTCGTGTCGATCGGCACCTGCGCGACTCCAAAGTAGTCTATGGTCCCATAGATCCTGTAGCCATAGATGCCGTCTGCCATGACCTGCCTTGACCTGTAGTGCCCGGGGTTGCCAAAGATCGCATCGAGGGTTACGTTGAGCTGCACTTCTGTCGCATCATTGGGTGACGACGCTCGTTCGAACGCCCTCATGTCTTTAAAGTAGTACTTGTCAATCTTGAGCTGGGCACCAGTCAGCGGGAGTGCAGTCCTATCGTCTTCAATCAAGACTTCGACTCCATGCTTGCCGTCATGAATCCCTGGCTTTGCACCGTATGTTGGCTCGTTGCTGTGGCCTACGGTGACAGATATCGGGTTGACATTTTCAATGTCCGGAGCTAAAGTCATGTGCGCATGTCCAAATGCGGCATTGGTAGACGCTGCCATCAGCCCGGCTGCAACCACTGCCACCATTATCACGCTGGCCTTCATTCTTCCTCTCCTCCGTGCTCAAACCCGAGTCCGTCGTTCGTGTGATCATCGTCGTTTAGGTCAAATACCGGATTGCCGTGCATAATGTTGGCAGGCAGCTGCATCTCATCGTACGGCGCGTCAGCTATGCTTCCAAGCACCCTCTGGACGTTGACATCTACAATGTCTCCTGCGTTAAAGCTCACATTCTCACCGGAGAGGTTGACGAGAGCAATGTCTGTAACCCTCGGCGCGCCACCATTGAGCGGGTCAGGGATGTGCGCGTGCCAGACGCAGCTATCAGGTCCTGACGCGTGGGAGATGTAGTAGAGCGGTACCTTGTCCACAAATGTGCTGTGCTCGCTTTCGTCGATGTGTCCAGCAATCACCGTCACCATTGGAACGTGACCGTCATCACATGGAGCCCTCATCAGGAAATGTCCTGCAACAAAGTTGGGGCTCGCATCGTAGATTGGCAGTACTCCTCCAGGGGGCAGGGTCAGCCCGTCGAGCCGGATATGGGTGTTGTCGGGAACGGAATTTCCTGAAACGCCCAGCTCAAAACTGTGGCTCGCAAAGACAGAGCTGTTGTATGCCGCCAGACCTACTATGGCAGTCACGCCAGCCGCGACCGCCAACAGCTTTAACCTAGATAATCTATCTGGCATTGATGGTTAATACTGTTAAATGGTTAAAAGAGGACTGGTACATTCGTGAAATGTACTAGCGCCTGTCAAGGCGCATTGCTGTCCGCACGTTACGCTTGAGGTCGACGGCGCTCTTGCTGTACGCAAGAGCGCTTACCACAATGCCTGCAGCTATGGCCGGGCCTGCTAGGTCGCTGAACGTAAAGCCAAGCTGGGATATCCCACCTGTCGGTGCTTCGCCTTGGCCTTCGTCAGGTGGCGGTGCAGCCGCAGGCTTGGAGGTAATCGTGATGCTACCAACCGCAGAACCGCGCTGGGCCGCAAACCAGATCCTGCCCCTGTCGTCTGCAGTTATCCACTGGATCGTCGATCCTGTGATCGGTATCTTGGCTTCTGCACCTTTGCCTGTCCTCGGATCTATCACTCCTATCCTGTCTATCGTATGCTCTGCGAACCACAGGTTGCCATAGCTGTCCATCGCCATTCCAAAGGGCAGCCCGTTCTCGTTGACTGAAGGATATTCGCGGAAGGTCCCAAGGAGAGAGTTGAACACAAGTATCGTGTGGCCGGTGTGATCCGCGATATAGATATTGTAGTTGTTGGGATCTGCAAATACTGCTGTTGGTTCCTCAAGCGATAGACGTCCGCTAGGTGCGTACTCGGTAATGTTGCCAGCAGCTGGATCTATCTTGGCGATGCCACCAGCATCAATTTCTGCAAACCACAGGTTGCCATAGCTGTCAGTGGTAATTCCTGCCGGCCTTGCTTCAGGCGTAGGTATAGGATATGAAGAGAATTGATCTGTTGCGGGATCGAATTTGACTACCTTATCCGGTCCCGTGGGGACAACTAGGGGCATCCATAGGCTGCCGTTTCTGTCTATTGCAACCCCTGGGACAATGCCGCTCTCTGGAAGGGTGAGTCGCGTGGATGATTTGTTGTCGGGATTGTACATGCCAAGTATGCCAACGTCGGATCCAAATGGTCGCGGTTCGACAAACCATATTCTCCCTTCTGCGTCAAGCGCCATGCTAGTAATGAAATCCGCACCATTGATGTTATGCATAGTGTAGTTGCCCGTTTCAATGTCCAGCTGCCATATTCTCCCACTTAGAGGCCGTTGGTCGCCGACCCATATCGATTGCCTTGCCGCGTCAAAGACGGGATATAGGGGCAAGCTACTGGCCGGAGTAGTGTAATTTGCGACTTGGAACTCTAGGTTTGACACCAGCGGCTTGACGTTTGCGTTGATGGTTGCAAGCATGTTACTGCCCTCGGTGTTGACTCCCTCGACCTCGACATGCCACGTCCCCGACAAGCTGAATGCCGCGTTGGCGGTAAAGACGTTGTCAGCCTGCCTGGTCGTTTCGATTTCTATTGGGCCGATGCCTCTTTCAATCTGCGTCAGCTTTATTGTTGCAGATTCGATCCCTGTCGCGTTGCTGCCGTCCATGTTAAAGAACGACAGGCGGAAGCTGTTCTGCCCTACAGCAAAGGGGCTCACTGAAAGCTGTATCTTTCCGTCGGTTGCATACAGTGTCCGGCTAAAGTCGGTCTGCGGCTCTTCCGCAAATGCCGACTGGTCGTCCTGCTGTCGTTCGTACGCCGGGAACTGGCCGCTTGGCAGCGCGCCGTTTGCCATGAGGGAAACCGCGAACAGGAGCGCTATCCCGATTCCTGCCTCTGCCTTGAGTGTCTTACCATAGTGCCTAAGACCTGTGACGCGCGTTCCAGCGCCGCCTGCCATGACTATGACCGCCCTTTTCTGCACCACAAACTGCGAATACGCGCCCATCGCTACCATCGCGCCCGCAAGCCCGAGTTTGACTGCCAGTATCTGGCCGTAAACTGAGGCGAGGGTAAGCGACAGGTCGCTTTCAAGGGCAAACAGCAGTATCGGCCCGGTTATCACTGCGATGCCAAGCAAGGTCACCACCACCGTTGAAAAGCGCGGGATCAGGATGGCAAGCGCGGCCGCCTTGACCCTTTCATCTCCAATGGAAAGGATCTTGGGCACTGCGACAAACCCTAGAAGTATCAGGCCGCCTATCCATATTGAAGCGGCGGCGTTGTGGAAAAAGTCAAGCACTACCGGGAATATCTGGTTGGTGGCAGCCGCATGCGCGATCAGGCTTGATGTGACTAGGACTGCAAGCCCGAGGATGAGTATCGCGTACATTTCTGCCCTGCCAAGAGAATTGCCTCTTGCAACCTTGCGGTAGACTGCCACGGCGATGCCCATCAGGATGGACGACTGAAGCATCCTTGTCACCCACACGTTGCCAAACTTGGTCGCGATCGCCTCCGGTATGCCTGCCTCTATAGAGATCGCCTGCACGATTATCATGCCAACTCCGGATGCAAGCACAAGGGCCGTGCCGATTATGACAAGGCGCATCATGTTTTTGTCGATCAGGGCACGCGTCTGCCCTATCGCGCCGCCAAGCCACTGCACCCTTGAAAGAGGTTTCCAAAGCCACAGTGTTGCAAACGCCGCGCCGACGACCATCACTTGTCCGACCATTCCAGGGAATCTGGACAGCGAGTATCCCGGAGCCAAAACCGGGGTGCTGCGCGCTTCACTGGGGGAGCTCGTCTGCACTCCTACACCAAAAGTGAATGTGTCTTCGATAAGGTGCCCGTCTACTGCCGATAGCACCCTTGTGGTCACAGTATATTCGCCTTCCGGCAGGTTTGGCTGCAGCGTAGCAGCTATCGAAGCGGTATCGCCTTCGACGTTGTGCGGGTCATTCATGTCGACCCTACTCCCGTCGGGGCCGAGCACCCTTATGCTGCTGTAGGAAAGCTCTATCGCTTCGCTAAAGAAAACGCTTACTTCGCCTGGTGCCGATGAAACGCTCTCGAATGCCCCCGGCGTAGAATCGACATAGACCGGGTGGGCGAATGACTGCTGGATGCCGGAAGCAAAGGTCAGGACGGTTACAACAGCAATAAATACAAAGACCCAGCGTCTGCCCAGCACGCGTAAAATATGCCATGCACCATATTTGACTCTTGCTTGATTTGTAGTACAAAGCCCGAAATATGCCGAAAGATTATAAACATTACAGGAGAAATTTACATTGAATGAAGATTGCGCTGCTCTTTGCAAGCGTCCTAGTCTTTTCAGTTCTGGCATTCAGCTTCCACCCTGCCATGGCGCACGAAGAGATGGTGCAGGGGGATATCAGCATTGTCGGCGGATGGGCGAACGAGCCGCCGCTTGTAGGGCAGTTCAACGGCATCGAACTTACAATAACCAGAGTCTCAGACGGCCAGCCGATCAACAACGCAGTGGCCCAGCTTGACATCAGCGTCAAAAAGGGAACGCCGACCAAGTCGCTCGACTTCCGGCCTACGGAGGAGCCCGGCGTCTACGCTGCAGACATTATGCCGACCCAGACCGGGCAATACGCGATTGTCATGAGAGGAACCATAGCCGGGCAGGCCATCGATGGTCAAATCGAGATAGAGGATGTAGGGGACACGGCAACCTTTGCCTTCCCGCCTAGCACGGGTGACAGCATATCAGAGGAAGTGCTAGCGCAGCTGCAGACCGTGATAACCGACCTGTCTACTCAGGTGGATGAGGCGAACATTGCGGCAGAAGATGCCAAGACGGCTGCGGCAAGCGCCACTGAGGCGTCGGCAGATCTAAAGATGGCGGCTGACAGAGCCTACCTGTTTGGAATGGTTGGCGTCGGAGTCGGCGTCGCCGGCATTGCCATTGGAGTCGCCGCCCTTCGCAGGGAAAAAATCTAGCGCCTGAACCTTCGAGCAAACACCAGCGAGCCGGCCATCGCGGTGGCTATCACTGCGCCGACAATACCTGCAGGGAATTCTGGAACCACTGTCACCGTAAATTCCACTTCTTCTTCAGTCGGTATGGGTGGTGTAATGCCCGTGGCGCCGAGGAAAATCTCGATCGTGTAATCACCATTTTCTTGGAAGGTGTATGGCACTGTGATGGTGCCCTCTACGTTGTGTATCAACACTTGGCCGGTCTGTTCAGCCGCGCTAAAGACCTGTGTCCCGTCTTTCAATATCCTAAAGTCATAGTCCTGATGCTCGTGAAGGGCGTTGGTTCCGGGGTTGAGGAAGCTTACCCTGAAGGAAGCATTTCCATTTTCGTTCCACGTCGGCTCCACCATGATATCCAGTGTGCCCTTGCTAGTTGTATTTCTCATACCGCCCTCTTGTGCATATGCGACAGATGTGATGCTGAAAACTGCTGCCAGCAACAGCGCTGCCAGAAAAATGCTGCTTGCCATTGCAATTATTTGGCTTGCTGCCTAAATAAATTGTTGCTATTGCGCCTTGCGACAAGCATGGCCAAGCCCGAGGCCGCCGCCAGTGTAGCCATCACAATGGGAAATTCGGGAGTCACCTGTATCGGCACGACGACACCTTCGCCCAGACCATCAATGTCGTCTATCCTTATCTCGTAGGACCCAGTCTCCTCAAATGTAAACTCCTGTCGTGCCGCAGTCTGGCCACGCCGGAGCACCTCCCTGTCTCCATTGTCATAGATCGAAAAGTCGTACAGCACATCCTCTATCTCTTCGCCTGTCTCTGGCTCGATAAAATGTATGTCAAACTCATGAGCGCTGCCAATTTCAGCAGGTGTCCATGTTATTTCGACCATGAACGTCCCTTGATCGCTTGAAGACTCGAGCACGACCTGCTCCTGCGCAAATGCCTGACCTGCTGCAAAAAAGCTTGACAGCATCGCAAGGGCAAGAATCATGCTATGCAAACGACATGATGAAAAGGCGATGCCAATAATAATCTATTGTACCTTTACTGAAATGTTGCTTTCCTTCTTTTGTCCGTCCGCGTCATTGACCGTCAGCACTGCGCTGTATGTGCCGGGCGAATCGAAACTCCGCGTGGCGTTCTGGGCAGTCAGGACCACGCCATCGCTGAATCTCCACTCAAACTGGTAGGGCTCCTTGCCTCCCTTTGCGGCGGCATAAAAGAAACCTTCTTCGCCTACAGCCAGCACAGATTTGTAGTGAGCGCCCGTCCTGAGGCTTTCTCGGTAGTTCTGGAGAAACAACGGGTCCAGCCATGGGTTATCGTCGCCATATACAACCTCTCTCTGCTGTATTCCCTGCGGCTGCAGAAATGCCACGGTTATGCCGACTCCTGCAGCCACTCCAATTCCTGCGAATATTATGGCCCACTTTGTGCCTTTGGCTAAAGCAACCAAGGTATCTTATGATAGAATGTTCCAGATTTATATAATGTTCTGAAAAAGAAAGAAGAAAAGGAAGGCGGTTAGGCTCTTCCAAAGAACCCTGTTCCGCTTCTTGCGAACCTAGTGTAGCCAATGATTGCCGCGATTGTTGCCGCAAGTATTGCTGCAATAACCGGGAATTCTGGAACTACAACGTCCGCCAGAATCGTTACAGTGGTGTCTTCTTCTGGGACTGTGAACGAGATGGTTGTTGATGTGTCGTTCTCGCTTACAACTTCGTGTGTGATTGTCTCTGTTCCGACCTGCACAGTGTTGATTCCATCAATCATGTCTTTTGGCAGCGTCACTTCTACTGCTCCTCCACCGTCAAATTCGATTTCTACCGACTGGCCTGCGTTGATCGTAGCTGCTGTTGCTGCTACATCACCAGATCCACTTATCTCGTAATCATTGCCGTCAATTGATGCAGTTATTGCGAATGGTGTTGGTTCTGTTCCGCCATTGGTGCCGTTGCCATCGGTTGTGTTACCGCCGTTGCCGCCAGTGCCGCCATTACCTCCAGCAGATGCAACAATTACTGTGCCTACCATGTTTGGATGCAGACCGCAATAGTATGGGTATTCGCCTGCTTCAGTGAAGGTGTGGCTGAATGTCTGTTGTGGAGCCAGAAGCGGGTTAAAGCCCGGCGAGGAGTCAAACTTGCCGTCCGGCGCTCCAGCAGTTCCAGATGTTACAGTGTGCGGCGTCGAGTCTCTGTTGGTCCATGTTACAGTGTCTCCGACATTGGCGTTGATTGGGTTTGGCGCATATGCATCAGTTGTCTTGCTTGACGAACCCGATGTCACATCTGCGGTTATTTCAGCTGCAAAGGCCGGCGTGAGTGTCGATATTGGTGCTAGCACTGCAGCAATTGCTGCTACCAGCCCGACAGCGACTGCAATTCTAGAGTTCATTGGCTAAAGACAAGATTTTAAGCCATAAAATGGTTTTGGTTGGTGGAATACTCGCTTAGTACAAATGTAACGTAACAATCTTGCATAAGGCAGGTTTTTAAGAACGCAATTTTTACAACTTTCCTCGTGCGCATTGTCTCGTTCCTGCCAAGCGCAACAGAAACTCTGTACCAGCTTGGCGCAGGCGGCCAGATAGTCGGGGTGACGCACGAGTGTAAGTTCCCCACTCCTGCAAGAAAAAAGCCAAAAGTAATCCGACCTTCTTTTGATGCAAGCAAAATGACTGGGAGGGAGATCGATACCAAGATAGTCGAGCTGATACGCTCTGGCAGCGACATCTATGTCGTGGACGACAAGGTCTTGAAAAAGGCAGACCCTGATCTGATAGTCGCGCAGGGGCTCTGCGAAGTCTGCTCGCCCTTTACAAAGGAGATAAGCCGTGCAGTCAAGATACTTGGTGGGCAGCCAGACGTTCTAGTGCTCGACCCGCACGACCTTGACGACATACTTGTCAGCATAATGGACATCGCAGAAAAGGTGGACAAAGTCAGGGAAGGAGCCAAGCTTATTTCTTCGTTGCAAAGGCGGATCGATGCAGTGCGTAGCATGAAAATAAAGAGCCGGCCGCGCGTGCTCTGCATAGAGTGGCTCGACCCACTTTTCACCGCCGGTCACTGGGTGCCGCAGATGGTAGAATATGCCGGCGGGATAAACGGGATCAGCGTCGCCGGCGAGCCGTCGCGCAGGATGGAAATTGATGAAGCCGCGAACTTCGATCCAGACATTATCGTGTTGATGCCGTGCGGCTTTGAAATTCCGCGCACGCTAAAGGATCTACCGGCGCTTGCGCGCAACGAAAAGTGGAAGTCACTCCGCGCAGTCAGAAACGGTAGCGTCTACGCCGTCAATGCAAATGCATATTTCAGCAAGCCCGGGCCTAGGACTGTGATCGGGCTTGAAATCTTGGCAAAAATTTTGCACCCCGAGGCCTCGCGGCACATCAGGGTTCAGAAAGGATCGTACAAAAAATTACTGAGTTAGGGAGACTTCGATATATACGTCGTCTGGGATCTTTAGGCGCATCAGCTGTCGAATGGCCCTGTCGTCTGCCCCGACGTCGATCACGCGCCTGTGGATCCTCATCTCGTATTTGTCGTAGGTGTTGGTGCCCTGACCGCAAGGTGACTTTCTTGTAACTACCTTGAGCTTTTTGGTCGGCAGGGGGTGGGGTCCCTTGAGCTTTATCCCTGACTTTTCAGTCATCCCCTTTATCTCTGTGCAGACGCCTTCTAGCGTCGCGAGGTTTGTGCTGGTGAGTTTGATTCTTGCAGCTTGAGGCATCTCTAATATTCACTTACTTTTTGTTGGGGTCGTACTTGTCGGTGACGTTCAGCACAACGCCTGCGCCAATTGTCGTTCCCATATCGCGGAGTGCAAACCTTCCAATCTCTGGAAAGTCCTTGAATGTCTCTATCGGAAGCGGCCTCACAGGCTTGATCTTGACGATTGCCGCGTCGCCTGTCTTTAGGAATTTGGGGTTCTCTTCTGTCGTGGCACCTGTCCTTGGGTCAATCTTGGAAACAAACGCTGAGATGGTTGCTGCCACCTGCGCAGTGTGAGTGTGCAGGACTGGCGTGTATCCAGGAGCGATTGCCGTCGGATGGTGAATGACGATGAGCCTTGCCTCGAATTCCTTTGCGACTGTTGGTGGGTTGTCTGCTGGGCCGATCATGTCGCCGCGCTTGATCTGTTTCTTATCGACACCCCTCAAGTTAAAGCCGACGTTGTCACCTGCTTCGGCAGACTCCATCTGCGTGTGGTGAGTTTCAATCGACTTGATTTCGCCGATTGCGCCAGATGGCATGACGACTACCTTGTCATTTGCCTTCATCCTGCCAGTCTCGATTCTTCCTACCGGCACTGTTCCGACACCCGTGATTGAGTACACGTCCTGTATCGGGACTCTGAGCGGCTTGCCGACCGGCTTTTCTGGTGGGTCAAGGGCATCAAGTGCCGCAGCAAGGGTCGGGCCCTTGTACCATGGCATGTTAGTCGATTGCTTTACCAGATTGTCACCCTTCCATCCAGAGATCGGGATAAAGTTGATCTTGGTCGTGTTGTAGCCGACCATCTTTAGCATCTTTTCAACTTGATCCTTGACCTCCTTATAGCGGGCTTCTTGGTATCCGACATCGTCCATCTTGTTTAGTGCAACAACGATCTGGTTTACGCCAAGTGTCCTAGCAAGGAATGCATGTTCCCTTCCTTGACCTCCTGGCTCGATTGACGCTTCTGTTTCACCTGGCTTGACAGAAATGACCAAGATTGCAGCGTCTGCTTCTGACGCGCCCGTGATCATGTTCTTGATAAAGTCCCTGTGACCGGGAGCATCGATCAGCGTGAAAAAGTACTTTGGCGTCTCGAACTTTTGGAAAGCGAGATCGATGGTGATACCTCTTTCGCGCTCGTCCTTGATGCTGTCCAGCACCCAAGCGTACTTGAAAGTATCACCCTTACCTGTCGCTTCCGATTCCTTTGCGTATGCATCTATGGTTCTCTGGTCAATGGCACCCAGATCAACCAGCAAATGACCTACAGTAGTTGATTTACCATTATCGACGTGACCTGTAACCACCAAGTTCATGTGTGGCTTTTTGCTAGCGCTCATAGAGCAAGAACGCTTCATGGGCTTTATTTGTATTTCGCCCGTGATTTGGACGAAAATTGTATGCTCTCATTACATATTTTCAGTTCTAGCTAACAAGTTATCGGAAAAGTTTTAAGCCAATAGGCGTGAGCTTGTCACGGTATGAGAATTACTGTCAGCGCCATCAAGGCAGACATTGGAGGTATCGGGGGCCACACCTGCCCAAGCGAAAAACTTCTCGAAACCGTGAAAAATTTTGTTGCCAAGAATGCAAAAGGGCTTCTTATCGATCATTACGTCGGATACACCGGCGACGATATTCACATCATAACGACGCATACACGCGGAGTGGACGATGAAAAGATCCATAAGCTGGCGTGGGATGCATTTACTGAAGGAACAAAAGTAGCGAAGGAGCAAGGACTCTATGGCGCAGGCCAAGATCTGCTTAAGGACTCGTTCTCTGGGAATGTCAAGGGCATGGGGCCGGGCGTTGCAGAAATCGAAATGGAAGAGCGCCCAAGCGAAGTCTTTTGCATATTTGCCGCTGATAAAACAGAGCCGGGCGCATTCAACTTCCCACTTTGGCGTATGTTCGTCGACGCGCGCAGCAATACCGGCCTCCTGATCAATGAGCGTCTTGCAGAGGGCGTCATTTTCAGGATAATGGACGTCATGACCGGCAAGGTCGCTGAGCTAAAATTATGGCAGGACAAGGCTGAGCTTGAAGCGGCGCTGATGTATCCTGGCCGCTTTGTAGTCCACTCTGTTGTGTCCGGCGACGGCTCTGAACAGATCGTGTCTGCATCCACGGACCGCCTTCACAACATTGCCGGAACGTACGTCGGCAAGGACGATCCGATTGCAATAGTAAGGACGCAAAAGAACTTTCCTGCAACAGAGGAAGCTGGCAGCGCATTCAACGAGCCGCACTATGTCGCAGGCAACACTAGGGGCAGCCATCACATGCCTCTGATGCCCGTCAAGCTCAACTCTGCCGCAAGCCTGAACTACTCTATCCCGATCGTTTCGTGCCTGCTCTTTAGCATGCACAACGGCAGGCTCACGGGACCGCACGACGGATTTGGAACGGCCGACTGGGACCTCCAGAGGATGCGGGCGGCCGAGAGGGCAATGATAATGCGCAACCAGGGCTTTATCCACCCGGCAACACTCGTGCCCGACGAGCTTGAATACAACAAAGGCTATGAAGCGAGGATGAGCAAGCTTGAAAGCAAGTTCCGCGACCTAGAAGACATCATGAACGGCAAGACCAAGGCGGCAACAACAAAAGCCAAAGCTGGCAGCAAGCGTTGAGGCGGCCACTCATCATCAATTTCAAGAACTACGAAGAGGTCTCTGGAGAGAAGGCTGTCAAGCTGGCAAAAGCCGCGCAGGCGGTTGCAAAAAAACTCAAAGTGGAGATAGTGCTTGCCCCGCCACAGCCTGTGTTTGCGCTTGTTGCCAAGAGCGTCAAGATACCTGTTATCTGCCAACACGTTGACAGCGAAAAAATGGGATCTTCTACCGGCTATTTTCTTCCCGAGATCGCCAAGTCGTACGGGGCTGTCGGGTCGCTGATAAACCACAGCGAGCACAGGATAGAGATGAAGCAGATCGCCTCTCTGGTGGAGCGACTGAAAAGCTTGCGCATGACTTCGATAGTGTGCGCCCGGGAACCCTGGGAGGTCATGGAGATATCGGCGTTCCAGCCGGACTTTATTGCAATCGAGCCGCCAGAGCTCATAGGAAGCGGAAGGGCGGTATCAAAAGAGAACCCTCAGATAATAACAAAGTCGATAGAAGCCGCGGGCTCGCGCTCCAAAGTGATCTGTGGGGCAGGCATCACGGACAAAGGCGATGTCGCCAAGGCGATGGAGCTGGGTGCTCAGGGAATACTTGTGGCAAGTGGCATAATCAAGGCAAAGTCGTGGGCAGGCAAGATAGCCGAGCTAGCCACTGGCATGAAATAATTCTTTCAAGCAACCGGTTGGAACAGTTGGAAACGCTCACATCCTTGCTTGTATAACGGGACTAACCGCTTCTGGGCTGGAAGCGCGCATATCGCAAGCATTCCAAGTAGCGCGTCGTGCAGCGGGTTTTGCGTTTGAAAAATGTACCATTTTCCATGCGTGAAATGATGCATGTTGCACCGTTTTCCACTGGAAAATAATTGTAGCATTTTTTGGGCGTGAAATGTGGCAGCGCTACAATTTTTTTAAACTGGAAGCACTTGAAACGCCCACGCGCCTAAGTCTTTGGCAGCGGCAGGTTCCAGTTGTACTTCATGGCAAACAGCCTGAGCGCGGTAGCCGCGATGATGCTTGGAATGGCCGCAACATTCAGGTCTGCGCCTGCTGCAAGCAGCCCGAAAAATATCACGACTCCGATAAAGCTTGCAGAGGCGTACAGCTCTTTGACAAACACTATCGGCATCTCGTTGACAAACACGTCGCGCAGGATGCCTCCGCCGACAGCGGTGAGGACTCCTGCAAAAGCCATGGTAAGAAAGTTCAGCCCAAACAGGTTGTAGGCAAATGTCGCGCCGATCACTGTAAACACTCCCAGCCCAATAGCGTCAAACTTTAAGAAAAGGTTCCAGTGCTTCTTGAGCGACCTGTAGAGGAAAAACATTACTACTGCAGTCGCCACTGTGATTATCAGATAAAGCGGGTTGACTATTGCAAGCGGAGGTATTCTCCCAAAAACGACATCCCTCATGACCCCGCCGGCGACTCCTGTCATTGTCGCAAGTATGGTTATCCCAACAATGTCTGACTTGTGCTCTATCGCCTTGAAGGCGCCGGTGACAGCAAACGCCATGGTGCCAAAGAGGTCAAGCGCCTGTATGAGCAGTGGAACTGGCAAGATGTCAGACAATGCGATCACCTAGAGACGCCAGTCCGTCCAGCCCCACTGTAACAGCGAGCGCAAAGATTTGAAATTATCGGTGCATGCACAACGTTTTAAACCAACAAAACAGCTGATCATCATCTCGTATGTCAGAGGAAGGTTTTGGCAAGCCATCTGCCATAGTCAAGCCGATATACTTTTTCGAAGAGGCTGACGGCGCGAACAAGGCGCTTCTTGG
>JBFLWZ010000017.1:0-21591 GCA_040757615.1 Thermoproteota archaeon | reverse complement strand
CGCCTTTACAATCAAGACTTCGCTTGGAGAAGGGTTTACTGATATTCTGAGTGCGGTGTCTACAGGCGAGACAGACGATTTTGAGAGATATCCAATTCCCCCCACTCAAGCCAAGTTTGTAAGAATAGTTGTAAACTTTAACGTGACAGAAAAGGCTGCGATAAACGAGCTGGTTATTTACGGCGTCGCTTGAGCCACTGGCTGCATTGTTTTTCGTAATGTTACGAACTATGTTCCTTGAGATCTCTATCAAAATAGGAAAAATAGCAGCTATGGTCGATATACCGCTACCAAGCTGTCTTCAGTCTCTGCATCATTGAATCTGCCAGTGCTTCCGTCCGACCAGTGGTCAAATACGTATTGACCATAGTCTGCTACTGCCACTTGATATGTCTGCCCACTACTAACAGTAAATTCAGCCGGCGAGAATCCTGTCTGGATTACATTGCCGTTTTGCGATAGTGTTGTGTAGTAACCGTAGATTTGGTTGCCAGACGAATCAACAGTAGCTACAGATATCGTGCCGGTCGTCTGCTGTGGCGATTGCTCTTCTCCATTGCTGTTGTCTTCCTCCGGCGGTACTGCATTTTGGGATGTGCCATACGCTGCTGTCATTATCTGTGCAGAGTCTGTTGCAGCAAATGTTCTGCTTCTATCGGTGTCGCCATTATCATGCCAGTAGTTGAAGTAGTACGAGCCATAGTCCTGCACTTCCACAGTGTACTCCTGTCCGCCTGTTACATCAAAGGTCGCGGGCGTAAAGCCTGTCTCTATCACGTTGCCGCTGTTGTCGAAAAGCGCTGTATAATAGCCGGTAATCTCATTGCCCGAGTTTCGGTCTATTGATCTTATCGTGACAGTTGAACCTTCTCCGGGTGGCAGAGGTGGCTCCTCTTCAGGCGGTAGTTCTTCATCGGGCGGCTGCTCTAGTGGCGGCGAATTGACGTTTCGGTAGACTGCAGTTATTGAAGTATCTGAAGATATTGAAATTGACCTATCCCTTATGGTAGAGCCAGAATCTTGCCAGTGATCAAATACATACGGACCATAATCTTGCACTTGGACAACATAACCCTCGTCATTGTTTAGGGTGAAAAATGCTGGCGAGAATCCTGTTTCGACAACGCTCCCGTCTTTGGAAATGACCGTATAGTATCCAGAGATTTCGCTTCCTGTATGACCATCCTCTGTTCTTACTGTAAGCTCAGACTCTCCATCAGCTGTTGTTGTCAATGGCTCTTGCTGCCAAGTCATTGAATAGATTATTTGATCCCCGTCAGATATTGTCCCCCACTCTATTCTGGGATAATTATAATCGTCCGGTATGCCGCCAGGTGCAGATATCTGGGTGGTGACAGTCTTGAGCGAGTTTGCCTCTACATCGTCAACGCATACTCCATTGGCAAACCCTGGCGCAGTAGTTCTATACCATGTGCTTCCCGGAAGGTTGCTGCCATCAGTATATCTTTGACCTGCAGTATGCAGTGTAAAAGTCACTGTATAGCCATTATCGATATTTGCATCAAAATGTAGATCTGGATCAGCTATTGGATCAAAAGTCTCAACACCGTTATCGATGGTCATAGATATTATGGCAGCATCATAGACATTTTCACATGAAGTTGGAGCATCTCCATGCGCAAACGCTCTATTCTCGTTTATCGAGGGTTGGACGAGAATAGAAAATGAGATAATGGCGGCTAATGATAGTAACATCATTATGCGCTTTTTGGATTCAAGCAGGTTTAGGAGTGACATATGCTCTTCGACAATTGAAAAACTGACAGAATATTTACTAGTTCACGAGCCTAGACAATCTAAGATTGATGAATGAAATTTGTTAAATGAATTGTGCTAGGAGCAAACAAAATGTGAATAGCACAGAAGTGTTCAGCCTTATGGCTTTAAGAATCCTTGGCGGGCATCAGCCGACACGAATATGGACAAGAATGACACGCATGTATATATCCCATAATCTTCTGCGGGATCACAAAAATCGAACCTATCAAATTTGGACAAACTATTCATCTAGATGGCATCAGGGGAAACTTTATCCTCAACGCCACAGAATCCATGGTCGTCTCCCCGGATATCTCAGAAGAAAGACCCCTTACAGAAGGTTTCCACATTCGGTCTGAGGATATGTTAAAACAGCAATGGTACATCTTTGAAACACTATGGAATCATTCCATCCCAGCTGAAGTGAGGATTAGGGAATTAAAAGGACTCCGAGATGACAGAGGAAAACAGCAACAACCCGCTCAAGATAATAGATGCAAAAAGGTAATTGACAAGTTCTACATCTGCGCATACTGCAGAGAGGTATTTATCCTGTCAGAAGATGCGGAAGAGCATAAGCATGTTCAGGTCACAAGGAAATGAGAGATACCCCATTTAGGAATTGAATTATCAGATTCAGTTAAGTTAGCATCAGCCATTATTTTGTTTCATATGTGAGTTGATGTCGAATTAGCGGAACTGTTAAGATTATAAGAATATTATATGATGCATAATTAGTAAGCTGACATTCTGGTTCTCATGGAAGACATAATCTTTGACGATTGGGGACCTGAGAAAGTTTTGAGCGTCTACGACCCAGATACTGAAATGAAAGGAGTCCTAGTCATTGATAATACTGCAGCGGGTCCTGGAAAGGGAGGCATCAGATTCAGCAAAACAACTAGTACACAAGAGGTGTTTAGGCTTGCCAGAACAATGACTTGGAAGTGCGCAGCCGCCGGCCTTCCATTTGGTGGAGCCAAGGCCGGAATTATTGGAAACCCTGCTGAGGTAGACAGGGTTGGTTGGATGAAATCTTTTGCCAAAATGATTCGCCCTTACTGTCCTCTTCAGTATATTGCAGCAACCGACATTGGCACAACCGAGCTTGATATGGCAGTATTTGCTCATGAAATTGGAGATATGCGAGCTTGCACAGGCAAGCCGCAAGAGCTTGGAGGCATTCCTCATGAGCTGGGAACAACTGGCTATGGAGTGGCAGTGGCACTTGATTCAGCTATGGAAGCACTTGACAAGACGCAGGCATCTTCAAGGCCGATGACGCTAGATAAAAGGTCTGCAAAGGTTTCTATTCAGGGGTTTGGCAACGTCGGGTCTTTTACTGCAACCTTCCTCCATATGAGAGGCTTCAAGGTAGTTGCCATTAGCGATATCTCTGGCATGATACACGATCCTGATGGCATAGATGTTCCGAGACTAATGAAGGATATGCGGGGCAAGGAAAAGTTTGCAGACCTGAAAAAAGACAAGGACAGTGAATCAAGATTTAGAATCAGAGGCAAGGATGAGATTTTTGAAATAGATTCAGATATTTTTATCCCGGCAGCAGTCAGCGACACTATAAACGACAAGACTGCTCCAAAACTTCTTGAACATGACACAAAAGTGATAGTAGAAGCGGCAAACATTCCAACCTCTCCATCTGCAGATAGGTATCTTTATGAAAATGGTGTTCTCATTATACCAGACTTTATAGCAAATGCCGGCGGTGTGCTAGGCTCTTTCGTAGAATACAAAGGCGGAACTGAAAAAGATGCATTTGACATCATTGCGTACAAGATATCTAGGAACGTGAAAAGAGTACTTGCCAAGTCAATTATGGAGGAAAAAACAAAAGGAAACAAAACTCCGAGAGCAGTTGCCATGGATATAGCCAGAGAGAGAGTGCATCGAGCTATGCTCTTGCGGAGAGGGGCATTGGAAATAGCCCGGGAAGCCTTTGCAAGAAAGGATACGTTTGAAGCTATTGCATAAGATGTTAAGGAAATATCGGATGCAATCGTCTGCAAACCAAATCCTTAATTCAATCAATGTAATATGTGCAGATCAAGCATATGTCCGGAGAAATCAAAACTGACGGCCACATCAAATGTGAAAAGTGTGACAAGACATTTGCAAATAAGAAGAGCCTAAAGAGCCATTTGAGTGAGGTACACGCGTATTAATTAGGTCTCGATACTGGAGCAAGCAAGAAACTTTACTCCAATTTGACTTGCTGTAGTTTTCTTGGACGATTTTGCTTCTGGGTGATAGACAATAAGCATATCATCACATGTTTTGAATCAAAAAAGAAATGGGAGGAAGGCTGCTCCTAATTTTCCCTACTGGAGTTTCGGTCCACTTCAAACTGCTCTTCAAACTGCTTGACGATTCCGATTGTAAACTCGTCGCTCATTGACACTGCATGTTTGTACAATGCGTCGAATGTGGTCACGTCTGTAGCATAGTCTCCTGTTAATCTTGCAACAGCTTCCGTTTTTGTAAGTGATAGGTGTTCATTTACCATACTTGTCATTTCC
The DNA here is from genome assembly GCA_040757615.1 of Thermoproteota archaeon. GTDB lineage: Archaea > Thermoproteota > Nitrososphaeria > Nitrososphaerales > Nitrososphaeraceae > Nitrososphaera. Next base: position 17,272 of record JBFLWZ010000017.1, on the reverse strand, counting down.
TCCTTTGTCCAGTTTGGATTGGCGCTGCTCAGGAATGTGGCTATGTCGTCTGCGTTTCTATACCACTTTTCTTCGATTTCTTCTACGCCAGTTGCATCTCCGGCCTTTGCTGCTTCGAGCAGATCTACTGCAATAAGTATGTGGTCCTTCAGAAGCCCCGTCAGCTGATCTCCAGCTCGGTCGCCATAGAATGGCTTTATGGCATCACCGATGTCTTCTTGGTTTTTCAGCAGCCTCTCTGCTGCAAATGATGCATCTGGACTATCTGACGATGCTGCAACTATGTATTGCCGGGTCCAGACCACGTGTTCTACCCAGAGGTCATGGAGGGCAATTCGAAGTTCAGTAACTTTGGTCTGATTTAGGTCATTGCTTGCCGCAAACGAGGGGATATGTTTTTTTGAGTGCTTGTCTAAGGCTTCCTTTGACTGGTTGTCATCTGTGGCCTGGACGTCCTGAATAGAGGTCACAGCATTCTGGCTTACAACGAAAGCCGTTGCAAGCACAGCAACGACGATTCCACTCATGAAGATTTTTGTTGATTTTTTGGCCATCGCCAATGACACAAAAAGGCCCTTTATAAACTATAGCTACTATAAAGTATCTATAATATCTTAGCTATGAGCCATTTAATATTATAAATACATATTAGTATCTAAAGTGTTTACACAATTAATGTCGTCCGAAGATTTGAGCAGTATGGGCCAGACCAAGGAAAAGATCCTAGAAATGTTGTTGGGAGGCTCAAAGACTGCAGGGGAAATTGCAGAAAAGCTGCAGATACAAAAAAGCGCGGTGAGGGTTCATCTGGAGTCGCTAAAGACCCTGGGCGCCGTAAGGTCACAGTTCAAGATTGAAAAAATGGGCAGGCCAAAAAAAGTGTATGAATTAACAGAAAGAGGTCGGGAATTATTCCCAAGACAATATGATCTATTTTTGAACCTTGTACTTGACAAAATAGCAGATAAAAAAGGTGAAATCGGAGCAAAGGAAATTGTTGAATCGATAGCTGAAGATATCGCCTCTGGAATAAGAGCTAAAATCGAGAAAAACAGCTCTAGCAACCTTGAAGATTCCCTAAAGATAATAAACGATGCCTCAAACGAAATGGGGTTTGTATCGTCTCTGCAAAGAGATGAAAAGGACAATAATTCATTCTGTATCCAGAGTAAGAACTGCATCTTGTACAAGGCTGCATTGAACAACCAAGATAGGATATGTCACGGCCTTCATGATAAGATAATTGCAAAAGCACTTGATGGCACACCGGATATACAGGTTGAGCTCAGAGAATGCATGGCACTTGGCAGCGAATACTGCAGACATGTCATTCGCACAACCAAAAGATGATGCCATTTGGGTGAAATCGCAGGTTTTCAAAAAGTTGCCAACAAAAAGGACCTAAAAGAGGGCGGTTTGCTTCGAGTAGAAGTAGGTGGAAGACCCGTTGTGTTGGCAATGGTCCAGGGCAAAATCTATGCAATGGATGCTGTTTGCTCCCATGAAGGCGCCCCACTTGAGGACGGCACGCTGGATGGATTTGAGCTAAAGTGCCCATGGCACTACGCACTGTTTGACGTACGGACAGCGAAAGTATCAGAGCAGACAGTATGGGCAACTGATCTGCAGTCATACTCTGTACAGGTTGATGAAAGCACTGGTGATCTCCTGGTAAGCCAGCAACCAAAGCAGCAATCTGGGACATCGATGCAACAGGAACAAGACGTGGTCAAAAGAGCCAGAAAACAGTCAGATGGGGATTTCGACCTGACATTATCTAGAAAGGAAAAACTGCAGGGAACAGACATTATAACATTCAAGTTCACAAGAGATGGATATCCTGAATACAAAGCGGGACAATTTGCTTTCTTGCCGCTAGACGGCATCAAGGGGGACAGCAAGGGTCCTGTGAGGCATTTCTCGCTTGCCTCATCTCCTACGGAAGATGTGCTGATAGTAAGCACAAGGATACGCAATACGCCATACAAGCAAAAGTTGTTCTCACTCCAAGAGGGCGCAAAAATAACAGTGTCAAAGCCACAAGGGAGGTTTGTGTTGCATGACGATTCTTCAAAACCTGCAATATTTTTGTCCGGTGGCATAGGGGTAACGCCGTTTAGAAGCATGATAAAGTATGCTACAGACAAGCAATTACCCATCAAGATCACAATGTTTGATTCTAACAGAAATGCACAGAACATATTGTATAAAGACGAATTTGACTCATGGGCTCAACAGAATAGAAACCTCAGGGTTGTTTATACAGTCACAGAAGAGCAAGAAGTTGTAGCAACCTGGAGTGGAGAGCGCGGCAGAATAGACAAGTCGATGATAGAGCGGCATTTAACATCAAATGAAATCCACGATGGAGTGTTTTATATATGCGGCCCGCCGGGGATGCTAAAAGACATGCAGGAGCTGCTTGAAAAAGACCTGCAGGTTCCGGAAGATAGAATCATGATTGAGGAATTCACAGGGTACTAACAGATGCCGCCGGCGAAATTTCATGGGTAAAAAACCGACAGTAATAGATGTATAATCGTATTATGAGATTGGAGCCAATTAGGTTTCTGAACAACAAAAATGGCATCACAATCATAATATTATTTGAGGGTCGCATCTGCATACAATAGCGGGATTCAGCATTTTCTTTGCATGCCATCTGATGAAATAGCGTTAACTTTTGCAATAGTTGTTGCCCTATTAGTGTATATTGAAGTCGCCTCCTGCTTAGACTAGCCCGGGTCTTTAGGCGATATGCTAGAGGAAGTTGCAAACAATGGTTTCAAGTGGATAAACGTGGTAAAGCCAACCAAGGCAGAGATGAATGCTCTCGGAAGGGAATTCCACTTCCATGAGCTTAACCTTGACGACTGTCTTTCAAAAATTCAGATCCCGAAAATCGACAGATATGAGGATCACGTCTTTATCATCCTGCATTTTCCAACAGTAGCACAGGATAAATTTCCAAGGTCTGCACAGCTTGCGACCTTCATAGGCCGCAGTTACCTGATAACAGTGCACCAAGGAGAGCTAAGGTCACTTGTAGAACTCTTTGAGCAATGCAAGCAGAGCGACAAAGCCCGCCAAGAGTTTATGGGAAAATCAGCAGGATATCTGTTCCACAGCATAGTCGATATTCTGACAGACGAATTGCTCAACATTGTTAGAAAGATTGTAGGAAATATAGAGGACATCGAGGATATTGTTTTTGACAAACAGGCTGACGCCGCAAACGAAATTTCCTATATTAGGCGCGAGGTAACGATGCTCCGACGCATAGTGATACCGCTACGCAGGACTTTGGCAGAGATCACTACAAAGGACGTAAAACGATTCTCAGACCAAGATTTGACGCTTTACTTTGATGATGTAAACGATCACATAGACAAGGTAATCGAAACAATAGAGGAGTCAAAGGAAACTATTGAGATATACAAAGACACAGATTTCATGCATGCTACTGACAGGTCAAACAAGATCTTGGCTGTGCTTACGATAATATTCACGCTTTCAATGCCCGTCACTATTCTAAGCTCCTTGTATGGAATGAATGTGGATATGCCTATTTTAAGCGAATCCATCAATCAGGCGTTTCTTGGAAGACATACGACGTTTATCCTCATAGTGATTGCATCAACCACAGCTGCTGGCACAATGCTGGTATACTTCCACAAGATAAGGTGGATATGAAGGCAAGGCATGCCCATTGGATCGAGGTTGAAACTGTAGTAACATCATTCCAAGTGGATTGAAGATTTAATAGCGTTGTTGACCGAGTTTAGAATGTAGTCTGAAATTTGCTTCTCGTGTGAGGATAGGCAAAAAAATGCCCTGATTTTTCCAGAAACACTCTCTTCATCCCGGCAGCAATTCCAACCAAATTATTTTTGCAGTGACCAGTGGGCCTTGCGGTAGGTTATTGTTAAGCACAATGCGAGCCAGATAACTCTATAAGTCAGTAGAGCCATTTTATGGCAGATTGCAATCTGCTGCAACATCTGATAACATCAAATTTGATTTGGAGCTTTTCAAAATATATGATGGGACAAAACAGTGCCCAATCAACTTCACCTTAAAAGTTGTGGGCAACAAATTTGCCCTTTTAATTTTGAGAAACATGATTTATTTCAAACAAAACAGATTCAATCAATTTCTAAATTCAATTGAGGAGATCAATACTAGGGCTCTAACCAACAGATTAAAGGAAATGGAACAGGATGGATTGATAGAACGCAGAATTTTCAACGAACATCCCGTGAAAATAGAATATTATCCGACGAAAAAGGGCCTGGCGCTCAAACCACTCCTTGACATGCTGGCAGGATACTCGCTGACATACTTTGGCAAGGAGGTCAAGGACGGGAAAAAGAGGACACTCTCTCAAATAATCAAGAACGGAAAATGAGGCAATCCGGCCTTTGTGGAGTTGCATCGGCTAGCCTGCATTTCTCAATAACATTGCCCACATCATAATGCCTGCACAGACCCTGAGCACGATAGATTTTAGCTTTGGTAAAAATGATTGATTTTTGTCGATATGGCTCTTGTGCACATCAATGATGTTTCCGATCCTCTGGGTAGTAGATCGGACCCATTCAGGGTCTGAACCTTCTACGGCTACATACGATTCATCCTTGCTAGGAGACATCTTTATCGTGATCCTTCGGTGAGGAGTCTGTAGCCTCAGAAATATACTAGAGAGATCATCATGCAGAGTGTAGGTCAAAAAGCTCCTTGAATCATGGCTTTGCACGTGTTGCTTCTTGCTAACTATTTCGTAAATTGCCAAAGAATGATCCTGATTACTCTTTTCAAGTTCTTGGTCTATTCTCTGGCACAAATCGGCAAGGATTGACCTGGTTATTGGCATGACAGTATAACTTGTTCTAGTCTTGTCAATCATGGCTTTCTTCTTTTGTTGACAAGTTTGCATACACAATCATCTGTTTCTCCAAGTATCTCTTTCTCAGGTTTGCCCTCAGCTTTTTTCCTCTTGGTTTGCTGCGCAATTTCGCCCCGCAGCAGCTGCATTTGCTCACTTGGCTTTGAAAGAATGCATCGCAGACTGAGCACTTGCGCAAACCATTGACGTATGAACCTCGACAGCCACCCGGTCTGGACCTGATGCGCAGGCAAATGTTTCTGCAACTTCTCAAATCACTCGGACTCCTAAGTTAAAGCGAATTGAACCATGGACAATTGCTCCTTTGAAAAGTATCTGTAAGTCCAATCGTTATGCGGCGCTCTGTCTACTGCCGCATTGGTCCAATTTGGCGTGCTCTTCCAGATCCAGAGGACCCGGAAATGATTTAGAGCATACAATGCAGGAATATTTTGGTCGTTCTTCCAAATCGATCGATTCTATTTTGCTTGGACGCTATTAATAACTTTCGTTACGATAGTCGTTTGCAAATCACTAGGCACTTTCGAAAGGAAAGTTATTAATATGAAACAAACTATACAATAGTGATCAAAATGGCTCAGATGCCTTCGTTAATACCAAAAGAGGTTGAAATCCAGAGACTAAAGAAGGTGTACATCATGGTCATAGTCCTAGGTTCAATCGCAGCCTCAGTAGAAGTCGACAACTTTGTCGACGGCTCACTGCACCAGACAGCAATCAGAGATTCTGCCTTCACCCCTGCACACTGGTGGCTATACAGCCACTTTGTGGCTCTCCCGCTGGGTTGGGGTATGGTGGCAATGTACAGCAGAAGGATTCCGATACTTAGAGGGCCTGGAAATTCCTTGCCAACCAGCCTAAAGATAACCATACTCGGATACTTGGCAACCATGTTTACAATCGGAGTAAACGAACTGTGGCACTTCTGGTTCGTCGAAGAGATATTCGCCGTCCCCAACCATTGGATGTTCAACATAGGCATTGTTCTGGCCTTTATGGGAGCATTGGCCTTTGTTGTACGAGTATATGCACGTCTGGTGGAACTGGGAGCAGAAAAGCCTGCAAAGAACCCGTACGTTGCAGAGATGTACAAGCTGGCGCTCGAAGGCAAGCTGTACAGCAGGTCAATACCATGATGGACGGAACAACAACAATATCAAGTGCGCACAAGGTGCTTGATGCAAAACTCTGGACAAATACGTCCCACAAACCCTCTTTATTTTTGTGGAAAAAAAGTTTGAAGGATTAGAAATTAAATCGCCCACCTAGAAAGGTGTGCGATCACCTTCATTTTGGCTGTTGTCGTGTCAGCGACAATCAACCAAAGATCTTCCGTCATATGGTGATCCGGTAGCAAGACCAATCCAATCCCGGTCTTTGCATGACGGCACTGGCGCATACAAACCTCTCTGCTAAAGATGTCAGGAAAAAACACTGCTGTGACTTCTCAAAAGCATTCTTAAAACCTGAAACTGCATTTGTGTTCAATCTGCTGCCTTGTAGGACCGTGCAGATCACTTTACAACAAGAACCGAACAGGGAGCATTCTTCACCACTTTTTCAGATATGCTGCCTAGAATAAGACCCTTAAGAAATCCCATTCCCCTTCTGCCTACTATGACCATGTCGGCGTCATTGGCCTTGCAGAAATCACAGATAGCATCTGCCACATCGTCAGCCCTGAGAAGCTCGGATCGGATTTTCTTTTGAAATGTAAACGCACCGCTCTTTACCACCAGAGCATCATGGAGGCCCCTAAAAGCCTGCTCCGCCAGCTCCAGCTTTCGGTGGTCCACCCTTCCTTCTGTATCGACTATGTCGCTGTTCTTTATCACAGATATCACTATTATTTCACGCTCAGCAGCCGAGCTTTCCAACAAGGTAGCTGCCATGCTAATGCACCTTTTGGCATGCTCCATTGAGAGGTCAATGGCAACGACAATTCTCTTTACTGAATTGATAGTTGTTGGATCTTGCATTGGTTGAAGCTGCTATTGATTATCTGGACCTCTAAATTAGCATTGATAAACAACCAATTGCATTTGATTGCAAACGATTGAAAAGAAAAAATAAAACCTGAAGCTCTACAAGCCACGTAAAAATTAATGCATGACGAAGCTGCCAGGAAAAAACCCGAAAAGACCTGGCACATTCTTATCTTGACGATAGGAATTGCAATCTTGCAGAGTCTGCGCGGATATGGTGCCAAGATTTTTGGAAAAGGGGATCAGAGCTTGCACGGTCCTAAATTGGCAAAGAGGAGCCTCATTGTGCCATCTGCCATTTCACTGGCTGGGTCCCTGACAGGTATTGCGGCAATAGGATTTGTCACAGCGCACTTTTCAGTTCCACTGCTGTTGGCGCCGTTTGGAGCATCAGTCGTGCTTCTCTTCTCAGTTTATGATAGCCCTCTGGCACAACCAAGAAACACATTTTTTGGTCACGTCATAGCTGCGCTCATAGCAGGGATAATTGCCATCATGCATATCAGTTATTTTGGTTCTGGAAGTGAGGTATTGTTGGATAATGAGCAATACATCTGGATCGCAATGGCTGTTTCTCTCGCCATCTTTGCAATGCAGGTATTGAGACTGACGCATCCGCCTGCAGGAGCAACCGCATTTATTGCATCAACTACCATAATCAGCCTTGATTCATTTATTGCATTCATGGTTTCAGTGATAGCTGGCTCATTGATTCTCATTGCAATGGCCGTTATTTTTAACAACGCAGCCCCAAAAAGAAGGTATCCTGTTTACTGGTAGCTGTAATCAAATCTGGATGTCAAGCAAAGAATCGAGATAATGATGGGAAAAAGAGTCAAGAGAAGACAAAAAATGCTTCTCCTTGACTAACTCTGGGATTATTGAACCTGTACTGTGCCAGTCATCCACGGATGAAGCGAACAGTAGTATTCAAACGTCCCGGCTTCTGTAAAGGTGTACTCAAAGCTTCGCTTTTGCAAAATCGAGCCGCTAAAGAACAACCCTTCATCTCTGCTCTTTACAGTATGGGTAGTCGAGTCGTCATTTTTCCAAGTGACGGTGTCACCGACATGCACTGAAATGTTTCCGGGGGTAAAGCTCTTGTGCGAAGACCTCTGGCTTGACCCTTTGGGCATTGACACAGAGGTGGTCTCTACTACTGCTCCTTGGTTTGCGGATTGATCTGTTTCACTGTCATTTGTGTCTGCCATCGAATGTCCACCGCTTTGGCTTGCTGCATTGCTTGTAGTTACCTTGCCATTTGGATCTTCCTTTTGGATCTTCTTTGCAAGGTTAACCTGCCAGTCTACCATATTGATCGACTTTGTCTTTGCAATATCTACACCGTCCACTGCATTCTCTGGAGCATCTGTGACGTTAAAGTACGCCATCGTGCCTTTCTCTTCCGGCGTGCCATGCAGGTGGAACAGGTACCTACCTTCCCAAGGCCACCTTGCTTCAAATATTGCCGCATTGCCAGCAGAAACCTCCCACGTCTGCACCTTAAGTGGAGGATTTTCCCATACTCCTGATGGGTATGCTTTGAACAGCGTTCCATGTATATGGAACCCAAAAGCCGGTGAGCCGCCCAAGTTTATCAGATAGATGCGCACAAGCTCATTTGTTCTTGCAGGGAGTGGATTTTCCCAGTACTGGTCAGCGTATCCGTTGAACATGACATATTCTGGAAGTTCGGTCATCTGGTCTTGGGTGTCGTATTCTCCAGTCACCAGAACATATTCCCTTGCGGGCTCTAGTGGTGTCTGAGGATCTACAATGAATGCGCCATACAGCCCCATCCGGATATGCTGCGATACTGGCATGACATGGCAGTGGTACATGAGAGCACCAGCTGGCTCTGCGATAAAGTCATAGGTATATGTCTCGTTTGGCTGGACTTCCTGAAAAACACCATCATCTAGTTCATCATGATCGCCGTGCAGATGGATAGTATGGGACATTGGAGTCTTGTTTATGAATTTGATAATAACGCGGTCACCTTCGGTGGCCCGCAAGGTCGGTCCCGGTATCGTCCCATTGTACGTCCATGCTTCGACGCGGGTATCCGGAGCTATTTCCAGAGTGGTCTCTTCTGCAATCAATGTGTATTCAATAGTCTTTGGTTCATAATTTCCTGATGCACCTGCTGCCAGAGCCAGATTATTATTTGCAAGCATGGTTGCCTGAGAGTTGCTTGAGAGTATGGCAACAATTCCAGCCCCAACAAGAAATGCAGCAATTGCCGGTACGATTACCGTCATTTTGTTGCGCTTGTTGCTATGATACATTGTCTGCAGAGAATCAATGTATCGTTTTATGTAGTACGTTTATACTGCAAGTGCAAATGTCATCCGGATTTCAAGCCATATTACATGATATCACATTGGTTTCTGGTATTTGCAGTATGGACTGCGCGGTTAAAGAACAGCGCGGCTTGCAGGCAATGCGATGGAGAAACGGAAAATCTTCTATAGCAAAGCAAGAGGATTATGGCTGCCGGCCTTTGCCGTGGCATCGATACTTGCTATGTCACCGCTAATGTTGGCAGGATTCACTCTAGAAGAACAAAAAGAAACACATGCAGATCACCATGCAGTCCAAGATGCATTTTCAGAACCGAACAGCATAGACGGTCTGAACCTTATCCTGCCTTCGGCCTTTGGCCAAATCAGTGCAGATGAGGCAGAACAATTGAAGCAAAATGGCGCCCCTGTTCGCAAATACACACTCATTGCATACGAGACAGAGATCAGCCTCCCAACCGGCGAAAACACATTCAGACTGACCTTCAATGGCACAGACCCGGCGCCGACCATGAGAGCAAGGCAGGGAGAGATAATCGAAGTCACGATGATAAACCACCCAGACAACATCAGGATACATAGCATAGACCACCATGCCGCGACAATCAGCGCAGTTCCAAACTTTGGGTCTGTTGACATTGGCCAGAACAAGACGTACACGTTTGTAGCAAAGCAGCCGGGGTTCTTCAAGTATCACTGCGAAGGTGAGGATGTGCTTGGCATGGACGAGCACGTGTTTTCAGGAATGGTGGGTGGCTTTATAGTTGATCCAGCCAATGGATACAGATCGTATGCAACTGTAGAATATACGTATGACGGCAACGGTCAGCCTCAGAGGCAGATAATACGTGAAGATGGCAAGGCCAAAGAGTTTACACTGCAGTTTTCAGAGCTATACCTGACAGAAGCAGGCGAGTATAACGCAGACGCAATGTACGCATACCAGCCAACTTGGACTACAATAAATGGGATCCCGTTTGGATACGACCCGGCGGTAACACAGACTCCTGGCGCAATGCCTTTGCACGTGAAGGCAGGAGACCATGTCAGGTTCTTTGTACTAAATGCAGGCAACATCCCAGTCAACTTCCATATTGTAGGAGAGCAATTAGACAGAGTGACCCACGGAGGCAAGAGTCAGGGACAAGGACTGCAGACGTATCTTATAGGTGGATCTAACGACGCAATAATTGACGTGGTATTTGACGAGCCTGGGATATACGCAATAGTGAACCATGACTATGCCGCCCTCTTCAAAGGACAGGCTGCAATAGTAGTAGTAGACGATGCAAATGGAGGAAACCTGATCAACTATACTGGCAACAACCCATCAAATGCAGTGCCTCCACCTGGAATCGATAGCATAAGGCAGGAAACTACGCCGTACTATGCAGGCACTCCCTTGTAGAGCCTCTTTAACAAAAAGATAATTGGATGGCCGGCCGCAACAACTATGCTCTAGTCAGTTGCGCCCCGGCATCTCATTTTTTCCGAAAAGGTTTTGATGCAGACTTGACATGCCTGCTATGGTCACGCTAAAGGAAGAGTTTGTCAGGTTAAACTTCATCTCACCGTAGTCACTAGGTTTGAACAGTTCCTGCAGCACTGCTTCAAACATGCCTTTGTAATAGCGGGACCATTTCTGGCTTATTCCATGGTTGATCATAACGAATATGCTGCCGTTTTTTTCTTGCCTGACTACCAATTGAAAGCCTAGTACTTCGCACCTGAGTTTTATCCACCGGATAAATGTGCCCAGGTCATAGCCAGATTCGGAGAAGAGTATAAAATCCTTGATTGTTTGGTCCTTTTGAATCCGGCCAATTTCTTCGATGTCATCTTCGGCAATCTTGTCCAGAAGCTGCACTACCATGCTCCTGTGCAGAGGCATAAATCCAAGCCTTTCTTGAAATCTCCACCAGCCAGAGTATTTTCTCAATATACTCACTATTATCGAGTTCACGCTGGTACCTTTGTAAAGCGACTCCTCTCTTAGTGATTTTAGCAGCTCCTGTGGAATCCTGATCAGCACTGCCTTGTTGGATTCTGCTGTTGTTGTTGCAAGATCGTCTGATGAATCTCTATATCTCGGCACTTGATCATTAGCTATAGATATTTCCACACCACCGGCATTGTCTTTCTTATGGTTGTCCTTCACGTTTTCATCATTAGCTGGCTTATCCAAATCATGATATTTGTTGTGTATACAATGCAATCATTGGCAAACAAGAGATAGTAGCACAGCATGGGCCGATTGCAGTAGCTGCCGGTATGGGATGAACAAGGCCCGGTGACCCATGCTGTGCGGGATTGGCATACCCCCGATTTGATTGTCTGGAAGAGTAATAATAGATACGTCTACATCGCAAGCAGAGAATTGCCGCCGCTATCAGATTGGTATCAGCAAACTATACAACTTTTGCATGAAATATCATTATTTGTGGTGAAATTCTCGCATCAAAATAGCGATTCTAAAAGTGTGACGTATTTGTTGGTGAACTACTATCGGACTTGTCCGGCGGTGGTCTTCTCGCCAGATTTCTAGAAATGGTGGTTGTGACTTCAATTACGGTCAAACATTTTGAAAAAATGCCCTCATACTAATAAGCCGCGGTTCTGAACAATCAAAAGCCAAGTTGACGAAGATTATTGTGCTATTGCTTTATTGATTATACTAAGAGTCTGGCCACAGAGGGTAGCTCCTCCGATACAAGCGATATGGGGTCAGGTAGGCTCTGGTATAGACGAGAGTACTTCAAAGATATCGGCATTTCCAAGGAGCTTCCCTCTATACCCCATATCGCTAATAATATGATTCTAAAATGCTTTGAAACAATAAATGAATGTAACAGTATAGCGGGCACCGTTAACTTATTGTTGGTTACTATTTTTCTCTCATGCATCTTAGCAAACGGAGGGTTAACGTAACTCTCACCTACCGCCAAGTAGCCCTCAGAGTTCATACCGGCGAAAGCCGTACGTGTCAAGACTACGGGTATTCTATCAGGTACGAAATAGTTGGTTTGCATCATTCTGGCTCATATGGTTTTGAGCCAGTCAACATATGTGCCTTTTACGGCGCCAGAACCACTTTTCCTCTTGGATGCATTTCTTTCTGGTAGTCCAGTGCCTCGGAAGCTTTGTCCAAAGGAAATGCTCTATCGATATTCACGCGTATATTGTTTTGATCCACCCAGTTTGCAAGTTTTGTCAGCCGCTCTCTGTTTACCTGTGTGAATTGGAATACCGCCTTCACGCCATATTCTTCCATAAGCTGCTGGTCCGGTTGCTCTAGCATCGACACGATCATCCCGCCTCTCTTTAGCACCTCGAACGATCTCTTGTAGGTGTCGCTTCCTACAGTATCATATACTGCATCACAGTCGCGCAATATTTCTTCAAAGGTTTGGGCCTTGTAGTCTATTATCTCGTCGGCTCCGAGCTCTTTTGCAAACTGCCTGTCGTCTGTGCTGACTGTTGTAGCACGTGGGCGCCAAGGAGCTTGGCCATCTGGATAGAAATGGATCCTATTCCTCCAGCCCCGCCGTGGATAAGGACCTTCTGACCATTTTTCAGCATAATGGTTTCAACAAGTGCCTGCCAGGCGCTGATGCCCACAAGGGGTAGACCCGCAGCCTCTTGATGATTCAAGCTTTTAGGCTTGTGCGCAATGCTATCTGCATCTGCTAGGGCCATTTCAGCAAACGCCCCAGTACCACCATGCACTACAGAGGCTTGTCCATAGACCTCGTCATCATGGCTGATACCAGAAACGTCGGCATTGATCTTTTCGACTATTCCGGAGAAATCCATTCCAATGGTTAATGGAAATTGCAGCTGTATAGCTTGCTTCATGTATCCCTCTCTGACCTTCCAGTCTATTGGATTCACACCGGCTGCCTTTACAGTTACAAGAACTTTTCCGCTGGATGGGTCGGGCACGGAAACATTTTGATTTATCTCAATTACATCGCTGCCTCCATAGCCCTTCATTTGAGCGGATTTCATTGCTGGAATTTTCATGCCATGGTGTTTAAGCGGTTACGCCAATTATTCGCTGACTATGTAATATGCTCCATATCAGAATACAGTCTACTACCTTTGCATTGCTGCGCAATTGTTGCCTGTGCTGATCTGCAAGAGAAATATTATGCACCTTGCCATCTCTCATAGGCTCATGCCAGTATACACAAGCACCATAACGATAAAGTCAAAGGGTGAGGGCGACATGATAGACATAACAGGACAGGTTGCAAATGCTGTCAAAAGTGCAGGCATGCAAAATGGCATTATCACCATCTTTGTCTCCGGCTCTACTGCTGCAGTAACGACAATCGAGTTCGAGCCTGGTCTAAAGAAGGATTTTCCTGCAATGCTGGATAGAGTTGCGCCAAGGGATATTGAATACGAGCATGACAATACTTGGCATGATGGCAACGGCCACTCCCATGTTAGGGCATCGCTGATTGGTCCGTCTCTGACTGTTCCATTTTCTAACAAGCGCCTGATGATGGGTACATGGCAGCAAATAGTTGTAATAGAGATGGACATCCGGCCAAGGAATCGCGTTGTTGTTTTGCAGATTATTGGAGGAGATGTCATCTAGCTGGCCCACTATTCGCTATGACTTTTTCAAGCCTTCTGGCCTGCATGGTGTTTTCTGTACTCTGATTATGCTTATACGAATTATCCTTAGACCAGAGCAGGACATTAATTCATGTCATACTAATAAGGAACTTATCATCCTTTACTAACAACAATTGCAGACTAGGGACTGGGATAGCATACTTGAGAAGCTGACGAAGCAGCCAGATTTTGTTTCCCAAATTAATCAACGCGGGTATTATCTCAGCCCAAAGGGCATTTCATTTCGCGATTACTGCAAAAAGAATTGGGGCGTAATGCCTACCAGAAACACAGCCGGATTCCTGTCGATTAACTTTTGGCATGAACAGTCAAAGGTGCTTCGCAACGACCAGAAATATCTTGTCAGGACTGGTGAGGGCACGTTTGCTATATTTAACGAACTAGAATTTCCGCGGCCCTACCTTATGTTGGATGAGCAGGAGCTGGTTGTAAATGCCACAAAGCTGAGAGGTGAGACGCCATCAAGATACAAGGAACTCATAGAAGTCTTTGAATCAACTCCTACAGAGGACGCCACGATAGAGTATCTCCGTTTTGCAGGCATCTATGATAGTGTCATTGAATCCGTTACTGGAAAGATGCACTCCTACGTTGGAGGAGTGCGGGGCGGCACTACCGTAGGGTTTGACATGTATATGCGCAAAAAGGCTGGATCAATCGTCAGAGTAGACGGTTTTTTGGGGCAAGCTGAGCTGGACTATAGCATTTGGACATCAGAGGATGACGGAAACAGCATATTTTTGATTGAAGCCAAAAAGGGTCCAAGGGGTCAGGGTTTGGATGTTGGGTGGCACAAATTTGTATACCCTGCAGCCAAATTGGCAAAGTATGGTCAGGATAAGATGAGAATATATCCTATGTATCTCTTGAGAAGGCCAAACTATGTCTTGCTCGTCATTTTCCAGCGCTTGATGTTCTATATGAGCTCTGGCATAGTGCTGAATGATCAGAGCCAGATGAAGCCCGATAGAACATTTGTTCTGCCAATGCAGCCATCAGTGAATGAGTTTGAATCTACATAGGGTATCCTAGTGTGTGACACAAGACTGCTTGTGCAAGCTCTTGCCGGCCTGTAACCAGCCAACTATCGCTCACTAGCGATTTGTCAGACTGATGTACTCATACGCCTTGACTGCATTGTCAAACGCGTACTGCACCTTCTGGAACTGCTTTCTAAACTCTGCAACATCTTTGGCCACAATTGCAGGGTCCTGCTTGTCCACAACCACGCGCTTGATAAAGTTCGCGATCTCTTTCATCTCACTCTCTTTCATTCCAAGGCGCGTAGTCTCCGGCACACCAATTCTAACGCCGCTTGGGTGCATGTAGTGCCTGCCGGCCTTGATGTCACCCGGCAAAAGCTGCCTGTTCAGTATGATGCCTGCTCTTTCCAGATCCTTTTCAATCGTGCCACCATCACCAAACTTCATTACATCAACAGCGATCTGGTGCGACGCTGTGTAGCCCCGCTTTTCTCCCAACACTCCAAAGCCATATCCTGCCAGAGCTTCTGCCAGAGCCTTTGCGTTCTTTATTACTTGCTTGGCATACTGCTTGCCAAATTCAAGCGATTCAGCAAGCGCAATTGCCTTGCCTGCAACATGGTGCAAATGATGGCTGCTGGTGTTTCCAGGGAATATTCCCTTCTTGATGGCTTCTGCATGCTTTTCTAGCGATACAATGATTCCACCCTGCGGGCCCCACAGAGTCTTGTGCGAGCTCATAGTCATCGAGTCAACCCCCTCTCTCAACGGGTCCTGGAACTCGCCACCGGCAATCAATCCAGCGACATGAGCCCCATCATAGTTGACATACATGCCATGGTCATGCATAAAGCCGGCAAGCTCTTTTACAGGGTGCGGGAACAAAAACAAGCTTCCGCCAAACATTCCCATCTTGGGTGCCCTGCCTTCACGAGCCATCTCTTCAATCTTTTTCTTTGTAGCGTCAACGTCGATGGTCATCTCTTCCTTTGAAAATGGATAGTGCTCGATGTTCAGGCCATGCACCAGCCCTGCAGTGCCGGCGTGCTCTTTTTTGCCGTGTGAAATGTGGCCGCCTGATGGAATTGAAGCAGCCATCATCCAGTCGCCAGGATTTGAAAACGCTGCATATATTGCAAGGTTTGCCACAACTCCAGATGTCGCCCGGCAGTCTGCAAACTCTGCGCGGAATACTTTGCGCGCCAAGTCGTTGCATATCAGTTCAACCTGATCAATGTAAATGCAGCCAGCATAAACGCGCTCGCCGGGCCACCCTTCAGCATAGCGGTTGCCAAAGTCAGATATCACCGCTTCCCTTACTGCCGGGCTTGGGATGTTTTCGCTCGCAATAAGTGGTATGGACCTGTCAAACCATGCGTGATGCTCTCGCATCAGCCTCAAAACCTCGCCATAAGCCTTCTTGCTGTCACTCATATGTCCTACGGCTCTTTGAGAGGAGAGCAGGTTCTTTTAACTTATCGCTTTTCTTCAAGCAGGAATTTATGCAGAAGCTCGCCGGCTATTGCCGGCTTTTCGGCAAACGGCGCGTGGCCTGCGTCCTCCACTATCACCACTTTAGAGCCGGCTATAGACTCCTGGAAGGTTCTAAAATGATCAAGCGGGATAAGATTATCGCGCCTACCCCAGATTATCAGAGTCGGCGCACCTATCCGCTTGAGCCTGTCGGTGCCTATCTGCGTGTTGACGCTGTTTTCATACGCCGACTTGAATGCATGCTTTGCACCAGCTTGGTGCATCCTGTAGATAAAGCCATCAACCAGTACTTCCGGTATCCTGATCGGGTCTGCAGCCAGCTGCTCAAGGACTGCCCTTACAGCCTTTTTCTCAGGGTTCATTGCCACCTCAAGGTACTGCGTGAGTAAAGGTGTAGGTCCATCAAGCATGCCGGACGTATCTATCAGAACCAGCCTGTCAACCAGATCGGCATGCTCTGCAGCCAGCTGCGCTGCAATGTATCCACCAAGCGAGTGCCCGACGATGTTTGCTCTCTGCATCCCGGTTTTCCGGATAAAGCCTGCAACAACTTCCACAAACCTTCCAATCGTATAATCGATCTCCGGTTTGTCGCTCAGCCCAAAGCCTGGAAGGTCAATGGCAACAGAGTGCAGACCAAGCAGCGACAGCGCGTCCGGTATGTCGAGCCACCGGTCAGCCGAAGACCCAAGACCGTGGATAAACAGGACGTAGCGCCCTTTTGCCTCTTGGCCGGCCACAGAACCCTCTGTTCCTATGGCGCCGCTTGCCTCAAGGTAGCGCACCTTCAAGCCGCCTACGTCTACAAAGTCCTGCCTCAATACGCCATCATATGGATTGGCAGAACTAAACAATGTTTCTAACTCTTGGATTATTCTTGCCGTAATTTCGTGGGCCTGCTATCCAGACAGTCGCGCTACATTGGGGGCAGCGCGTGAAGAATTTCGCCCGGCC
>JBFLWZ010000016.1:0-21856 GCA_040757615.1 Thermoproteota archaeon | reverse complement strand
GGATCGCTTTGCATGTTCCTCAATGCAGCAGCTTTCTCTATTGCAAACAAGGCATGAGAGTCTCCTGCCACACTCATGCGGGATACAGCGGCATTCCACACATCTTCTAGCCACTGACCCTTCTAGTCTTTACTGCTATTTGAAAAATACACACCGAAACAGCAGTAGAAAGTGGTAGTGCTACATTGCGATTAGCTTTACGTGATCCATCTTTTTGTTAGACTGGAACTTTTTGGTCATGTCCCTTATTTCCTCTGCATCGCCTTTCAGTAGGAATATCTCCAAACATTTATCGCCGCCGATCTTGTTGTGTATGTGCGTGCCTATCACCTTGTCATAGTCATGTCCCATTTCATTCACCTGATCGTCTGACTTCTCGTCATGTATGACCAGCAAAACGGCAAAGATGCGCCCTGACAAATTCTGCCTATCCCTTTCTTCTGCAAGCAGATTCCTTATTCCTGCCCTTACGATTTCCGACCTGCCGGAGAATCCCAGAGATTTTTGCAGCTTGTCGATCTCTTGCAGAATTTCATCATTGAGCGAAACAGATACTATTGTCAACAGATTGTAGTATTATTAACTCATTTATAAATACAGCGTATTTATTATTAACAAAACTATATATTCTTAATAACACTGAAAGATAGCACATGGATAAGAAAATCATAATTGGAATCGCGGTGGCAGCTGCTGTTGCGGTGATTGTACCCTTGGCAATAATGGCTGACACTCAGAATAACGTTCCACCAGAAATCGCGGGAGATCAAAAAATAAAAGTGGTCGCG
The DNA here is from genome assembly GCA_040757615.1 of Thermoproteota archaeon. Taxonomy (GTDB): domain Archaea; phylum Thermoproteota; class Nitrososphaeria; order Nitrososphaerales; family Nitrososphaeraceae; genus Nitrososphaera. The sequence continues at coordinate 21,068 of JBFLWZ010000016.1, read as the reverse complement.
TCATTCTTTCCGCTTTACGATTTTGCAAGACAGGTTGGTAGAGACAGGGTAGAAGTGACATCTATGGTGCCAGCTGGAGTTGAGCCGCACGACTGGGAGCCTACTATAAGGCAAATTTCGGATGCTCAATCTGCAGACCTGTTCATTTTTAACGGTGCCGGCTTTGAAAGCTGGGCACAGGACATAGAAGCCAAATTCGTCGTCGATACAAGCAGCGGGCTGGAACTTTTAGAGGTAGGCGAAGGGGAAGAAGAACATGAGGGAGAGGAAGAAGAGCACGGAGCTTTTGATCCACACATCTGGCTTGATCCCGTGCTGGCAAAGCAGCAGGTGGACAAGATCCGCGCCGGCTTTGTTGAAGTAGATCCAGAAAACGCGCAGTACTACAATGACAACGCAGCCAGGTTCGCAGCAGAGCTCGACGCGCTTGACGCATCGATCAGATCCGAGCTTTCGAACTGCGAGAAGCAGGACTTTATTGCATTTCACAATGCGTTCAGCTACTTTGCAAACAGATACGGCTTGACACAACACAGTGTACACGGAGGACTGCCAGAGGGCGAAGTCGCGCCGCAGCGCTTGCAAGCAGTCGTCGATCTGGCAAACGAATTAAAGATCGACACGATATATTCGGAAGAGTTGGTGGATCCGCGCCTTGCAGAGGTCATCGCATCAGAAATTCCAGACGGCAAAGTCTTGGTTCTGAGTCCCATTGAGGGACTGGAGGAGGAAGAACAGCAAGCTGGGCTTGGATACATTGACAAAATGGAGCAGAATCTGGTCAACTTGAAGGCGGGACTAAAGTGCAGGTAGTCAATGTCGATAAGGTTTCATACAAGTATGAACATGGAGTAGCGCTAGACAGCATCTCATTCTCGGTAGACGAAGGAGATATTATGGGAATGATAGGCCCAAACGGTGCTGGCAAGACTACCCTCTTTAGCTGCATGCTAGGTCTCCTGCCTGACTATCAGGGCAAGATTACGATCTTTGGCGAGGACATCAGAAAGAATCGCAAGGTCCTCAAGCTAATAGGTTACGTCCCGCAGAAAAATTCGATCGACCGCGGATTTCCTGCTGCAGTCGCAGAGATAGTTTCGCTTGGGATGGTTGCCGGCAAGCCTTCAAAAGAAAAAATTGTATCGGCACTTGAGACTGTCGGGCTCGTTGCGGAAAAGAACAAGAGGATAGGCGAGCTCTCCGGCGGCCAGCAGCAAAGAGCCCTTATCGCAAAGGCGCTTGTAAACGAGCCGCGCATGCTCATACTGGATGAGCCGGCCACAGGCATAGACCTTGAGATGCAAAACAGGTTCTATTCACTTGTGAAAAAGCTGAACCAGGAGAAGAAAATAACGATAATCCTGTCATCGCACGACCTTGATGCAGTTAACAAGCTTGCAAACAAGGTGGCGTGCATAAACAGAAGCATGTTCTTCCACGGCGACGCGCATCACTTTTTCGAAGATGAAGAGCTGCTGAAAAAGTACTCCGAGTCAAGCATGCAGAGTCACATGCACCTGCATTCACACCAAGGCAACAGATAGAAAATGGTATTTGATATCCTTCAGGTCACGTTTGTGCAGCGAGCGCTCGTTACTGGCATAGCGGTAGCGGTGATCTGCTCCGTGGTTGGCATTTTTCTGGTGCTGAGGCGACAGTCGCTCTTTGGCGACGCGCTGTCGCACATGGCCTTTGGCGGCATCGCCGTCGGGCTCTTTGGCAACATCTATCCTCTGTGGGTTGCGTTTGCAGTCTCCGTGCTTGGAGCACTTGGCGTTACCAAGCTTAGGCAGTCCACAAAAATCCCACCGGACGCAGCCGTGGCCGTGCTGCTCTCATCAGGGCTTGCGCTTGGCGTGGTTCTGGTGAGCTTGTCAGGCGGCTTCTCAGCAGATCTGTTCAGCTTTTTGTTTGGAAGTATCTTGCTGGTAAGCAATGAAGACATTGCGATGATTTTGCTGGTGGCTACAGGAGTGCTAGCGGTCATGGCAGCGCTATACCGGAAGCTGATGTACATGTCCTTTGACGAAGAGCAGGCCAAGGTGAGCGGTCTGCAAGTGACTAGGCTGAACTATCTCTTTATCGTCATAGCCAGCATAACGGTGATAGCTTCAATAAGGCTTGTAGGGATTTTGCTGATCTCGTCACTCATAGTTATACCGAACATCTCTGCAATTATGTTGGGCAAGGGCTTCAAAAAGACGATGCTGATCTCTGCATCGATCTCTGTATTCTCTGTAGTGACTGGAATAATTGTGTCATACGCGGTCGACATTGCGCCTGGCGGCACAATAGTTTTGGTCACAATAGCCGTTTTTCTGGCAATCCTGGGATGGAAGTCTGCTGCCCGAAAGGCTAGGCTGCAGGAAACGCTCATCACGCAGCACTAAAAGAAGAGGTAGCAGCTATCTCGATGCAATGGCGAACCGAATACAACAGAACAAGCTGCCGGGTGTGCGGTAACAGGCTGACAGTTGTCAAGACATGCCGCCATTGCGGCGAACCCATAATCTGGTATTGCGCAAGCTGTTTTTCAATGTACGATTCCGTGCACATCCATCACCACCATCAATTGATGCAAAAGGATGATAAAATCAAGACAGCTGCTGCAGGCTAGAACGGATCAAAGAAAATAAAATCAAGAAAAATTTACTTTTTGGTTTCAGGCGCGTCAAGCTTTTCCCAGTCGTCCTTGCTGACAAACTTTGTCAGCTTGAGCCCATTGTACTCCGCACGCACTGCCCAAGTGATGCGCAAACCTTTCGAAGTCTTTTTGCTGTACTTGATCTTCTTGACTTTGTCTAGAGGAACGCCGATCTTCTTTTTGCTTTTTACGTCGTAAAATTGGATGTTGATACCATTCACCCATTCATGCTTAGAATTATTATTCTTATATACTTTTATTAATAATATCTATAGAAATATCATATAAATTATTATTAATACGAAATGACCTTTTTTTCTTTGCCAGCAGAGTTTTGGTCGCGCGGTTTACCTGTTCCTCACTCCAAGAAGGATGCCTGACATGCAAAAGCTCATGCACGATGTCATCCTCTTTTAGCTGCCTCGTGTGGTATATACGAGCAACTTTGGCATCATGGTCCGCCGCTACGCCAACCATGCTATTTCCCAATCGACAATAGCCATCACATACCTGAAAAAGCGAGAGCCTTTCTGTGTAAATCATGTATTGATCAAGTCCAAGCATCCCCTTCCAATACCTCAACAACAGCTGGTGGGTGGTTGCTACTGATTTTGATGAACCAAGCTGCACAGCATCATCAGATGTTATTAACAATATATGTTTTTGTTAATAACAAGGAATAAGCAGCTTTTATAGAGATTAATAAGTAGCAGAGAAAATATCTGCAGCGATGCTCACCTTTTTCACAAGCCCGATCGGGCTTGGGCACGCGACCCGCGATATTGCAATCGCGGAGAAATTAAAGAAGACAGACATCACGTTTGTCAGCGGCGAGGGCGCGGCAAGCCTGATCGCAAAAAAAGGCTACAGTGCAGCCGACGTTTACATTCCGGAAAAATTCGTGGTAGAGTCCGGCCAGCTGCAGCACTCGTTCAGGTGGCTTATGGACTACTACTCCTATTACAAAAAGTGCAAGACGATCGCAAAGGAAATTCTGGAAAAACGCGCCGGCCTGATAGTGAGCGACGAGGATTTCGCCTCGATTGCTGTCGGCGAGGAGATGGGCAGACGGCGGGTTCTGATAACGGACGTGACAGAGACGCATTTCACCAGCGGCCCGGCATCAATGATAGAGAAAAAGATGAACAAGGCGATGCAGAAAATGATGCAGGTATGCGACTGCGTCATAATCCCGGATGCCGGCGAGGATCACGATAACGTCATGCATGTCGGCCCGATAGTGAGGGAGGCCAGCGCAGATCGAGAAACGTTGCGCAGGCGGTTTGGCTTTGACAAAAATACCATAGTCGTGAGCACCGGGGGAACAGACGCCGGGAAATACCTCATCGAGAAGGTAATCGAGACACACGGCAGGCTCAAGCTGGACAGCGAGCTTGTCATAGTTTCGGGGCCATCTCTGAAACTGCCGGACTCGCCGGGCTACCGCAACCTTGGCTTTGTGGACAACCTGCACGAGCTTGTCTATGCCGCAGATCTGGTGATTTCGCTAGCAGGGAGATCAACCATGGACGAGTCGATCGCATACGGCACGCCCGGCATCTTTATCCCGATAAAGGGTCACTTTGAGCAGGAGCAAGGCGCGGCCCGCCTAGGCTACAAATACGAAGACATTTTCCGACTCGAATTGCTTATACAAGAAAAGATAGGCAGCAGAAATAGCACAGTTGACACAGGTGGAGCGGCAAGGGCAGCAGAGATAATAATCTCAACGCTTCAATACTGAAAATAGATCAGCGAACACGATCACGTTCTGCGATTTCCGGACTTCCTCGGCTTTATAGGAATGCCTCCTTGGAGATGACAGAAGCTCTTGGCCGCTGAAGCAGGAAGCCACCGAATTTATCCGGTGGTAGTTCACCAATAACTGATTTAGCATAACAGTTGCAATATTGTTGCATGGCTGCGCACATCTATGCCGTCATAGTGGCAGCTGCTGCAGTTGCCATTGCAGCGGCATTTGTAATGCCTCTTTCTCTAGGTCTGACCGAGCCTGCGCCGTCCACCTCTTGGTCGGAGGGCGAGCCGATGCCCACTCCCCGAACCGAGGTTGCAGGTGCTGAAGTTGGCGGCAAGATCTATGTAATCGGCGGCTTTGACAGGCTCGGCAGGGCAGTTGCAATAGTCGAGGTCTATGATCCAAATGCCGGCCAGTGGAGTGCCTCGGAGCCGCTGCCCCTGCCTTTACACCACGCTGCCGCAGCCTCTTATAACGGCACGCTGTACGTGGTGGGCGGCTACCTCGAAAACAACAAGCCTTCTGACAGACTGCTGGCATACAATCCGCAAACAGGCCAGTGGAAAGAGCTTGCGACAATGCTCACGCCGAGAGGGGCGCTGACTGCCAATTTTGTGAACGGCACCCTCTATGCAGTTGGCGGGGTAAACTCTAGCTTTGGTTTTCCTGCGGCTCCCCTTGCTACAAACGAAGCTTATGATCCAAAGACTGACAGCTGGACCGAAAAAGCCCCCCTGCCGACGCCGCGCCAGCACCTTGCTTCGGCCGTCCTCGACAGGCTGTACGTCATTGGCGGCAGGATCGACAGCCTGTCGTCAAATCTTGATTCAAACGAAGCATACGACCCGCAGCACGACAACTGGACCAAGCTGTCGCCGATGCCCTCGAAGAGGGGAGGGCTTGCAGCCGCAGCGTCCGACTTCAGCATCTATATTTTTGGAGGGGAAAGCCCTACCGGCACGTTCAGCAATGCCGAGGCGTATCATCCATGGAACGACACATGGTCTTCTGCGGCTCCGATGCCAGATGCGCGCCACGGGCTCGCTGCAATCGCGGTAGACGGCAACATCTATGTCATTGGTGGCGGGCCGCAGCCGGGGTTGACTGTAAGCGGCTCAAACCAGATCTACACTACCCACAGGCCAAACGACTGAGCGCCTACTTGTTGCAGGTCTTGTTTACCTTGAGCTTGCACCTTGCGGCGCTGTGACGCCAGCTTCCGTTCATGAAATACTCTAGGTGGACAGCACCATCTCTGTCCGTGACCGTTCTCTCCTGCTCGTTCCTCGGCGCACCTGACCCAGCGCGGGGCTGGATGGAGTTTCTAAAACTCAATTTCAAGCGCTCCTGCTGTTGGTTTCGACAACCATTGCGCACTGGTCGCAATACCTTTCAACTACTGCTATCCCGTTGCCGACATCAAACAAAGCATCCTTTGTGGCCGGCTGACCGCAGCTTTTGCATGTTCTTGGGCTTTGTGAAAAGTTGTTATTACAAGCCCTTATTGAAGAAAAAGTCCTATTCATCACTATCTAGCAGTGTCTGAACTATAAGAATGTAGGCTTTGTGGAAAAAGGGAAAGTGCACCGTCGTTTGCACAATTACAGGCGTTACTTCTTTTTCGGCTTCTTCTTGCTGCTAGCCTTCTTTTTTGCTGCCACGAGCTTGATGCAAAGCTAGAGTATTTAACAATAACTAATGCTGCTACTCTGGTTCAAAGATCTGCTTGCTGTCAGAGCGCTTGCGCACCTTTGTTTCAGTCATACGCTGGGGCGTGTAATAGATGCCGTGATCGTTTTTCAGGTGGCTCAGAAACGCAACTCCGTTGTTGACGATGTCTTTTACGATCAGGTCGCGCCCGCAGTAGCTGCATTTGATGATGTGCTCGTCAGAACCGGCTTCCAATGCTTATGATTGCTGCAGCCAGAATAAGGATTTAGCGCTAGAATTTCGAGCTGTCGATCGCGTCCATTATCACCTGTGCGGCGTGCAGGCCAAAATTGGCCCTGCAGTAGCTCTCGTTTCTCAGCTTTGGATCCAACTGACCCTTTTCGAGCAATGTTGACACCCTGTTGACCGCAGCCAGGTAGTTCATGGAGGACTTCCACGTCAGTATTATTTCACACTTGTCACACACTTCCCGCTTTGCGTCTGTAGCGTAAATCGCACCACAGAACAGGCACTTATTGTACACCATCGATTTGCCCGCTCTGGGTGCCCCGATGCCGAAATGGACAGTATTGAAGCACGCGATGCAAAGGCGCTTGCCACATCTCTCGCACGAATGGTACTCCTCGCCTTTCTTGCAGACTTCACAGCTTGCCATGATCACCACATTCTGCTGACTATTTTCTTAGAGCATGTTTCGCAATACTTCTCTATCGAGATGACACCGTCACCGACATCAAAACAGGCTTCCAGCGTGGCCAGGCTACCGCAAGTCGAGCAGTGTTTTAACTTTTTATCTTTTGGGCGGGGCACAAAGGGCCTAACATCTATCAGCAGTTTTGTCATACGCATTTACAGGCTCCCAAAAAGCGCGATTGCAAGTGATATAGCCATTACAGCTCCCGCAACAACCAAAAACGCAGTTTCCTTGTTTGTCATCTGTTATTGGGGTCACCCAGCACATAAGAATGTACGTAATCTGGATCGTCGCCTTACGCAAATCTACGGAAAGGCACTTACGTAAGCAGATACAAAAGATAACGGATGCCGATGCTTATGCTCAAATGCAAGACCTGCGGCGAGGTCTTTCCGGGGATTTATGTGCCTGAAGGCAGCAACAGCGACTTTAAATCAACAGCTGTTGGAGCGGACTCCATCCATGTTTGCTCAAGAGGACACAGGAACAACTATGCCATGACCGACTACTTGGACTGGTCTTGAATATCTTGCGCACCAGAACGATACTTGTCAGCTACCCTGATAGCTTTAGGCTTGAAGAAGGCAAGAGCTTGGTGGAATCGGCAGACTGCAAGATTGTAAAGGTTTTCACCCAGAAATACCTGAGCCATTCCCAGTACGGAATAGGTGCGGGCAAGGCCGAAGAAATAAGGGATTTTGTGAAGAAAGAAAAAGGAATAGAGCTGGTAGTAGTTGACGAGCACCTGACTTCAAAGCAACTGCATAATCTGACCAAGCTTGTCGGGGTGGAGGCAATCGACAGGGAGCGCCTCATATTGAACATCTTTTATTCCCGGGCGACGACCACCGAGGCAAAACTCCAGATCGAGCTTGCCGAAATACAGTACGAGATCCCTCGCGTCAGGGAGATCGCGAAAATGACTTCAGGGAACGAAAGGCCGGGAAAGGGGGGCATGGGCGAATATACGGTGGATGTCAAGTTCAGGGACCTGAAAAGGCGGATGAATTTCATTAAGGAAAAGCTGGCAGAGGCAAAGAAAAAGCGCGAGCTGTACCAACAGCAGCGGGCAAAGACCCGAATGCCGGTCGTCTCGCTCGTAGGCTATACAAGCTCGGGCAAAACCACGCTTTTCAACCTTCTCACAAAGGAGCAAAAAGAGACTTCAAGCAGCCTGTTCACAACTCTTTCAACCACCACTAGGGCGCTGAAATCTAGCGATGAAAAGCAGGAACTCCTGCTGACCGACACCGTCGGCTTCATCAGCAGGCTACCTCCATACATGATAGACGCTTTCAAGTCAACCCTTGAGGAATCGCTTGCTGCTGACCTCATATTGCTGCTTGTGGACTCTTCCGAAGACCTGCAGAACATCCACATAAGATATTCCAGCTGCTGGGACGTGCTGGACGAGCTAAAGGTTGACAAGGCCAAGGTTCTTGTCGTTCTGACAAAGCACGATGCCGTAGACGCGCAAAAGATCCACAAAATCATGCAGCAATTAGAGCTCAGAGAACCCCTCATGATATCGTCAAAGACCGGCTATGGAATCCATAAGCTAAAGAGCATCATTGTCTGCGCGCGCGCAGAGGCGGCTGGCGGCAGGTCTTAGTGATGTTATATACTTGTATGGTGTACTAATATAGTGAGAAAATTCAACAAAACACAGTCAACAGGAAACAAATGTGAATGTATATGCCATGGAAGGCCCAATACAGACTATTGCGGTTATTGTTCCCCTAGACATACGGGTTTCCAAAGGCGCTAGCATCACTTATCCCGTGACGAGCGGAAAACCCGCGTTCTTTAGAAGTGGAAAGAAAAGGAAGCCTTTGCCGGCCGCCATTTACATGCCCTCTCCTCTCCCCCCTCTCTTGCGTGCTCCTAAAGTTAAATGCAAAGCTTGGAAAATAAAATAATGATTCAGCCATCATATGCTCAACTTCAAGTTCCGACTTTATCCAACAAAAAAGCTAATGTCGGAATACATGCCATCAAATACTTGCATAACGGATTGTTGAAGATTTTAGGTCTACTACTACCGGTGGAGCGCCGGGAAGTCACGCCTACAGAGATTGCAATACAGTGGTCAAGGAAGCAGGAAAAAGCCCACGGATTTGTTCATGGATAGCTCACTGAAAGCTATATAGTGCAGCTCTGACCATTTCTGCAGTGGTAAAACCTTTTCAGACGAGACCTGCATCTTTCAGCACAAAGAAAGAACCAGGATTCTGTGTTGAGTGCTCTGCAATAGCGACGACAGAAGCGTTGTTCAAAGTCACTGGAGTGATCATGCTCCGCAAATATTGCAACAAGTGTCTGCCCAAGGCAGACTATACTGTCGGCAAGTACTAGACTTTCCAGAGATCCAGTGCAGTTATATTCGATGGAAGTGTAGAGATACTGGTTAAGATTTTAGTGCAAAATAATTTTCCAATGAGGCAATGGCACGTCGAACACATGCAAAAAATCATCCTAAAGTATGTGAAAGGATTATCTGCCGATGCAAATAGCTGGGAGAGGAGGAACCACAAGAAATACGGCAACATCACACATGTATGCAGGCAGATAGAGTATGACATGAGGCACGGAGTCACCAAAGACGAAATAATGGCCTCCCTCTCGAAAATCCAAACACACTCTTCTTATCAGGCGTTGAGGCAAAACAGCGATTCAATGCGCAGGCTGTCGGAGATAGAGGAACACTTTGCCTCGCCCAAGACGATCATGCCGCGCTGGTAAGTATTCCCATAATGGATATCAGGCATCACGATATCCGCCAATCCTGCCTTTTTGCAATGCCTGATTTGCTGGCTGCTGTAGCGAGTTTTAAGACGCAAGCTGCATTTAATAGTCGCGCAAGCGCACCAAAAGTGGTTTTTATCTTGTCCGCAGCTGAGCAAACACTGACACCCAAACACCGCCTAGAGCTGGAGACGCGCCTTGGCAGTTACAACATTCCTGTCCAGATCCTACAGATGGTGGCGGACCGCTGCAAGTGCGAATTTGATCCGCGCATCAGTGGGAGAAACTATCCGAAAAAGCCGAAGCTGTCAGCCCTGCTTGCTAGGCTAAACGACAGGTCGATCATGCTGCTGGAACAGATATTTCTCGACTGCCATGATTCTTTTTCAGCATTCAGGTTCGCAGTGTTTCTATCATCCATATACAGCCCAATGATGCACAAGTTTGTGATGGACGACAAGGTCAAAGTCAAGCCGGGAATAGAATGCTCAATTGACGTAGGCATCTACAGCCGCAACACGGAAAAGCTGGTGGCTGTGGGCATGCAAAACAACGAAGCGCAGCAGGCGGCGAGCAACACTTCGCTGCGCAAGTTTCTGGCTACTGTCAGGGACCTGCGTGCTATTGGCATACAGGGGGCGTACTATTCGTCTTCATACGGCTATACAGACGGCGACCCCTGGCGAGTTGCGAGGAAGGCCGGCCTGCAGGGCGGAACAGAGATCAGGTTCTTTGACTACCGCGACAAGATCTATTTTGAAATCAAGTCCAAATGACAAAGTACTAATTCTACGCTCTCCACATAATACTGATAGACATTGCAACAATGTGCTAAATGCCATGTGGCCATACATCCCAACTTTGCAGGTTACCACAAGTGCGGCTATGCTAACTGCCCTGTTTGCAAGCAGGCGATAACAAATTCACAGTACTGGATTCACATCAGGACCCATCCCGGACACGAAAATGACGCTCCACAAAGGAGGGCTTTTCCCGGTAATCCGGCGCATAATCAGCCTTCAAGACCCTCCAAATGACCATCCGCCTTGATCTTTTCCGCGTGAGCAGAAATGTAGCGCCAGATGATATCGGCCCTGTCTGACTGAAAGTCCCACGGCGCTATCAGCACAAGATCGTTGTCCCTTATCCACATTCTTCTCTTTATCTTTCCTCTGATGCGGCAGGTCCTCACCTTGCCGTCAGTGCACTTTACTACAATGTTGTCGCCGCCGACCAATTTTATGACCCTTCCAAAAAGTTGACCTTGGCCCGGCATGACCATCTCTTTAAGAGCAGATTCGTTCAGAACTTTTCTTTTTCCTAAGTTAAAAACCGAGAGGGACTGCGTGCGTTTGAGTTAAAAGTGTATGGATTGTCAGCCCGAGACGGCTGGTTCCAGTACATGGTTGTACAACACTTTGCTGGGCTTGTATATATAGCTGCAGCGCCTACTATAGATCGAGAAAAATGAAATACAGGAGTAGGACAGAACTTGCTTCTCATATTTTGGAAGCAGCAAATGGTGGCGCTACAAAGACCAAGATCATGTATAAGGCTTACCTTTCATATGCTCAATTGAAAGAATATCTGGCGGTATTGATTGAAAACGGGTTGATGGCACGCGATGTTGACAGGGACATCTATCGGACTACAAGCAAGGGGATCAAGTTTCTTGAAACTTCAAAGAAACTTGGCGGGCTACTTGAAATGGGCACGCAGGAGAAATAGGTTTGATAAGATGCGCGTTTGACGAAGAGAGAATTACCAGCCACCAAGAACATGCCCAAGATGCGGCTGGACTACCGAGTTTGGCGGCAGCTGCGAATATGAACAGATATCGTGGTAGCTCTTGAAATCTAGCAAGAGTGCAGAGGATAGGCATTCCGGCATGGTAGAATGCCAACTGTGCTTCAACCAAATGCAAATATCTGATATAGTAGACCATCTGAAAAACCGGCATCAAATAGTGGATTCCGCCCTTTACAACAACAAGCCACTAAAATCGTGGTTCGAACATGTGCCAAGAATTGTTCGCCAGATAACCAAAGGTCAGAATGTGAGGAAAATTGCTTGAGGAGATATTGCCCGTCATACAAGAGTTTTTCAATGGCATTATCCACAGCTCGATTTTCATAAAATATGGACTTACAGGCCTTTTTGCCAATGGAGTCTTGTCCGCAACAATCCTGCCCATTCCAACGGAGATAGCAACGTCTGCCCTAATATCTTCAGGGCATGGAAAACTGCCCGTCTTTACGGTTTTGGCGACAAGCACCACTGTTGGCGGATTCTTGGGTTATTACATCGGAAGGTCAGGGAACAAACTATTCCAGTTCCTCAAAGGCAAGCCAAACAAGCGAGATGAGGATTATGGCGGCAGCATATTGAGGAAATATGGGTGGATTGCCATCTTTGGTTCCTCGTGGATCCCGATTGTAGGAGACCTTGTCCCGATCATTGCGGGCACAAAAAAGTATGACTTGCGAACGTTCATCATCGCGCTTACTGCAGGCAAGATTACTAGGGCAATTGCAGTAGTTTACCTGAGCAGTTTTCTGGCAACAAGATTTTTTGGTCTGAATTCATGATCATGAAGATAAATTTCAGGCAATGACCATCGTGACCGTCGAACTGACGTTGTGAATCATGCTAATGTCAGCGCAAACGGTCTTTCGCAGGTCGTTTTCAGTGTCAGCATTGATCTTTACTATCAGGTCGTAAATGCCGGTCGTCCTGTAAACCATATTCACGGCAGATAGCTTGTTCAGCTCGTCAACGATCTTTGTGTCAAAAGGAAAGCGGCAGTTGATCAACACAAGAGCAGAAATCATCATTAGTGTAGCACGCATATTGCATTAAAGCATTTAATTAAGAAAAAACGTCTGTGGTACTTTCCGTAGAGGCAGTTGCCACATTTATTGGATTTGTTTATTGTTGTTGCTGTTCTACTAGTTCTGCCGTAGCAAATCTGGCACCAACGTTGGTGACCTTGATTTTTGTGTTCTGGCCTGGTTTGCCGCCCTTTACAAAGATCACAAATCCCTGTACCCTGGCAACGCCGTCGCCTTGTCTGCTCGTCTCGGTGATTTGCACGTCGTATTCTTTTCCTGTTTCTACAGGCTTTGGACCAAAGTTACCGCCACCGAAGCGGCCGCCTCCTCCAAAACGTCTTTCGCCGTATGACATTAGTCAAGCTTCTTTTTGACTGTCTTCAATATAAATGCTGGACAAGCAATCTCATAGCTGTTTCTTCTGTTTCAACTGGTAGCGCCGCACGATCTCTTTGTCGATCTCTTCGTGCTTTATCTGCTCCCCTCTCCTTCCCGGCGTCTTCATCGCCTGCTGCTTTACCTTCTTCCTCTCCTCCTCAAGGTCGAGATCGTGCCTTATCTTCTGGAGTTGTTGGGCATAGCTTTCACGGAAAAACTTCTCCTCCGCCGTATCCTCCGTCATTCCGCCTGTAGATAGGATATTCAGATATTTATCTAATTGCAATGTATCATGGAACAAATCTGGCCGGCTCCCGTCTATAGGCTTCTTTTATGAGCCAAAGGCTCAAAAGACCTAGCCAGATAATATTGTGCGATGGCCGAAATAGTCATCAGCTGCGCAGGCGACCTGGAATTTGCAAAGGAGGTTTACGACTATCTTTATTCCAAGTTGCAAAAGCTCAATGGCGACCAGGGCATTCAGGTCAGCAAAGAGCTGGTCTCGCTCGCAGGCGACGAGATCTATGTCGACCACAAGAGCTTGATTCCAAAGGGGATGATTAAACGGATCCTAGAGTCACTCCTTGCTTCAGACCCAGTCCGGTTCAAGGAGCATCGTGTGATCGAGTTTGGGGACACATTCACTGTTGGAATATTGCTGCGCCCGGAAAAGATGGAAGGGATGCACACATGCAGCTTTTGCGGGTACTTTACCCCGTACATTGAAGAGCTGCATACCCACAGGATGACACATTACGGCTTTGGGTGAGCTACTACCGGACAAGTCCGGCGGTGGTCTTCTCGCCAGATTTCTATAAAACTACATCAGGTCTTCCGGCTTTTCCTCGTGCCCGCACTGCTGGCATCTGTAAATCTTGAAGCCAATATGGACCATTGCGCCTCCGCATCTGATGCAGACGTCGTCGCTCAATTTCCAGTACCATCGATCACGTGGTATTTATCATAACGGAAGGTACGGGAACCAAAGAAAACCTACACCTTTCAAGGGTGGGGGTATGAATCTGGTTCCAGTCACCCCTCTCCCACCGGTGCATCAGACGTTAAATACAAGAAGTACAGAGAGAAACACTTCTTGAGTGTCAGAGCTAGGCAAAGTGGTTCCAAAAATGGGGAGGAGAACGTACGTCTTGGCACATGTAATACAAACCTGTACTACCACCACATGCCATGCCATGTAAAGCCGACGATAGTGGATTGGGTTCTCGGACACACATTATTATCACCTGCGGGACGCGGGGAATGCACACGCCTCTGTGGAGATGACGGAAGCTCTCGGTCGCTGAAGCAGGAAGCCACCGAATAAATTCGGCGGTAGTTTATGAGATGTTATTCTACGATTTCCTCATCTTTAATATAGGGAGCTAGACGAACTAGCCCACGAGATACCGATGACTTCTATCACGATCGCCAAGTTCGGCGGCAGCGCTCTCGGGGTGGACGGGAACATGATCCCCAAGATTATCGACAGGATAAAGCAGCTGCAGCAAGAGTCAAAGGTAGTCACGGTCTTTTCCGCGCCCCTGATCGAGTACAACGGCAAGGTAAGCTCCATGACCGATGTGGCGATACAGGTGGGCCGGAGCTATGCCGCTTCGACTCCGGTCGAGATAGAAGTGTTGAGGGAAGTGTATGAGAGGATAGCAAGCAATTACGTGCAGGAAAGCCGCCGTCAAGAGTTTCTGGACATCCTTGACAAGTTCTACCGGCAGGTGATAATATCGCTCAAGCAGGCGGCAGAGAACAAGCGCTTTGTTGACGTGATAAGGTCAAGGACGCTTGCGTACAGCGGCGAAGTGACAATGTCGTATCTGATGGATTACGTGATGCAAGGAGCAGGGATCAAGTCGTCACACGTTCCAATTGAAAAATGGCCAATAATCACAGACGATAACTTTGAAGCAGCCAACTTTATGATAAACGAGTCAAAGCAGCACGCCGATCATCTGGCCGATCTAGTGGAGCACAGCGACGTGGTGTCGATGGGAGGCTTTATCGGCAGGACAGTCGACGGGCTTGAAACCACGTACGAGCGCGGCGGCTCTGACCGCACGGCGGCCGACATTGCGATACTGCTAAACGACGGCTATGACGTCAAGATCGACCTTGAAAAGGACAGCGCGGTGTTGAGCGCCGACCCGAGGATAGTGAAAGAGGACCTGGAGTTCATCCAGTACCTGTCGTACAACGAAGCCAAGATCGCCGGCATGTTTGGCATGAAAATCCTCGACCCAATTGCGATAAAAGAGATCGACGACAACGATCTTGACATCCCTATAGTCATAACGGACATGGCCAAGCCTGGCGGAGTGACCATGATCCAGAGAAAGCCGCCCGCCGATACCGGCAACCCGATAAAGATAGTCACAGGCAAAAAGAACTGCTCGATGGTGAGGATGGAAAGCATGGCAGCCGCCCATCTGGTGGCATCGCTCGAACTTGATAGGCAGTACCACGATTTCGTGAAACTGTCGCCGTACAAGATAGACGATACCGAGATGACGCGCCTTCTGTTCCTTGACGCCGACTATGTCCGGCGCCACGAGAGGCACATCCGCGCCTACTATCCAAAGGCCGACATTGTCTACGGCCGGGGAGTGGTCACGCTCATCGGCGACGAAATGTGGAAGGTCCCAAAGATAGCGTCGACTGCCAGCAGCACCGTCAGCGAGCACGACATCAACATTCTCAACCTCGACGCGCAGGAAGAGACGTCAAGGATATTGATAGTTGTCGAGGACAAGGGATCGAGCGTTGCCGACGCGGTCAAGGCGATACATTCTACAAGGAAAAAGATCCGCACATGACCGAAGGCAAGATCTGGCTGAACGGCTCACTAGTCGATTTCGATAATGCAAAAATCCACGTGCTGACGCATGCCCTGCACTATGCCACCGGCGTGTTTGAAGGCATCCGATGCTACAAGACCGTGAACGGCAGCGCGATATTCCGCCTGGGCGACCACATACAGCGCCTGATAGACAGCGGCAAATGCTACTTTATGGATCTCGGATACTCAAAGCAGCAGCTGGAAAAAGCTGTAATTGAAACCGTGAAGGCAAACGGGATGGAAGAGTGCTACATCAGACCGATAGCGTACTATGGCTATGGCAAGATGGGAGTCAACCCGATGCCAAACAAGGTGTCGGTTGCAATTGCTGTATGGAAGTGGGACGAGTACCTGAAGGGCGGCGCGGAAAAAAGCGCGCGCCTCATGGTGTCTTCGTGGGCAAGGATCGACCCGAAAGCGCTCCCGATGCGTGCAAAGGCGACTGCCAACTATGCCAACTCGGCCCTTGCAAGGGTGGAGGCGATAAAGGCCGGCTTTGACGAGGCCGTGATGCTCAACTCGGCCGGCAGGGTGGTGGAGGCCAGCGCAGAGAACATCTTCATCGTAAAGGATGGCTCGCTTGCGACCCCGCCAACATCGTCCGGGGCTCTTGAAGGCATGACGAGGGACAGCGTCATCAGGATTGCAAAGGAAAACGGCATCGGCTGTGAAATACGTGACATTGCCCGTGATGAGTTATACACATCAGATGAAGTGTTCCTCACCGGGACGGCGGCCGAGATAAAGCCGGTCGGCGAGATCGACAACAGAGCGATAGGCGACGGCAGCACCGGCAAGATTACAAGGCAGCTGAAAGAGCTGTTTGAGGCCGTGGTTCACGGCAAGGACAAAAAGTTTAGCAAGATGTGGCTGACGCCCATCAACTGAGCAAGGTCTCCTATTATCATGAAATGAACTGCTAGGTGCACTGGCAGCGCGCCGGCCAGATACCACCCGGCACTTTTTGCATTCAGCCTTTTTGAAAAATACATCGCGACAAGCCCAGAGCCAAAGATTGCGGCATGGACTGCACCGTTGAGTAGCAGAGGATGGTAATTGTAGAAAAGGTAAAGCGCGCTTGCAAGTCCGGCAGCGATCCCGGTGAGCAAGTAGATCAGCATATCCGGCCGCCCAGCGCCGCGACTTCTTTTTCAATCACTTTTGCTATCGCGTCCAGTCTTTTCTTTACCTCTTTCCTGTCGCTCCCGCGGGATATCAGCTGGATCCTTATCTGCGGAATCCTTTTCCGATAATACCCGCGGGGGTGCGTCTTGAGGTAGATCGAGTCCTTTGGGTGAGACCCGACTATTCTCAACAGCGCAGGAGCTATCATTGCCTCAGTCACGCCCCTCACGCTATAGCTGATCTCTTTTGCCACAAAAGCGCCCACGCCTTCTTTTATCAATGGAAGGATTTTTTCTTCAAAGATGGCCTTCATTTCCGACGGGACGCCCTGCAGGGAGAAAATCTTGGTATTCTCTGCCTCCACAAATACTGCCGGCGCGCTGCCAAGTAGGTTCTGTATCGGGTCAGAGCCCTCCGGGATTCTGGCCATCTTTAACCGCTCATTGGTCAGCTCGTAGTCTAGCTTGCGCGCTGCATAGCTCTTTCTCAGCATCTCCACGGCGCGCTCGTCAAGCACTGTTTTCCTGCCAAGTGCAAGCGCGACGCCTTCAAGCGTCAGGTCGTCGTAGGTCGCGCCGAGGCCTCCAGTGGTTATCAAAATGTCGGGCTTTCTTGCAAGCGATTCTTTGACTGCAGCCGATATTTCGCCAAGGTCATCACCTACCACCGTCACCCTTTTCAGCTTGCCTCCTGCACCAGCGATCTGCCCTGCGAGCCAGTGCGCGTTAGAGTTGAGCGTGATGCCGGAGAGGAGCTCGTTGCCGACGCACAGGATTTCAATTATCATGCGTTAAAGACCCTGCTCATCATGATAAGCTCGGGGCCGGTTGTAAGCGTGCCGACGACGACTGCCTTGCTGTTTGCGACGATTCCGGATGACAGAAACGGCATGCCGTTGTTCACCGTCACCGGCTCTGCCGGCACCTGCAGTATTTCAGAAACTAGCTTGACTTCGTCTTCGCTTGCCCTCGGGGTCACGGCTGCGCCGACGTTAGTGGCGACTATCATAGATCCAGCCTGCACAAAGCCGCCCACCGCCATGGTGTGGACAGGCACGCCGAGGACGTCCTGCACCTGCCGGCCGATCTCTTCTTTCAGCAGGGGTGAGACTATGGCGCCGTTGTCGTTTGCCGCAATGAGGTTGCCTATGGCCGTGAGCCTGCTCTTCAGCCGCTCGACGTTGAGCTTGCTTGCCTGCCGGATGGTCTCGACCTCCTCGTCAGAAGCTATGGAGGGCAGCAGGATGCCGTTGTTGTTCATGACCGTCATTGGCCCAAGGAGCCGGGTGTCTGCCACCGAGGTGTGCACCTCCCTGACCTGAAGGTAGTCGGCAAGCTTTTCCGACTTTGTCTCGGCAAACCCCTGCGGGACGAGCACCAGCGTGTCGTTTGTCTTGACAAAGATGCCTATGTTTGGGCTCTTGTAAAACGTATAGCGGTATATCGCCATGTGGGCTTGTACAACGTAATGAAATATCGGATATGAACCTATTGAAAATGTGTATATGTCGGGATCCTTACTAGCAGAAAGATTATTAGAAATGGCATAGGCTGATAGCCTGCACAGTGCAGCACCGAGACGTTCTAGACAGGCTGGCCCTCGCATACATGGAAAGGCATTTCCTCGTCCTAGACGAGGGCACGACCGTTGCCACGGCAGTCGAGCAGATGCAAGAACAGAGGCTCGACTCGGTCGTTGTGTCAAGGAACGGCATTGCAGTCGGGATCGTCACCAACAGCGACGTTGTCGAAAAGGTGGTTCTCAAGGGCGAAGATTCCAAAATGATCGCGATCAAGTCAATCATGTCGTCACCTCTGGTGACGATATCGTCGACCGGGACCGTCAAGCAGGCGCTGCAGCTGATGCGGGTTAATAGGATAAAACGCGTCCCAGTGGCCGACAACACAGGAGTGCTGGGAATAGTCACGCAGCGGTCGCTAGCGGACGCAGTCAGCAAGTCTGTGCTTGAGAGGACCCTTGAGCGGGCCAAGACCACGTTCAAGACGCGGTACAAGCCGGTGCTGGGCAATCTGGGCGTGCTGCTCCAGTTCTCTGCCGTGCTGCTGGTCGTGCCAGCGCTGCTGGGCACGGCTCTTGGGGAGGCCACTAGCATAACGGGAATTTATCTTGAGGTGGTGGGTCTCTCGTTCACCGGCTTTTTCCTGATGGCGTACGGTGAGAAGGGACAGATGAACCTGAAGCAAGCCGCGATCTTTATAGTGTCCAGCTTTATCGTGATGTCGCTCTTCGGGTCGCTTCCCTACGTCTACCTCAATCCATTCATGCCGGGCATAGACGCCGGCTCGCTGTTTGTCAATAGCCTGTTTGAAAGTGCCTCCGGCTTTACCACCACAGGGCTTTCAATGATAGTGCAGCCGGAGAACTTGCCCCAGAGCTTTAACTTTTACCGGTCATACACGCAATGGGTCGGAGGCCTTTCAGTAGTCTATCTTGTCATGATACTCTTCTTCCCGGAGGAAAAGCTGAGCGCGTGGAAGAGCATCCTTGGCGGCGGGATGCTCCGCTTCAAGGAGTTCATCGTGACCCTAGTCGGCATATTTTCGGTGTATACGATCATACTGGTGCTCCTACTTGTGTTCACAGAGCAGATAGGGGACCTCTACTCGATTTCCGCGGTCTTGTCGACCATTACGGGCGGCGGCTTTGCTCCCACATCGGACATTGTTTCTCCAGCTCACCTGCCCTTCCTGATAATCACGAGCTCCGGCATGATACTGTCCGCTCTCCCGTTCGCTTTCCACTACTACATTTTCAGCAAGAAGGGCTTGATCAGCAAAAAGACACTCGGGCCGGAGGTCACGGTGTATCTTATCATGACGGTCGCGTCAATCCCAATCTTCTACCTGTTGGTCCCGGGGGTTGACTTTGGAGCAGCAGCGTTCCATACAATAAGCGCGTCCACAAACACAGGGTTCCAGTACATAGATGTCCCTTCTATCCCGCCGGCAGCAAAGGGATTTTTAATAGCCATAATGCTGGTGGGCGGAACCGCATTCTCTACAGCCGGCGGCATCAAGGTAGGCCGTTTCGTCATCCTATATCAGGAATTTGCAAAGAGGATAGGGAAAAAGAGGAGCGAGATGCAAGAATCCTACGGGCCGATCCACGAGGCGTACAGCTCGATCTCGTTCACTGCAAACCCGCACAGGAGCTCCGAGGAAGGCATTCTGGACAGGATAAAAGAAGAAGAGTACCGCACGCGCGATTTCAAGGAAATTCTGGAGAGGCAGGGCGAGCTATTGCAGATAATCAGGGAAGTCTTTGGGATAAGGCTAGTGAGAGAGATACTGCTCGTGATCGGGCTCTTTATCTCCATCTCGATCCTGACGGGGCTGGTAGTGAGCTACAACACCGGCAGGAGCTTTGAGGACGGCATATTCGAGTCGGTCTCGGCTCTTTCCACCACGGGACTGAGCACCGGCATAACTTCGCTCCAGCTCGATCCAGTTTCAAAGCTGGTGCTGACTGCCAACATGATAATCGGCAGGTTCGAGATAATAGCGATACTGTACATCTTTTTCAGCTCGCTGCGGAAATAGTCAGACCTTTACTGGCAAAAAGTCCACAGTGACTCCGCGCTTTTCGTCATAGTCAAACACGTACATTTCGTTGCCGGCCACCGGGATAGTTTCGACCTTGCCGCTCCTGCAGGCCGGACAGCTTTCAATTCCGCGGCCATCCAGGTACGACGCGCACCAGTAGCACGAGCCGCACAGCGTAAAGTGAACCTGCTTTGCAATCCTTTCCTTTCTGATTGTAGTAATTGTTGTTTCCATTCTATTTTTCAACTCCGTCCAAATCGTCACTTCAGTGAAGAATCGAGACGTTCGTCAAATGATGTTTTTTAACAGTAGTTTTAAACGTTTCCCGACATGGTACTTATATGATCTTAGAAAGCCAAGACAACTCGACAGATGCCGATTCTAGGAGCTTATAGATTTAACAGCAGAAGCCCACTAATTTTAATCGGTGGACGAATGTCGTTCCTGTTAGCTCTCTCCTTCTCCCCGGGGCGCATCAGATATTAAATGCAAGTACAGACAATAATTATTTCCAGTACAACAAGTGTTAGAGCCAGGCAAAGTGGAAGAACGTCGTGTCACACAAGTAAGTATGTGGTTCTGTATCCATTGACAAGTAAAGCCAAAATGGGACTACTGGAACCAGACACACCACTACTACTAACCGTGGAGCGCGGGGAATGGAAACCTCTATGGAGATCAGAAGCTCCGGTCGCTGAAGCAGGAAAACTCTGCAGCGATGTATATATTATACAGATAACCGGAGAAACGGTGGCAACCCTGCCCAGGAAGCTATCAGAAAGTACGATGGTAGTTCACTTAACGATAAGGCGT
>JBFLWZ010000015.1:0-22181 GCA_040757615.1 Thermoproteota archaeon | reverse complement strand
CATGCATCAGGGAAGGGCCGCTGAGCAAGGGCGCCCTTGATAAAAAAGGATAGTCTGAATGATATGGCGGAACACTTGGAAAATCGTCTAAAATCATTATGAGCAATAGCATTAGCTTTTCTACTATATGGTAAAGGCATCGTCGGATCAACCTTTATCTTAAAAGAATTCATCTCACGATTATTTAACAGAATTTTTTCATTGCAAACAACTATTATGATGGTTTTACTCTTGCCAATAATTTCAAGAAAGTTGCTTGCCATGGGAGAAGCAGTTCAGAAAGAAAAAGCGCAGGTAACACTCAACTGAGGTTACCCTGATACGACAAAAAATAGAGAGGATGTGACTCTAGTCGTCATCCTCTTCCTCTACTACGTCGTCCCAGTCTGTTACTTCCTCCACCTCAATGTTTCTCCAAGAGGTATGGGATTTCTCGCAGTATGCGCCAAAGGTCTTGTCGGCTTCTAGGAAGTATTCGCTGGTGCCTTCTCCTTCGTCACCGTCACGGTCCCATCCTGCATCGTCGTCCTCGTCTACAAGCTCTTCGCCATCAACTATCAGCCGTATATGCAGGTCGTCTCCGTTTGGCACTACCCAATATTCCACTTCATACCAATGTCCAAACTCGGCTTCTGGGAACTCGTCGCCTTCGGCTATTGTTTCATGCAGGTCCTCCCCTTCGTGGTCATGGTCTCGCTTTGTTACCTTCCAGCCGCCGTCGTCCGTCTTCATCAGAAATGCAATGTGCGTTTCCTTGTTTACATAAGCCAGCATTGCCCAAAACGAATCCCAGTTCTCCGGGTCGTCGCCTTGCTCTTCAAGCTGGACTTCAAACTTGCCGTGGATGCCTTTGTATTCTATCTCGTTTGCAGTAACCAATGTCGAATGCCGGTCGTCATCTTCGATTTCAGGCCGCAGCTTTAGTTCTCCATCCTCAACCTCTGCATAACCATGGCCCGGATGGTTTATTTTCCAGATGTCGTCTGGTGACACATAGCCGCTGGAATCACCCTTCCATTCCTCAGAATCTTCGTCCAACAGGGTCTGTGTTTCTGCCCACACCTTTTGAACACCTGCTCCGATACTGGATGTCGCAAGAAGGGCAGGTATCAAAAAAATGTATGCTAGTTTCGTAGATTGCATCTAGCGCATTTGAAACTGATGTTTTAATAATTTGTTGGAAGGCTTTTCAGATGCACAATGGATAGATAAAAAATAGAAAGAAATTACAAGAGTGCCAAAGGAGTATTTGCAACTATAGGGCCCAACTATTGTTTCGAAAAATAAGATGCTTCGCTGTCAGCAACCCACAGGGGCTCTCATACGACTCAGGCAGATATTTTCTCACTTTCTATTTTGCAGCCTCTTACCCATTTGACAAATTATTTTTGTCAATATCCCTTCTTTGTGAATAGATCTGCACAAATTTGACAACGACAATGACAGTATAGGATGCTAGAGCTAAGCTAGATTTGCGACGTTTGCACAAGTATCTAGGTAGTGAAATGCTAATTCAGCAAAAAGTTATTTCGTTTTATCTGACTTGCGATGACAGAGCCGGTCTCCCGAAGCCTTTTTTAAAAAAACGACCAGCGTCGATAGATGAGCTTTCAAAAAACTAGGAAAGTCGCGGCATATGTGGCGGCGGCTCTGCTATTTCTTGCGGCAGTCGGCAGCAGTCTCGCCAGCGCACAACAGCAGCCAATTCAAACACAGCAAGATGTGGCGCCTGCAAATGGCAGCATGCTTGATGCACAGCAGATCTACGAAACTGACAACATAATTGCCGACGCCGATGTCAAGACTCTAGTAGTAGCAATTCCTGACAACGCAGGGTCAGGCAGATCGGCTTGGGAGGGATTTCTGCCATCAAATGCAACAGTAGCCATTGGAACGACTCTTGTTGTGCTCAACGCAGATGTCAACACGACCCACACGATAACGGTGTCGAACGCAGAAACAGATCAGTCGGTAACGAGGGAAATACCTTATGAGAATACGACCGGAATCATGCTCGAGTCACCGGGCGAGTACACATTCAAGGACGAAGCGGTGCAGATCAGTGGAACGGTGAAAGTAGTCGAAAACTCGACTCTGACGGACGATCCAGTAACCAACGCATCCAAGCCGGCAGTGGGTCTCTTTATAGCTCCAGCAAACATCAAATCCAACTTTGAAGCCCATCTGAATACGCTTGGCTTTAACGCAGTATCGTCGTACAACTTCAGCATTGGGACGCAAAATGCGTCGTCTGCGACTATCAATTCGATCGGAAGCAACAACAACACAAACACTGAAGAAATGACGCTGTTTGTCTGGACGCAGGAAGTTTCGCATCCAAACACCATAGATGGTAGACTAGCCTCGAAGACCCGAATGCTAGAAGAAGCGCTCTATCCTGAAAACACTGCAAAGCAGACCACCACGCCAATAACAGAGTAACCCTCTTTTTTCCTTTGACGGCATAGAATTCAAGAAATGAAAGCACAGAAACGAGCGGGAAGAAAAGACCGCCAACAGTTATGTCGAGACTTTCTTAAGGCATGCTGCAGATAATCTACAATATTGGAATCAACGAAGGATCTGTAATGCAACTGTGTAACAAAAAAAGCAGGGATGACTAACTATCATCCTCTACTATGTTTTATGTGCCATTTATTGATTCGCAAGTGCCCACGATTGTGTCGCCCTCATCTTCGTCAAAATCATCCACTATGTCATATCCGCCATTGCACCTGAATTCATCAGCGCCCGGCCCTCCGTACATGTGGTTGAACGCTATCTCGTTTCTGGACTCGATTATATCATCGCCGTCTTCTCCATACAGCATGCCCTCAAAGGTGCTGAGGATATAGTCGTCGCCGTCGCCGCCGTTTGCAACGCTGCCAACGTCGGTGCTGATATGAATCCAGTCATTGTCGTCTTCACCGAATACCTCATGGACTGCCTCGCCAAGGGCAATCAGCTTGTCGTCGCCGTCGCCTCCAAATATGTCGGCCTGATTGTCCACTACCCGGGCATGATCGTCACCTGCGCCGGTGTAGATGATGAAGCCTCCAAAGCCAGCATCGGCTATTGCATCAACGTTGTCGTTGCCCGTACCGCCATAGATTGTGGCACCTGAATGCCTGACAATGAATTTGTCGTTGCCTCCAAAGCCATTCAGCTCGTTGTAGTCTTCGGTGTTGCCTTCAAGGTTGCCGGTCGCATAGATGGTGTCATGGCCCTCTCCACCACTCACATGGTTGTTGCCGTGCCATGCATAGATGTTGTCGTTGCCACTTCCTCCCCAAATTCTGTCATCCCCACGTCCGCCGTACAGCTTGTCGTTGCCCTTGTAGCCATAAATCTTGTCAGCACCTGCCTCGCCATAGATCGTGTCTGCGCTGTCTGTGCCCTTCAATGTGTCGGAGCGGCTTGTTCCGTTGACTGTCAATGCAAAAGCCGTCATCGGAACTACTGCTCCTGAAAGAACAGCCACTGCCACCAAGGCAGCAGTTGCAGCTTTTCTATTCAAACATAGGTCATCCTCGCATGCAAATCGATAACTGATTATTTAGAAAATGCGTCGGATGGTTCAGTGGTGAAACTGAAGAAAATGCTATTGGACTAATGATGAATTTATTGATAGAAATTTCGGCAATGTTTGTATTGAGGCCGACAATAGAAAAAACCCTGCAAGTCAATTCGGCGTTGACGTTTGGTGTATCGTTATTGCACAGAGGATATGCGCTGTATACCCAGAGAATTCAGACACCATGCGAACAAGGACAGTAGCAAATTTAAATGATCTTCAATTTCTTGGCACATTCTTCATGATAGTATTTCGGCGGCATATGAGACCTGGCTACTATGACGTCCTTGTTCCTTAGAATTGCCTTGTTGCAATGATAACATAGACCCTTTTGCAGTCTCGCTACATGATTGTACACCATATCGTAACCTGAATCATTTGGGTGAACTATATGAACTGGAGGATCACTGCTCATTTGACATATATCTCTTTGAGCGATGACGACTAATAATATTTGATTAGTGTGTGTATGTGCGTGTGCGTGTGTATGTATGTGTGTGATGGTCTGACTGGATTTTGATTTTGATTGATTGTTTATTTGTCTGTTGTCAATACTATTTTCTAATTCATATTCGCAATTTCGTATTTCCAGTTTTTAACTTTCAAAGATATCAAGCCTGAGTACTGTATAACAATGATGTTGAGGTATTATTCAACAAGGGTCCACCCCAAGTGCTACCAAAAAGCCCGAAAACCGGCCATCTTCAACGCTCCACATGGCCGGTGAGTAGGGTCTGCATCATCTTTAAGCCATGTTGTGTAATACTTCAGTACGGCGAATGCAACGGGTAGTTTACAGGTCCGAAAGCCAGGCATTTGTTCAATGCCAAACCTCCATCTCGCTCGGTGAGTAGGGCTTGTTTGATAGTGTAGATTCTCCCTAAATGCCTCGAGATATCGCTTTAGCTAACTTGCGAATGTCAATGGCAACTGTTCTACTAGGATGCTGAGATAGATAGCGTTTATCAAGATTGATGATGATGTACATCGCAAGATGGGAGCGGTCTTTGGACCGAGGGATATTTCAAAAGGTCGCAAAAGGATCATAGAGAATGCGCTGAATGATATCCATCCAGACGTCAGAGATGCGATCTTGGGATTGCTTAGATCGTGGGAGGGTGCAAAATCAGAAGAACAGCTCAGCGAGATCTTAGGAAAAGAAAGGGCTAAAAGATTCCTTGATGATATTACGTAAATGGCGCTGTTATCCATTGGGAAATTGCATACAGCCCATATTCGAATACTGTCATAGGAACACCTCCCGATAATGCTCTACCGAGTGGACCCAGTGACATCGAGCCTGCTTAGCGATATGAAAATAATCCAACCATAAAAGCAACAAAGAGGCTTATGCATATTATCGAATAGATAACATCGCGCTGGATTGCCTTCTTTGTATCCTCTATGCTTGAATAGCGCTCTGGTTTTTTATCAGAATTTGAAAATAGGGCCATGTCTCTGCCTCTTAATCGGCTTTGTTTCTTCCTTTCTTGCGCCTTCTCTTAAGAACGATCTTTTCAGGATCGGCAATTGCATTCTTGCTGTTTATTTTTAGTTGGCCACTCCTTCCGTCACTTCCATATAGTGATGGTTCCTTTGAGTCATCAGAAGGTTTGAAATCGATTTGCTTTGTTGTATGGAATTTGCCTTCTTGGATTTGCAAGCTCTGTATTCCGATTTTCTTTAATGCTTTGACAAGTTGGAGCTCATCTATCTTTTCTACATAGAAAGTAACTTTCATCAAGGTTTTTGTGTTTGCCATAATTTGCGAGAATGCAAAGATTGCAATTCGTCTTATATGTGTCCCTCTTTTTCGTTCGACTACAAACGAAAAACCTTGAGCTTGCAAGTACTAGCGTAATTGTAAAAAATTCGACTGTGTTCTAGGTGGCATTTGAAAAAAGGAACAAGGCGATAATGATAGCCGCTATTTACAACAATTTTTTATCGTCAGTTATAGAATGCTGTCTCTTATGATTTCTCTTGAGCCATCCTGCATAATCAGAAGGGTTTCTTCACTTTCATCAATGTTTTCGATTAATAGCAACTCGTTTTTAGTCACTGTATTAAGTTGAAGTAAATGATTGCGTCCGATTATGGCGCAAATTCCGTCATTAATTCCAAAAGAAGTTGAAATACAACGGCTCAAGAAGATATTCATCTTCTTCATAGTGCTAGCATCCGTGGCACTATCGGTAGAAATGGATAACTTCATCGATGCTTCGCTGCACCAGACAACCATCAGAGACTCCGCATTCACTCCAGCCCACTGGTGGCTGTACAGTCATTTCATAGCTCTGCCGATTGGCTGGGGCATGGTGGCTCTCTATGACAGAAGGGTTCCAAGCCTCAGAGGGCCAAACAACTCTATCAACACCGGATTGAAGATGACAATCATAGGCTATCTAGCACCAATGTTTGCCATCGGTGTCAACGAGCTTTGGCACTTCTGGTTTGTAGAAGAGATATTCTCGGTTCCAAACCACTGGGTGTTCAACATGGGAGTTGTTCTGGCATTCATGGGCGCGCTGGCATACGTAGTCAGGGTGTACGCTAGGCTGGTGGAGCTTCAAGCCGAGACGCCTGCAAAGAACCCGCACGTTGCAGAGATGTACAAGCTGGCGCTCGAAGGCAAGCTGTACAGCAGGGCAATACCGTAGTGATCAACAAGAATCACTGTCCCCTTTTTCTTTTTCTGCTTCTAGTTCAATTTGACACGAGAAATAATAAAGTAAAACTGCCATTGCTCTAACCACGGCCAGCGAGTAGGGTCTGACATTATTGTTGCTTCTTTATTTCCTTGACAATGGGAGTGCCCATCTCTATCTGGAATTTTCTATCATCCTTTAGAATTACAATATAGTGTGTATTTACTTCTATGACCTTGCCATCAATTAGATCACGCAGTGTTGTTGCTGTTGTTGCCATTTTTTCTTACGAATCAATCAAAGTAATATTAAGTGTTAGTAACAAAAACGACTGACATGCTCTAGGTGCTCTTTGCATGAAAGTTATTTATGTCGCCTGTATCCTTCCAATTGTTGAATTGGTTGGCCCCTCTGCATTTTTGGCGGTCTTTCCATATGCGTTCATTGCAGCCTTTCCTATTTTCGGCATTGTTCTTGTGACAAAATGGGAAATAGATCGCCGTCGCAAAAGAAGCGGCCAATCGTCTTAGACCAGAATTGACTGAAGCTCTAACCTAGCTGGATGGTATCTGGCGTACTGCTCCAAGCGCTCTAACTTAACTAGGTTAATCCAGATTTTAATATCAATTTTCCAGATCATCATTGCCGAAACGTTGTGTATCTGTCACAGCCCTGTCCACTCCTGCCATCTGCCTCTCATAACATCTGTGGGCAGGGCCGTTTGCAATAAACCATTGAAAAATAGATGGACTACAGCAAACGACGAATTACTAGAACATGAAATCATGTTCTTTTTAGGGTACTTTTCATATCAGTCTCCATTATGGGAGACTATAATAGGGACCAGTTAAGCACTATATATGTGTGTGGAGACTGTCCAAGAGTGTTTCTGTATGAAAACGATCTGAAACAACACCAGAATGAATTGGGTCATCATACTGCTCCGCATAAGGAAATTCCATTTGATGCATGGTTGCGACAGTCGTAACATTTCAAGCGAGTCATGAATCAAGAGCTATAAAAGAAAACCTACGCTGCTCCCTAGATAGGCTGTAATTGCTTGTCTTTGATGACTTGGATTTTCTGTCTTAATGCTTCTATGCCTTGCTGCAATTCTACCAATCTATCCAAGTCTTGAGTACTACTCAATTCTACGCGCATCGATTCTAGTTCCTGTTCCAGCTGGTCGATGTTTTCCAAAGTGGAGCTTGCATTTACTAATATACCATTTAAAGAGTTTGCGAAGGCAAAAGATATGATTAAGGCTCATTATGTACAAAACAATGCATACGCATGTCCACATCAAAGTCATCATCTTCTGATGCTTCCGCTTATGTGGAAGATATAATGAGCAAAGACATTATCACGATAGACGCTGACAAGAGCGTACAAGAAGTGGCCATCAAAATGGCTGAAAAGAACATTAGCTCTATTATTCTAAAAGATAGTGACAGGATAATTGGGATACTGACAGAGCGTGATCTTGTAAAAAATGTTTGTGCCAAGGATATATCAGCAAGCAAAACTCCTGCTGTCTCTATCATGTCTGCTCCTGTAGCCACTGTGAACAGAGATGCTCTTGTAGAAAGAGCGGCAGACTTGATGATAAAAAATAGGATAAGACATCTTGCGGTTGAGGACACCTATGGCAATATAACTGGCATAATAACGACAACAGATTTGGCACGTTATTTGAGACGTAAGTTGCCGTCTGCGGATCTAGAAATACTTGAAGCGATATATGCGTATGACGAACCATATAGAACTGTTCTATGACTGCATAGAAAGACGTAGAAGAGGGTGTGAGAGGACTATTGCGTCGTCGAAAGTGGCAAACATTATGGGCTTCTGCATACTATCCTAAAGTGAAAGTTCCTATCATCACATATAGCTGACTATTGGGCAGGTTGTAATGGGCTGGCAAGTGCAATATGTATAGTACTCCCATAACAGTAATAATAACCGCTTATAGGGCTTGATTGAGACAAGCACTCCATAGGGGCGCAAGATAAGAACTTGCCAATAGAAAGGTGCGACAAATGCGGCAAGTCGTTCATGAGCAAATCCGAGGTGGATCGCCACAAAAGATGGGAGCATCCAGTACCAGTATCGCCATTTGAAGAACGAGTTATGTACACAAAAAAGGAGACTGAAACTACTACTATTAATCCAGAGGATTTACAAAGGCTAACAAGCGATGTAAAGGCTGGAAACAACATCAATGATTCCACAGCAATTGGCGGTGGGCAGAGAAAGAAAGTTCCATTCAAACCATTTAGAATCTAGTGTGGAGCAGAGCAAGCATTAAAGTGCCAATTACATACTAGCTATATACATCTGTCATACAATACAGACGATCAATACGACAAACTCAGAAAGAATATTGGAAACGACTTTAGCAGGAGCCATAAAGGGAAGAAGATAACCGAGCTTTATTCATTTCACTGCGGCAACTGTGGTTACAAAAATATCCATAACGTCAAGATGCTGACCTGTGGCTGTAGAAAGAAGTTGCAAGGAACACTGGTCTACAAGAAAATTGGCGATACAGTAGTCTACGATGCTAGAAGATGGAAGAAAGGCAATAGCAGAAGGTAAACTAGGGCGCAGTGAGTGAGAGCATACCGATTGGATAAAACTTCGTCCAAGACAAGCACTATAGTTTGCTAACGTGTGTATGAGGACGTAGAGGTTCTATTAATAGCAGGTTTGGCTGTTGGGATTGTGTTTATTACAGCCAGCCGGATCGAATTCCCCTGTATGGTCGGCACAAAGCTCATACTTTTTGCAGCGTTGCTTGCAGCCGATGTGCTCGTCGCCGCCGGAATTTGGTTCGATATCATTTCCATCCTGACCTTGCAGGAATGGCTGTTGTTCAGTGTTGCTGCAGCCGCAATATCGCTTGCAATATTTGCCAGCCTGGGACAGAGGAAGCGCCAAGGAAAAAATGGTGAGCGCTACCGCCAGAGGCTGCTGACCATCAGGGGCGAAACCGTCAAGAGCGGAGGAGAGAAGCTGATCGCCGACTATTTCCACGCGCACAACATCAAGTACGAGTATGAAAAGCCTGCCAACGATTCCGCAAACAGGAGGATAAGCAGGCCTGACTTTTACCTCCCCGAATACGATGTCTATGTGGAATACTGGGGCATGGTCAACGCGGAGGAGCGCCGCAAGAGAAAAGAGTACGTCAAGAGTATGGAGTGGAAGAAGGCGCGCTACCGCGAAAGCGGGCTCAAAGTCATATCGGTGTATCCAGAAGACCTGGGCGATCTAGATTCGATTTTCAAGGCAGAGCTGAAGAAATAAAAGATTTCATGCGGCAGCCACTGTCGTGTCTGCAGCAGCCGCTTCTCCCTCTCCTTCTGTGCCGGCAGCTTCAACCTCGGCTATCCTCTTTTTCTTTCCTTCCCGCATCTGATCTCTCATCAGCTTTTTGGCGATTCTCGGGTTGTTCTTTTCAAGCCACCTTGCAAACGCCTCCTCTTCTTGCAGGCTCTTTTTCAACGCGTTGATCGTCTTTCTGTCAGCCCCGAGCATCTCAAGCGCCTGGATGCCGGCCCGGTACATCACCGCCTCCGCCTTTTCGACTATCAGATCGTTCACCGCCTCCCAGACCTCCATTTCCCGCTCTGTCCCCACTTTGTCCATCATTTCTCTGAATGAACGCGGCGGCTCTGGGACTGGCAGACGGCCTCTCTCTGTAGTGGGGGCCGCCACCTCTGGAGAACCAGTGGCCAGTGCCAGTATCCGCTCCTTCAGCCGCTCCTGCTGCTCCCTTGTCTGCTTTAGGTGGCGCTCAAGGTTCTTCTTTACCTGCGGGACGATGCACTGCGACACCCTATGCTCCAACCGCTCAACGGCGGCGTTTTCATAAGACAACGCAAGGTTGAGGCCGTAGACTGCAGTAACCCTCTTGCCAAAATCCATCTGCGAATCATGCTTGCTTTTCCGGCTGCGGCTCATTTGCTACCCCTTTGCAGACAATGCTTATATGAATTCCAGAATGGGCGCGATCAAAGTATCTTGATTTCCAGTTCGTCGCCAGACCTGTCATAGGCCGCCATTGTATCGTCTTCGTACGGGTACGCTATGATGATTGAAACCGCGCCGAAGAACCCGCTGTTGAGGTCTTCGAGCGACGGCCTGTTTGACCTGCTTGGGTGCGAATGGACGGTGCCGACGTACGAGCTGTCGGAGGGCAGGAAAAAATCCGAAAAGCCTGAGTAGTAGGGCCCACTTGACGCAAAGGGCGGTATGGCTAGGCCATCGATGGCTATCCTGTCGCGGGATGCCCTGCCGCGCAGTATCAGGATCGCTTCGTTTGGGTGGTGCCCTCGGGAATAGCTGATGATGCCGTTTGCGGCCATCCTCGTCATGACTACGGTTCTTTTGTTTTGGGAAGGCACCGGCAGTTTTTTCCATCCAAGTTTATTTAATGTTAGCAGCGGCCAAGAACTATTTTGTTGTCATTTTGGCATCTTGGCAATTCATCCGACATAAGGGACTTTAATGGCTCCCAACATGGCGGAACATTGAGGAATACATTATTTTCATCAAAATCAAGCTCTCATTGAGAATATAGTATTGTTCTCATCGTTATTGCTGCCTTTTCAATTTCCCATATGATAAAAGCGTAAATATTCGATTCGAGATATTACTATATGATAGGACAGGTTTACGCAAAGCCGTCCATTGTAGGCTCGCTAAGGCTTGGCGCTATGCTCGGCATAGGCGCGGCGTGGGCTATTTTCGGCCTTGTGCTCGGAGCTGGGGCGCAGCTGGGGCTGCCGCCGGGCACGTTCTATGAAATGATCGGGGTGTCGCTTGGGATTAGTGATGAATGGCCGGCGATCTACCTAGGATTTGCGCTGCATATGCTGACCGGCGCGGTGATCGGCATGGTCTACATGGCAGTATCAGAGCGGATAAGGCGGCTCAGGAACTTTTCGACCGCCAGCTGGTTCGGCACCGGAGTCGCCACCGGAATCGCGGTCTGGGCTGTATTGTTTGTCCCGCTGCACTTTTTCATAGTCGGGCCGGCGTTGCAGGGAATGCTTTTGTCGGACCCGAGGGCCGAGCGGCTGAACGACATGTCAGACTCGATCCTCTATGGCGCGCTTGCGATGCACTTTGTCTTTGGAAGCATACTTGGTTTCCTTGCAAGGATAGTGACATCGGCGCGGGACGTGGTAAAGACAGGAGTGCGGCATGACGCCGCGGCTGCATAGGAGGCGCGCGACATGAAGGCCAGGACAAGCATGCAGAGACCAAGGCCGCGGCTGGCTATGGCCGGCTCGGGCCTAGCCGCTGGTCTAATATCGTCGCTTGCAATAAGCGGCCTGCTGTTGCTCGTGGAGAGGATGTCAGAGCTGCCGGTGGGCACGTTCTACCTTGTGCTCGTCTCTGCACTCTTGCAGACGCAGGACTATAGTGCCGGCGCGGCAGCGCTAGGGCTTTTGATGCACCTTGCAGCAGGCAGTGTGATCAGCCTTGCGATTTCAGTACCGCTCACATCAAAAAGGATTGCTAGGTACGCGCCGGCGTACGGCCTTGCGGCCGGGTTTGTGCTGTGGATAGCCTTGTTCATCCCGATAACCTACGGGGTGATGATTCCGCTCCTCAACTCTGTTGAAAACCAAGAGATCACACAGCAGGTGCCGGTAGGCAATACCTACGAGGTTGCAACCGGCGACCTGCTTGCAATGATGGACAAGGTTGTCGTAGGATCGCTTGCGTTCAACATGTTCTATGGGCTCTTGGCGATCATGCTTACAAAGTCAATTTACGAGTCGTACCTGCGCAAGCGCCGCCTTTTCGCCTAGTCACTCACAAAAGTGCGGTTGTCCTCTCGCTGCGTGTATTCCGACCCACTTACCCTTTCCTCCAAGTATATTGGCGTGTCAGAGCTGTAAAAGAGTGCGGTGCCATTGCTGCCGTCTGGCACAGGGTTGTTGTACGTCTGTGACGCGTTCGTCCTATTCTCAACGGTGGAGCCTCCGCGGTAAAAGATGGCATCCCAAGAAACCAGCAGGCCAAAGATCATGGCTCCGGCTATCACGGGCGCCACAAGCACAACGGGGTTGAATGCCGGCAATCTATAATCCCACTATGCAAGAATGTTATTAACAATATCCAAACTTGATGCAGAAAGATTTTTCATAAGATTTTAGCAAGATAGCTATCTTTATCTGCAATCACTTATCCTAATTTTATATGAGTTCACAGGACCTTACCGTAAGAATAAACGGCGTGCTCCCGGACGTGAGCGGGCCAGCAGCAAACACGTCTATGTCGGTTTTTTACAAGGGTTTCCACCTTTTGGTCGATGCAGGCAACGGCGTCAAGGAAAACGTCAAAAATCCACCTGACGCAATCCTGATCACAAATTCAAAAAAGTACCACACAAGCGACCTGCCATCGCTTCTGCAGGGAAAGGCAAGAGCTTATTGCACTGCAGAATGCGCCCAACAGATCAAAGAAATATCGCCTATAACCGTCAGCCCCGGCAGTCCGTTTGAGGCAGGCCCATTTACGATAATCCCGATCGCTGCCGACAATACGGGCGACAACCCCGGTGCCCCCGGCTCTGTCATCTATGTGATCAGGGCTGGTCAGAAAAAAATCGTCGCGGGGTGGGACTTTTTGAAGCTACCGGGCGCTGATAACAACATCCTGTGGAACCCCGACCTTTTGATACTGGGGACAGAGACGTACAACGAGCACCCGTCCACCGGCATGATCTCTGTTTCAGAGGCCTACGGCCTAGTCAGGCGCTGGAACGCCAAGCTGTGCTACATCTTGCACTATAGTGGCGAAAAGGACAGGGAGGATGCAAAGAACCAGTGGCACAGAGGTCCGGCTGGTCCGCTCACGCTGGAAGAGCTGCAAAAGGCGATAGATGAGCACTTGCTGGTAAGCGGTGGAGAGGGCAAGTACGTGATCAATGTCGCAAGGGAGGGTATGACATGGAGCCCAGCAGAGGAGGTCACAGCAGACGAAGGGCCGATAGGCCCGAGGATCGAGGTCGACGCGCTGGACCAGCACATGTTTGCCATCGAGAAGATGGGCGGTGGCAAAGTGGCAGTCACGATCGAGGACAGCATCCACAGCATGACCTCCGAGTTTGTCAACCCAAAGGCAGGCGAAAACTCGCTCCGAGGCGAGGCAATAAAGAGCATGATGATGAAAGGGCCTGAGCTGAACCTGACTGTATCTGGCAACACGGTCAGGATCGACATCACAAAGGGCAAGAAAACGATGTTTGCCGGGGACATGCAGGTGGACGAAAAGGACGCTAGAAGGATAGTCAGGTACCTCCGGGAGAACTTTAGATGATAGAATTTTCTTCAAGCTTCTCTAATCCGTAAATACAACTCCATTCTATTATAGATCGCAGATGATTCCTACACAGCGAAAGGTGGCCAACAAAAAGGATCTCAGGGAAGGAGGCTTGATGAGAGTAGATGTAGACGGCAAGCCCATTGTCCTAGTCATCGTACAAGGGAAGGTCTATGCAATGGATGCAGTATGCTCTCACGAGGGAGGTCCATTGGAAGAGGGCACTTTACAAGGATACGAGCTGAAATGCCCGTGGCATTATGCAATCTTTGACGTGCGAAATGCAAAAGTTTCAGAGCAGACCGTGTGGGCAACTGACTTGCAGTCATATCCTGTACAAGTCGATGAAAATACAGGAGATATACTGATCGGTCTTAACCCTCCCCCTAATGAAGCATCAATTCAAGAAGAAAGGGCGGAGCAAAGAGAACCTAAAAGCCAGCGTGACGAGTTTATCTTGACTTTAGAAGGAAAAGAAGAGCTGCGGGGTACCGATATCATGACCTTTCGATTCATAAAAGAAGAAGAATTTCCAACCTACAAGGCAGGACAATACGCTTTCTTTCCTCTCGAGGGTGTGGCCAACGACCCAAAGGGGCCGGTACGGCATTTTACGCTGGCGTCTTCGCCTACAGAGGCTCACGTAATCATAAGCACGAGGATAAGAGAATCGCCGTACAAGCAAAGGCTTAAGCAATTGCAACAGGGAACAAAAGTCAAGATATCGGAACCGCAGGGAGAGTTTGTTCTTCAAGATGATTATTCCAAACCCGCCGTATTCTTGTCGGGAGGCATTGGAGTTACGCCATTTCGAAGCATGGTAAAGTACGCAACGGATAATCAGCTGCCACTAAGAATAGTGATGTTTGACTCCAATAGGAGTAGGGAAAATATCTTGTACAAGAAGGAATTTGATCAATGGTCATCCAAGAACAAGAATTTGAAAATTATCTATGCCGTCACTGACGAGGATCCAGCAGGATG
Source organism: Thermoproteota archaeon (assembly GCA_040757615.1). Classification (GTDB taxonomy): domain Archaea; phylum Thermoproteota; class Nitrososphaeria; order Nitrososphaerales; family Nitrososphaeraceae; genus Nitrososphaera. Next base: position 7,634 of record JBFLWZ010000015.1, on the reverse strand, counting down.
GTCTGATGAAAAAGGTCGAATCGACAAGGCGATGATTATGCGGCATTTGGATAATGACCAGTTAGAGAATTCGATATTCTATGTCTGCGGACCTCCGGGAATGCTAAAGGCGATGCAAAACATTCTCAAAAATGAATTGCATATTCCAGATGACAGAATAAAGGTAGAAGAATTTACAGGATACTGAGATGCAAAATGTAGCGGTTGGGAATGATGATGTCCCAGACAGCCGCTGGCTGTGTATTCCTTCTGCGGATTTATCGCCCGGATGGTTGTTATGTTTCAGACGATTACAATAGTTAAGTCCAATACTGCGTGACCACCGGATCAATGAATTCTACTGATAGGCATGAAGACAGAAGGCTAAAGACTATAGCAGTTACAGGCATCGGGCTGCTCCTGATGGCGACGGCATTCGCGCTGTCGGTTGGAGGGAGCGGCTACATTGCAACGGCGCAGCAGACGGAACAGCAGCAGAACCAGACTCAAGGCCAGAACGCTACGACAATAGCAAACACAACCGTGACTGACACGTTCACGGCCAAGGGCGTGATCACAGGCACGATACAGCAGGGAGGCGAAGGACAGACGTCAATGGCAAGCAACCAGACCAATGCAACACAGTCCAACGCGACCCAGCCCAATGCGACGCAGACTGCAGGGGCGCCATCCGCTCCGTTCCTTGTCGGAGGCGACTGGAACATCGACGCTGAGGCTGGCAACGTGACAACCTTCCGCGCAAACTTTACGATGGTCAGGACCGATGGCTCGGATCACCATAGCATGGACATTTCTAACTTCAGAGTCGGCAACAACACGCAGTTCCAGCTCGATCCAGCTGCCAAGAGCACGATAAACGGGACGGCTGACTTTGCAGTCAACGGCACAACCACGTGGCCCGGCATCGACACGACGATCACGATAGAGAAGGCTAGGATCATGACAATACAGCCGCAGGAGGAAGAGGCAATGCAGCACTTCCAGGGCCAACCCATCTATGGCATAGTGCTGACTGCGACGGGCGCCAATGGTACCAAGATTACCGAGACCGCGCCAGCAGGAGGCAACCAGACCCAGCAGGAAGATGGCGGCATATTAGAACAACTCAGAAGACCTTTTGAAGACCTGTTTGGCGGCTGACAGGCTTCTTCCCCACTTTTTGTGTTTGAATCGAACGGTTTATCTCAACTGATAAAAGCGATGACTGGGACAGCCTATCATGCAAACCACGCGAAATAATATGGAGATGCGCACAGGGCCAGAGAGGGCCATAAGGATGGAAATGCCGGAGCCAAGAGTGCTCGTCGCAGCTGCAATCGCCGGCGGGACGATCGCGGCGGGGCTTGTGTTGTATTACTATTTGCGCAAGAGGAGAAGGGAAAGGATGGGATACTAGGCCTCGGCCGTCGCGCCGGCCTGCTGCGCTTCGCTTGGAGCGATCGAGGGTTGTATTTCAGGGTAGAGCTTTGTGAGCATCACTGGCATGTTTGCCCTGAGCCAGTCGGCCATCTCCCTTTCTTCCTGCAGGTTCTGGGACAGTACCGGCATCGCGTTGCCCACTCCCATTATCTGGGCGAGCTGGGTCAGCATGTCGTACATCACGATCTCGGCATTCTCTATGATTGCATCTTCCTTGACAGCGACCAGCTGCCGCTCCGCGCCTGTGATCGACTTTTTCATAGAAGCTGCCAGCCTCTTGGGTTCCTCGGATATCGGCAGGCGGGCCGCCTCCCGCGTGGCCGTGCCGCCAAGGCTTGAGATGAGATGCTGAAGGCGCTTCTGCTGCTCCCGCGTCTCTCCTAGGTGACGCCTCAGCTGCTCCTTTGCTTCAGGCAGGGAGGCATTCTTTACCCTCTCCTGCAGTCGCGGAATTGCGGCGTTTTCGATTGCAAGCGCGCCGTTCAGATACATTACAAACTTTTCATTGATGGTAAGCTGCCTAGCTTTCGGATGGTTCTTGCGAGTCATCCATTATTGCAGCATCTTATTTGTAATATTGATTTACGGAGATAAACCCCTCTCATTTCTCCTTGGCAAGCGGCAGGGTGACCGTAAAGATGGCGCCGCCGGCCGGGTGGTTCTCGCCCCGTATCTTGCCCCCGTGAGCCTCGACGATGCTCTTGGCTATGAACAGCCCAAGGCCCGTACCCTGCTCCGACTTGCTTGCAAATTTTGTAAATAGCCGCGGCATTATTTCGGGGTCGATGCCGGTGCCCGTATCTTTCACATTGACTACGGCCATGCCGTCCATTGTTGTATATGCTGAAATGGTTATCTTGCCTTCGCGGGTGAACTTGACTGCGTTGCCCAGTAGGTTCGAGATCACTTCATAGATCTTGGGCTTGTCCGCTATTACCATTATCGACGGCTCTGGCAGCTCGACTACAAATTCGATCTTTTTGCCTGACGTGTTTTGAGCGTCTGCCACCACGTTTCTCACCTTCTGGTTCAGGTCAAAAATCTCTTTGCTGAGGGCGAGGCTGCGGCTCTCTATCCTTGTCACCTGAAGTATGTCGGACGATAGCTTCTCAAGGCGCTTGGCGTTTCTGACCAAAAGCTCCATGTCGTCCCGCGAGATCGTCAGCTCGTCCCTACCGTCAAGCTCGCTCTCCTTCAGCTCAGTTATCCCGAGGATCGGCTGTATAGGCGTCCTGAGCTCGTGCGCGGCGATGTTGATGAATTCGCGCTGCATCCTGTCGTGCTCTTTTAGCTGGTCGTTTGCACGCGCAAGCGAGTCCACGGCCTGCCGGAGCTCGGACGTCTTTTGCCGGACCATCAGCCCAAGGCGTCTGTTGCTAGTCAGCACCAGGTACGCAATCAGCGTGGCGACTATGCCGATTGCGGCCGTTATAGTGATGCTAAAATTCCTCTGCTGATCGAGCAGGAAAATGACGTCGCTTGTCTGCGTGTGTGGGTAGATGATGTATGCTGTCCAAAGGTGCTCACTATTTACAGTCACCGGCTGGTACGATATAGTGGTCGGCGGCCCGAGGTAGATTATATCTCCCATTCCCGATTCGCCTGCGATCGCCCGCTCCAGCAGCGCGTTGAACTGGGGCCTTACTAGCTCGGGCAACATCGACTGGAACTTGTCCTCGTAATAATAAGTCCCGATCAGGGACTGGTTGTTGGTGTAGAGGATCAGTCCTGTCTTGTCGGTCAGCCCCACATTGCTCCTGTATTCCGGCAACAGCTGGCTCTGCATGAACGCGCCCGCATTCTTGGTGCTTATTGAGGCCACCATGACTCCTGAAAACTGACCGGTCTGCGTGTTTATTATTGGCTGCGACAGGTACATCCTCGGCACGCCATCTACAGAGTCGAGCGTGGTGCTGGCGAAAGGCTCAAGCGTTTCCCTTGGGACCGAGAAATACTCCCTGTAACTCAGGTCGTCTCCCCTATAGTCTGGGAATTTTCTGGTGTTGAACTCGCTGTACGTTATGATGAAGCCGTTTTCATTCAGCCAGTAATAGCCGTCAGTCAGGACAGCACTGGTTGCCTGCGTGGCATCGAACAGCTGTTGGGCCCTCAGGTCGCCTTGCTGGACGACAGGCGAGCTGGCAAGAAGCTTGAGGTTGTTATCAATGTCCGCTATCTTGCCTGTCAGCGCGTTTGAAATGGCATAGGTCTCGATCTGCGCGTTGCTGTGGACGTCCTGTTCTGAGATTTCGATGATCTTTTTAGTAGTAAAGTTGTAGTACTGGTAGGAAGCTACCGCTAGAGCACTGGCTCCGGCTGCAATTGCAATCAGAAGGAGCAGGTTGCGATAGAGCATAAATGCGTCGATGCATCCTTAGTAAAACCTGCACATAAATTCATGTGAAAGAATATGCTATAGCAACATTCTGGATTGCCAGAGATGATCTGAAATTCTTTTATTGGATTTTTGCCACTTTTCCGGCGATGTCAAAAGACCGCGACGACACCGGGATACCAGTTGCGTGCAGCAAGTGCAACGAGACCTTCCAGTCAGATTCCGAATACATGGTGCACTATAACGAGATCCATGCCGAATAGAACAAGCAAACCTTAACTAGATTTCAGCGCCATTTTCTAAATAATGAACAAGGCGCTCGTGCTGGCGGGCATTGCAGTGGTGGCAATATCAAAGGCCATAATCCTAAAGTCCATACTGGTCGATTCGCTGGCGTACCAGAGGTGCCTGTCTGGCGGCGCGGCTCAAGTATGCGGGACGGACCCATTCACGTATTTCATCATCGGCTGGTTCGTCACGGTCGCAGGCTTTGTACTGCTTGTGTTTGGGCTCAGGATGCCGGCCACGCGAAGCATTTCGCGCTGACGCTGGCTACCTTTTCTTTACCTGCGCTCCGCCCCTCACGTATTTTTCAGTCCACTTTAGCTTCCTTGCGTCCCGGCGGAGCAGGAACAGGTTCTTGTCGCATTTCTTTGAGCACGTCCACAGTATGCGGCCGTCGTTTCTGACGTGCATCGTGCCCCTGCCGCCGGGGATTTTTGAGCCGCAAAACGTGCAGTTTCTAAAAGCAGACAGGGCGGCGCTGTCACCAGCGGTTCTTCTCCTTATCATGTCTTGATCTTTTGCATACCTCGCAGCAATTATTTTAAAGAGTTTTCATGAAGCCTAGCGTGCAAGCAGCCTGCTTCGAGGCTCAAACTCGTGCATCGTCAGCAGGGCAAACATGTCTTCGAGGTCGCAACAAAAGCACCTGCCATTGATGCAATCAGCCCGGGAGTCGTGCGAGCACAAGCCGCACTTGCAATGGTGCAGATCAGACAATGCTCATGATCAACTTTTTTGGTTTAAAGCACAATGCATAGATAATTCTGTCAGATGCTAGGCGAAATGGTTGATAGACAATTTTTCGCGACTAGCCAGGCAGGCTTTCGTTCAGCATCAGCGCCAAGAGCGCGGCGCGTAGCTCTTTACCATACGATGCTTGCTTGAAATATATTGCGTTTTTCAGGTGATCCACCGAGTGTGAGATCTCGTCAAGGCGCGGAAGCGGGTGCATCACCGCGATGTCCTTCTTTGCTTTTTCGATCGTCTTTTCGTCTATCGTGTACGAGCCGCGCACCTTCTCGTATTCCTGCACGTCAGGGAAGCGCTCGCGCTGGATCCTTGTGACATAGATCACGTCGGCCTCAGGCAGCACCTCGTCAAGCTCGCTGTGCTCCTTTATCTTCATTCTGCCCTGCATCTCATAGATCGACTCCTTTCTTACCCGGAGGGACTGCGGCGACACGAGGTGGATGTTGACATCATAATTGGACAGCCCGTACAGCAGCGAGTACACCGTCCTGCCGTATTTCAGGTCGCCCACTATGGCTATTGATAGCCCGTCGATCCTGCCTTTCTCCTTGAGCATCGTGTAGAGGTCGAGCAGCGCCTGCGTCGGGTGCTCTTCGCTTCCGCTGCCTGCGTTAATGATCGGGTTCTGCGACAGCTCGGCCGCAAACCTGCTCGAGCCGTCCATGGGGTGCCTGAGCACTATTACGTCTGAATAGAGATCGATTACTCTTATTGTATCGGCAAGGCTCTCGCCCTTTTCCACCGACGACGACTTTAAATCGGCAATGCCGATCGAGCTTCCGCCAAGTGACGCCATCGCCGCTTCAAAGCTCATCCTTGTTCTGGTTGACGGCTCGTAAAAAATGTAGCCAAGCGTCCTGCCCTTGCCAAGTTCACCCCGTTCTGACGGCTTGAGCGCCCTGAGCCGGTCGGTCGCATCAAATACGTACTCCAGATCGCCTTTAGAAAAATCCTTTATCGAGACAATGTCCTTGTCAAAGAACGGGTTGGGCATCACTGCCTTATCGAAAGGAGGCCGTAATAAACACTTCCTGCTACCGCAAAAGTGCGTCAGTCTTGGCCGCCATGATAAAGTCATTCTTGTGCAATCCCTTTATCTTGTGCGTCCACCAGCTGACAGTGACCTTGCCCCATTCGGTCAGTATGTCCGGGTGGTGGCCCTCCTTTTCTGCAATCTCGCCCACCCTGTTTGTGAATGCAAGCGCTTCAGCAAAATCCTTGAACGCAAACGACTTTTCCAGCCGCTTTATTCCGTCCCTTTCCACGACAGACCAGCTCTGCAATTGTTCATAGTACTGGTCGATCTCTGCGTCGGTGAGGGTCGGCATGCCTCCGCGGCATGGCACGCACTTCATTTCGTCAAGAGACATATCTCTTATTAAGAGCAAGCTGGCTTTTCTGTTTTGCTAGCACACTGTAATCTCTTTCCTTCTGCCGTCAAGGCATATCCTGTAATTGTCAAGCAGGTCCCTGCCTATCAGCGCCGCGGCTGGTGTGCGCTCGGGCAGGTCTAGGCATCCGACGTGCACGCTTTCATAGAGCTTGCCAAAGAGCTCGATCGACACTTCATAGTACGGGATCTGGATTATACCGGCCCCCGTCACGGTCTCGTCGCTCCCTGCAAACGACAGGTTCATCTCGTTTGCGATGTAGGTCGGTATTATTGTCTTTGAAGAGGCGAAATCAAGGTGCGCATCGACGACGATCTTTTTGTTGCTGCCCGCGTCGATTATCCCCATGCTTACGAGCGGCAGGTTGTTCTTGTAACAGATGGTGATTGACTCTGTCATGCCGGCCATGCATTGTACATACAAACCTAGGATAAGTATATGCGCATCAGCTTTTTTCGAGCCTTTCGACCCTCTTGGCAAGCGACACTACCTCTTCCCTCAGCGCGGCTACCTCAGACTTGAGCTGGGCGAGCATCTTTTGCTGGTCGACATCGCTTGCAAACGAATGCGCTGCAGCTGCACGGTCTTCCTTTGGGACTTGATACGGCAAAGACCCCTTGCCGGCCTTGATGGGCTGATCGAATGTGTCGCGGAACTCGATGTCGTCGTCCAGCTGCCTTCTTGTCTCCTTGTTGCGTTTTGACATCCTTCGCATATACTAGTGTCGCATTCGATATAACGTTTGCAACATCATGTCAGGGGAAGAGAAAATGTAATGATCGCCCCTTTCTCGTCCCTATTATTTTCTGCCCAGATCTTGCCTCCATGAGCCTCGACAATATTCTTTGATATAAACAGCCCCAAGCCTGTCCCCTGTTCCGACTTGCTTGCAAATTTTGTAAATAATCTGGGCATTATTTCAGGATCGATGCCCATTCCGCTATCCTTGACAGATATTACGGCGAATTCTTTTCCGGATGTTTCCTGTTCGGTCCTTAACATTATAGTTATGATGCCGTTCTTGGTAAACTTGATGGAATTGCTCAAGAGGTTGTCTATAACCTCGGTTATCCTGCCCCTGTCGCCATTGAGAACAATTTTGTCATTGGCGCTATTCTCAAATTGTATGGCTAGCGTACCTTGGCTGTCCCTTGCATAATGCTGCGTATTTTTGACTGCATCCTTTACCACGCTGACAACGTCAAACGGCTCTTTGTTTAGCTTCAGCGACTGGCTCTCGATTTTAGCCACGTCAAGTATGTCGGAGGACAGCCGTTCAAGCCGCTCTGCGTTACGGACTATCATGTCGACCTTTGATTTGGTGACTTCGATCGTTTCTTTTCCGTCCCTGAATTGCGACCTCAGGATGTCGGCTATGCCAAGTAGCGGCTGGATCGGCGTGCGAAGCTCGTGGGCTGCGATGTTGATGAACTGCTTCTGCATCTGATCATTCT
>JBFLWZ010000014.1:0-22305 GCA_040757615.1 Thermoproteota archaeon | reverse complement strand
AAAAGGTCCTGTGGGGAGGCCCAGTCGCCACTTTCAGGTGGGACCACGCAACAGATGTCGACTTCAAGTGGTTTAGCATCAGGGAGATAAGCCCTCCTGTCTAAACCCCTTTTTCTTCTTTTTTGACAACAAGAACTTTTACCACTTGTTTACTTTGATAACCTCAAACGCCTCTGCAGATTCTGTTTTGATTTGAAATCCCCTGTAGCGACATCTGCCGACGACGGCATCTATCCAAAGGTGCCCACCGCGGGCCTTCTGGGAAATGAAGCAGTTGAGGGCATCAGTTTTCACTTCCAGCGTGTCGCTGATGTCTATGAACAGCTGCGGCCGAAAGGCCTGCTCTGTTATGCCGCCGGGAATGGTTGTTTCGTACATCATGAGGTTCTTTGTGTACCGCGCGGCCGCCATCACGGCCCTTGTAAGCACATAGTGGTCCTGGTGGGAGTCGCCAATCCACTGCGTAAAAACCGCCTCTGGCTGATACTTTTGGATGATCTCATCTAACAAGGCGACAAACTTACGGCCAAACTGCAGCTCGTCCGAGGAAAGGTCAAGGATGGTTGGAGGCCTTGTTCCAAGAATCTTGGATGACATCATGGCTTCGGCTTTCCGCTGGTCCTTCCTGTCTATCTTTGTAAAATCCGGCAGGGTGCATATCACGGGATACACGTCGTATCCCATGCCGACCAGCTTGGCAACGGTCCCGCCCATCCCTATCTCTATGTCGTCAGGGTGTGCGCCAAATGTCAGGATGGACTGCTTCCTGCTCATACAGGAGCCCTCCTAAAATCAGCATTATAATACGGGAATCGATGCATTTCCAATCCTGCTATCCTTTAGCGTATTTGCCTGCGTTTCGAACTTTTTGTAATTCCTGTAGTCCATGTCTACCTCAAGCGCCGCCGAAAGTATCTTGCTCTTGATCACCTGTGATGAATTCAAAAACATCCTCGTATCTTTGGGCAGGCAGTGGCCCCCTATACCGTCCCTCGGCTCGAGGACGTTCACGTTCCACTTAGTGTTAAGTGCGTCTCTCAGCGCCCAGAAGTCAAGGTTGTTGAGGCGGCACCAGATGTAGAGTTCCTCAGCAAACGCTATCTGGAGGTACCTGTGCGCGTTTTCAACCGTTTTGGTCAGCTCCGCCACCTCTGCGCTTTTGACAGGATGAATTGGAATCCCAAGGCTACCCGTTATCCGGCTGCTAGAAACATGGCCGTTCAGATCGCCGGAATAAAACTGCACAGCCATGGCAAGGCAGCAGGGCTCGATCCCGCCTGCCACGCGCAGTTGGTTTACGCCATACTTTTCCGGGTCGTGTTGGTACCACCGGTGCGGCACGTGCGCGACGTGCAGCCTGTGGTTGAACATGTCGCAGATCTTTCTTGCAGTGCCCAGTGGGATCGTGCTCTCTATGCATACCAGGGCGCCGTCACTTGCCTGCTCGGATATCTGACGGGCGACGGCCATCAGGTTGTCGGTGTACGGAAGATAGATGTCGTTTGGCATGTGCGTCGACACGCATAATATGTAAACGTCAAAATTGCTAAAACTGCCTGCTCTCTTTATGCCGGCTCCCTCTGCATTTTCCAGAGCCTTGGAGCTGATGTCATAGCCATAGGTGTCAAACCCCCTTTGCTTTACATACTGCGCCACCGGAAACCCGAGCTGGCCCAAGCCTATCACAAGGACCTTGGTGCCGGAGGCATTGTCAAGGCTGCCATGGCTCCTTTTCTGGAATCTACGAATTGCTTTTCTCCTTTGCAACGTAAACGCAGTCACGAGATTGGTATTTGAGCATTGAGGCACTTTCCTATCTGTGTGTTATATAACAAACGAATCGCGATTAAAACTAAAGTGAGCCACACACCAAATCATCTACCGATATATTCAAACAAAAGTTTTTGGCGAACAAGCATCAGAAAGTCGCCTTGCTAATTATTTGATGCAACAAAAAAAAGCACCTGTTAAGTAGATTGGCATAAGTTCTGCTGTTGTTCAGAGTTGACTCGCAGGTTGTTTCTTCCGGTGGTGGCAAAATGGGGTGTAAGGCGCGTCTAGGCAGGGGCGATCGCGGTGGTGGATAGGTTCTCTCTTGTCCCCGTCTTTGTTGTCATTGCCGTTGGATTGATGGTCTGGTATGTCGCCGCGCCAATAGTGGGCCACCATTTTTCAGACATGTGGAGCTACGTAAAATTAAGCACGTACCGGTGGTACCTGCATGACAGCAGCAACCCGGACACTGAAACAGACAACACTCTCGCAGACGGCTGGCTGAGGTCGGTAGCGCCCTACATACTGACAGAAGGAGAAATGGAAGCGCAGGCACAGGCAATGCAGAACGGCCAGAGGCCGGGTATCCTCTATGGAGACTGGGTGCGCAATGTCACGGTGACGTTCTACATCCCGGAAGGCGGCGACAGGCACCTAGAGCACATCCTTTACCCGCTTCTCAAATACAATGTGTCCAGAGCCGTATTCTTTCTTGAAAACACGTTTGCAGAAAAGCACCCCTTCATAGTAGAAACGCTAAAGCATCTTGGATACACCGTCAGGCCCTGGACAAATACCGGCGAATACGATAAGAGCTATCCACCTTCAACCTTCAACAACATTGCTCTGACCGACAGGGAAATTCTTACCCAGAACAGCAGGATTGCAGACGCAGTCACGTTTCTTGAAAACGGGATCCACTACTGGAATTCGAGCATCATCGCCTTTACCCCAAAGGACCCGCCAAGATTCGAGTACAGCGACGCGCTGCTGGAAAGCGTGCTGAACACTAGAGGTACTGTACAGTTTACGGACAGCAGCAATGTGGATTCAAGCACCGTACTCAACTCCACATACCCCAAGGGGGCGAGCATGAACATCACCGGTCGGCTGAATCAGACCCTTTCGACCAAATTCGATTATACGGTAAACCCAAGGACGGACCTTGTCATTGCCAACGGGAGCTGGACTCTGGATAGCTTGCACAAAAGGTATCCAGATGCGATGGGCAAAGTGGCACTGGAAGACGGAAGCAGGTTCCTGATGAACAGGACGATAATCATCGAAGAAGGCGCCAAGCTGTGGATAGCCAATGAAACGCTGCTTATCAGGTCAGACCCGCAGGATGTCCTACCAAGGAGGATGGTCGTCATAGGAGGCGAGGCCGAAATGGTAAACTCGACCGTCACTTCATGGGACTCTGAAAGGAACGCCCCTGACCGCAACGCGTACCACCCGCGGCCCTACATCGTGGTGAGAGATGGCGGTACGATGGACGTAATAAACTCCTCGGTAACGCACATGGGCTTTCCACTCGGTGGAATATCCAACACCAGCAACGCACGTGCGGCCCTAGAGTACAGGGGCACCGGGAACTTTACCATCGCCAACTCTACGATCGCCTACAACTACTACGGGTTCTACACCACCAAGACCCAGAATTTCACTATATCCAACAGCGAGATTTATGCAAACACCCGGTACGGACTTGACCCCCACACGGGATCAGGGCACTTTGTGGTGGATTCAAACCACATCCATGACAATGGAAACCAGGGATTCATATGCTCAAAGTACTGCCTAAACGTGACTGTAACCAACAACTTGGTAGAGCACAATGTGGAAGGGATCGGGCTCCACTGGCTCACCAATTCCAGTACAGTTCAGCATAATGTTGCGAGGTACAATGATAAGTATGGCATTTACATCGACAAGCAAGGCTATGACAATTTAATCATAAATAACACGATAATAGGGAACAAGAACGGCATTGGTGTTTTGGACAGGTCGTACAACAACACGCTCCTCAACAATGTAATAAAAGATAATGAGTTTGAGCCCGTAATAGTCGACGAGTCGAGTGCTTCCGGCGGCCTGCCAAACAATATAGAGAATGCGTATTAGCGATGGTGCCGCATGTTCTGCATGAGCACAGAGAGGAAGAACCCGCTAAAGCGCGACCAGGCGCTGAACGACGCGACCGGCGGTCAGTTGGGAGAGGAGCCGCGGCCCGACCCGTACTCAGAGAAGGATCCAAGAAGGGAGGCGGCCCAGAGAAAGTCAAAGCAGGTCTAAAAAATTTCCTTGGTGATTTTTTCCTGCCTTTCTTCTACCGGCACTCTGCAGTAGTTGTGGCTATGGGTGACGTCCTCCATGCGCTCGCAGCTGTTGCACATCCACGTGATGTACTCTTTGCACACTGTGCAGTGGGAAGTCGGTGTCAGATACCCTCCGCACGCCCTGCACGAAGTCTTCATTATCTGTAAAAATGACGAATCAACCTTTGAACTTTCTTGTGCACCAATGTTGATTGTTTGCTTGGTTGTTTATCGATCAGGATGTGCGTTGATTGGCGATTGAGAACTACTGATATAATAATCCATATGCCACCAAACCATGTATAAAAGACAAGCCGGCGATGTGGCGCTAGAACAGGCCTGACAGCCGCTCCCGCATGCCGTCGTTTGCCGCCACCACGTATGACAGCTTGGTCTTGACATCAAGGTCCGACTCCAAGTCTATGCCAGTATCAGAATACACCTTTGCGCCGGCCTCCCTTGCGATCAGGCATCCGGCCGCGATGTCGGTCGGCCGGATCTTGCCCCGGAGGTCGATGTATGCGTCCAAGAGTCCCCTTGCAAGGAAGCACATTTCAAGCGCGTTTGCGCCAAACTGCCTGGTATGATCTGCCTCTGCGATTATGGGCGCGAGCCTCTCAACCACAGAGGGCTTTACGCCGGACACGTTGATTCCTATCGTCGGGTCAGGAGGACTCTCCTTCTTTGCATGGATCCTCCTGCCGTTTACAGACGCCCCCTTGCTCTTAGAGGCGTAGTAGAGGTCGCCCCTTGCAAGGTCGATTATGGCCGCGTCCGTGACCGCGCTTAATTTAAAGTCAGTCGCATAGGCTATGGAGCAGCAGTAGAACGGGATGCCGCGCACTGCATTCGTGGTGCCGTCTATTGCGTCCATGATAACGTAGCCCTTTTTGCCTTCGATCCTGCCGCACTCTTCGCCTATCACTGTGGCGTCCACCTTGCGCTTTTTCAACAGGTCAATAACCGCCTTTTCTGCGACAAGGTCGATCCTGCGCGACATGTCTCCTCCGGCTCCCCTCCCCATCTGCCTGCTTGCCCGTGCGGTGCCGGCGAGGCCGCGTGTCGTTGTGTGGACCTGTTTGCACGCCTGCTTCAAGACATCTATCATCATGGACAGGCACACTTCAATAGGGACTCAATAAAAGATTATGTCCGCACAAAGACTTGACCCGGGAGATTCTAGCCCTTGATATTTAATTCAGGTCGCGCTCTTCCTTATCATGCTACACTGTCCGGACTGCGGCTGCGAGATGACGAGGCGCACCATCGAGTCAAGACTCGGCGACGTTGATGGATAGGCCTGCGTCTCGTGCAAGGCCTTTTACAAGATAAAGGAGCTGAAAAAGGCCATACTGACCGTCTAAGGTTATATCAAGGAAATACGAAATATTATCGTGTTGGAGACTGCAGCCCATTCCCACAGCTACGACTCCGGCCTGATGGAGCGGCTGCTCTTCAGGGTGGCGAAAAAGTGGGTCGCCGGCTATGGCACAGACGAGGCAATCACTGCTGCGGTTGATTCTAACAGCAAGGGCATGTCGGCCATCCTGAATTTCCTTGGCGAAGAGACGGTTGACGAAAGTGCAGTCGAAAATACGGTGGTGGAATATCTCTCGCTTATGGAGCTGATGCACAGGAGAAGCATCCGCGGCTGCATTTCCGCCAAGCCGACCCAGCTTGGGCTTGCAATAGGCTACGACCTTTGCCTGCGGAACTTCAAAAGGCTTGCCTCAAAAGCCAGGGAGCTTGGACAGTTCGTGTGGATAGACATGGAGTCGACCAAGTTCACCGAAGACACAATAGCCATCTACCTAGAGATCCTCGAGCAATACGAGATGACCGGCATTGCCATACAGTCGTACCTGCGCAGGAGCGCAAGCGACCTCTTGCACATAATCGAGCAGGGCGGCAAGGTGAGGCTCGTAAAGGGCGCGTACCACGAACAAGAGGAGTACGCGTTCACGTCAAAGGAGGAGGTCGACGTCAACTATCTCAAACTTATGAAGATGTTGTTTGAAAGCAGGAACTATTTTGCGATTGCTACACACGACTCTAACATGGTAGAAGAAGCGATCAGGCTGAACAACAATTCAAAGTTTGAGTTCCAGCTGCTGATGGGGATCCGCGACGAGTTGAAAGCAGACCTTGTCAAAAAGGGGCTTGCAGTTGCAGAGTACATCCCCTATGGCAGCCATTGGCTCCCCTACTCTGTACGCCGGATAAGGGAGCGCAAGCGCAACCTGCTCTTGCTGGCCAGATCGCTTATTCAACAATAGTCTGGCTCTGTTCACGCATGAATTGCGTGAGATAGTGCGGCCCGCCCGTCCCCCTGCCGGTGGTGCCAGAGTCTTTCCAGCCGCCAAACGGCTGACAGCCGACCATGGCGCCGGTGGTGGCGCTTGCCTGGCGGTTGACATACACGACGCCGGCCTCGATGCAGTCGAGGAATTCTTTGATCTCCTCCTGTTTGCCACTGAATATCCCGGCAGTCAGTCCATAGTCTGAATCGTTTGCAAGCTTTATCGCGTCGTCAAACTTTTCATAGTCGGCCACGCAGAGGATCGGGACAAACATCTCTTCTCTAAACAGCCGGTGCTTTTTTGGCAGGCCAGTAACAATAGTCGGCTGCACGTAATAGCCGTGCTTTAGCTCGCCGTCCTTTCTGGCCGAGCCGCCGACCAGAATCTTGCCGTCCCTGCCTGCGATCCTGACGTACTGGTGGTACTTCTTGTAGGCATCCTGGTTTGCAAGGGGGCCAACAAATGTGTTTTGGTCAAGCGGGTTTCCTACAGGCAGGCTCATAGTCTTCTCAACTAGCCTCTTCATGAACTCGTCTCTTACTTTCTTGTGCACATACACTCTTGAGCACGCGCTGCATTTTTGGCCCGAGTAGCCAAACGCCGCCTTCATTACGCCGTCGACTGCCTTGCCAATGTCTGCAGTCTCGGTCACGATAGCCGGGTTCTTGCCTCCAAGCTCTGCGATCAGGGGCCTTGGCCTTTCTTTGCTGAATGCCCTTGCCATGCTATAACCAACATCGCGAGACCCTGTGAATACTATGCCGGCGACATCCTTGTTGCTCACAAGCTCGCCTCCGACCTTGCCACCAAGCCCGATTACAAGGTTAAAGACGCCGTCAGGCAGGCCAGCTTCTCGAAATATCTCCGCGAACTTGAATGCAATTATTGGGGTGTTACTTGATGGCTTGACCACCGTGGTATTGCCGGTGATTATCGCGCCGGCGCTCATGCCGACCAGAATGGCAGCCGGAAAGTTAAAGGGCGCAATGACACCCCACACTCCCCGGGGCTTCATCACGCTTCTGCTCTTTTCGTTTGGCTGGGCGCTCTTCATCGGCACTTCAAAGCCTTCGTTCTTTTCCACCTCTTCTGAATAATAGCGCAAAAAGTCGATGGCCTCGTCCACGTCGGCTATTGCCTCGTAGCGGTTCTTGCCGTTTTCATACGATATCCAAGCAGCTAGCTCGAACTTGCGCTGGGCCATAATGTCTGCTGCCGACCTGCATATCCGCAGGCGCTCTTTGTACGGGGTTCTGCTCCAGCCAGCAAACGCCTTTTTCGCCTCAGCTATTGCTTGCTTTGCGTGGCTTGCGCTTCCAACCGGAAGATGCCCAAGTACTATACGGGTGTCTATTGGCGATGTCTGCGCCACCGTAGAAGGGGTTCTTACCTCCCTGCCTCCAATGATCATCGGGTATTTCCTGCCAAACTCTTGCCTCACCTGCTCCAGCGCCCGCTCGTACCTGTCGTGGAACTGGCCCTCGGCCTTCTCCGTCATGAACCTGCGCAAAGTGTGCTCGTTTTCAAACATCTACCATCAATATGGTGGCAGGAACCTTAAAAATCATGAGTGACAGAAAAGAATAACAATTACTTTTTCCAATCATCCTGATATGAGTGCTACTAGCAGCAAGTCGCGCCTAGTACTTTTCCTGCTGGTAGTCATTGCCCTTGTCTTTTTCATCACCAGCTTTGTAGCTGCGGCGCTTACGAGCAGCGCAAACAGCAACAGCCAGCAGACGTCCATTTCGGAAGTGACGTGCACCATAGTGCAGACAGGGGAGCACAGAATGTTTAGCGAGTGTGCCGCTTCCTAGGGCTTTATCCTCTTCCACGCAAGCGCGGCTGCCACTCCAGCTGCGGCAAGCGCGGCAGGCAGCGGGAACTCGGAGACTGCAGTCGCGCCATGTATGCTTATCCGCCCAACATCATGGTGCTCTACAGTGATTATAGAATGCGTCTGGTTTTCTGCTGTGTCTATCGGCTCTGCCAGCCTGCCGTCAAGGGTGACGGTAAAGGGCCCGGACATGAACTCTTTTGGGATTGCAAATTTTGATCTGCCCATAGCATCTTGCACTCCCTCCAGATTTAAGCTGATGCTCTTGTTTGATGGATCAAAGTTTGCGGCAATTACTCGTACGTTTGTCTGGAGGCCAACTCCATAGTGCGCGTCTGCGTGCTCGAAAATCACAGTTCCGTTCCTTGTCAGCACCGTCTCTACCGGCGGCAAGGCAGGTTTTTGCGCCATCACAATCCCAGTTATTTTGGTGGTTGGTATCCTGTCTAACATGATTGTAGCGTTTATCTGTGAAATGGCGCTGGCATATCCGTCTGCGGATGCCGCGACGTGATCAAACAGCAAGCTGCTGTTGCCCCTGAGTGGAATTGTCAACTCATACGAGCCATCAGAAGCAGTCGTTGCCCCAAACAGCTCGGCGCCAAGAGTGCTGACAAAGCTTGGAGTAACTAGAGCGTCTTTGATTGGCCTGCCGCTGCCATCTGTCACCTTGCCGCTTATCGTGACTGTCCGCTCAAAGTCAAGGGTAATGTCTTCAGTGCCTCCCGCCTGAACCTCTGCAGAGGCACTGACAGGCACGCTCCCAAAGGAAGCCGTGACGATGTATGCCCCGCTGCCTATGCCGCTGTCAAGCGTAAACCTTCCGTCATCATCTGTCTTTGCGAGGGCCGCTCCAGAGCCAAGGAACTGGGAAAGCTGTGTGTCATTGGCAAAACCTTTTGATATTGCAAAGACTGTTGCACCAGTGACAGGGCTTCCTTTCAAATCAGTTACAATTCCGGTGATCTTGCCGGATGTCTGCAAAGAAAAATCAGTCGTGTTTTCTGCCGGCACGTTCACAACGGCGCTTGCCGGGGCATAGCCTCTTGCGAAAAGCGACGGTATGACTACAGTGCAGGTCCCTGACGCCAGATCATTGTTCAGCAGGTATCGCCCATCGGAATCGGTTACTGCTGCAGTGTCAACCATGGTGCCGTCAGCATCAAATGCAAATACAGCGATGTCTTTCAAAGGATTGCCCGCGCTGTCCGTCACTATGCCAGAGATAGTATGCGAGTTTTCCAGCTGCACGTTCCTAGTTGTAAGCTTGCCCTGCTCCAGTTCCACCTCAAAAACCTCTGAAATGTAGCCGGATGCTTCAGTCTTGAACAATGCCGGAACCTTGTTCTCAAGCATGCTAAACTCGGTATTGTTAAGTTTTTGTAGCTTGGCGATATCGATGCCGGGCTTGAAGACATGGATCTTGTGCATGCCTGTCTTGAGGCCGGTGTCAAGGACAAAGACCCCGTCATCCATTGTAATATCGTAATTGGCCGAGTGTGGGCCTCCTGCTGCAACCACTGCTCCCGGGATCGGCTTGCCTTGGCTGTCTGTAACTCTGCCAGATACCATTGCCGAGGATTGCATAAAAATAGTTAGGTTTTTTGCTCCACCAGTGCCGTCAACTACTAGGCTATCTGGCGATGCTACAAAGCCTAGCGCAAATACAGAGACATCATAAGTGCCATAATTCAAAGGTGCATCCAGCATGAACTGGCCAGTCGCATCAGTCGATATGTGAAGTGCTGGAGCTGACAGCAGACCTGCTGCCGCTTTGATAGCCCTTTGCACGCTAGAAGGCGATCCACCGGTGGCAAGGATTGATTGCAATATCGAATCATCTTGGGAGCTAACAATAATGAGGGCATTTTTTACAGGAACCCCGGATTGTGCGCTTGCCGGCATGATTACGATTACTGCCAACGCTACGATTGCCAGCGCAACTCGTTTCACTTGTAGCTATTGTCCAAAGTGGTTTTAAGCCGGCTGAAAAATTGTTCTATAATCTACAGCGCAGAACAGCCATTGCAGATTATCTTGCTCTTTAATAGCCCTTTTTTCTGCGAGCAGTTGCTGCACACCTTTCTGTTGCAGATGCTGCAGACGCTGCTGTGGCCCGTGCACGCAGTGGACTTGCAAATTTCGCATCTGATGTGGTGTGAGGCGCAAAACGTGGTGCTGCAAATGTGGCATAGTGCCCGGTGCTCTGCGCATGCAGGTTCCAGGCACATCTTGCAATAGGCAAGGTGGGTGCTGCAAAGCAAGTTGCCGCAGCTGCACGTCGAGCCTTCGGCAAGGGCGACAGAGCATGACGAGCATCTCCCCCAAGTTCCTTCTCCGGTGTAGGCGCTCCACACGACGTCGCCGTAATGCTCCTTTGAGTCATTTACAAGTATTCTTGCCCGATATATCGTCTCAACGAGCCAGCCGGCAACGTGGTAGCCTGTCTTGCTCTTGATGTTGCCCAGTGCGTGGTGGAATTTTTCTTCTTCGTCCTGCTCGATCTCTCGCAGCTTGTCCTCCAGTGCTTTTTGGTTGGTATGCAGCTGCTCGATCTTTCTTCTTGTTGAAATGATCTTTTGCTTTTTTGTTTCTATCCTGTTTTCCACCGATATCATGCGGGCCTTTAGCGTCTTTTTCTTTTTGCTTTCCTTCTTTAGCTGCTTGTACAGCTTTTCGTATTCTTTTACAGCATCAATGTCGGTGTTTATTGACTGCTGCATCCTGGCAACATCGGCTTCGATATCGGCTATCTTGGCCTGTGGCTTTTCAGACCTGCTTGCAATGTTCTCCTTCCTCTTTTCTTCGATCAGGATGTCAAACTTGTGCTTCAACTCTTTTTCCATCTCGTTGATTGCTTTTTGGATCTCGCCTTTCCACATCCCAGCTTTGGCACGGTCTTCTGCATGGACGATACGGTGTGATGTTATAGAGTGCTCTGGCAGCTCGACAAGGCCGCCGCCAAATGCTGCAAGCTCGACAATCTTGTCCAGCGTTTGTTTGACGTATCCCTTTTCAAAAACCGAAGCGTTCAGCTCAAAGACAGGATAAAACCGCTCCTCAGGCTCTGCAGATAATACTTTGACAGATTTGAGATTATTTCCAAGCTTGATAAAACTAAAGAGGTTCTTTGGCTCAAATTTCTTTTCAAGCAAAAGAAACGTCTCATGATCGCCTGCTGTCACGATCTGGCTCTCAGGTGCCACCACAGGCAGGAATTTGGCCGGCCTTTCTGGTTCCTCGGATAACTCTTCTAGTTCAGGCTCGCTCTTTTCTTGTTCAGGCTCTTGCTTGGCGATTGGCTCGCTCTTTTTGAACTGTGCCATAAGTTCGGCGATCTCGCTGTCCTCAAGTGGCCCTCTGTGATATGTCAGAGTCCATCTAGATTTTATGACGGACCTGAACTTGGGGTCAAACGTGTTGCAAAAGAATTCGCCGGGACGCAGCCTTGCGATTTCCCTTTCTGCGTCGGAATCAAGCTCTAGCCCAACGCTTACGCGCTGGATGTCGCGCTGCGCCCCCAGCCTTCCAATTAAGCGGACGTTTGCATTAGAGATCACCTTGTAGTCAAGGTCTACTGCATTCTGGCTTGCAAGCAGCATCCCAAGTCCAAAAGCCCTCGCCTGTTTAATCAAGAGCAGCAGCAACTTTTTGGATGGGGGCTCCCGGACCGGCGGGCAATAGCCGGCGATTTCATCGAAATACAGCAGGTAGCGCAGAGTTTGCGCGCTGCCCTGCTTGATTAGCCACTGGAACAGCTGCTGAAGTATCAGCTCTACAAAAAGGTGTTTTTCCTGCTCTGACTGGATGTTGCGGAGATCCAGTATGTTGATCGAGGGAGTGCTGAACAGCTCGGAAAAATTGATAGATTCTGCAGATGACCACGACCGGAGCTTGGGGTCTGATATCAGCAGGTTTATCCTAGTTGCAAGATCTTTTCTCTCTTTTTCAGACACCACTTTTGAGACTGGCAGAGATCCGATGTAGCTGAGCGATGGATTCTCGATATTCTTGATAAGGTCCTTTATCGTGAGGTTCTCCCCATTTTTCCACGCATTTTCAAGAATTGCAGAAACAAACGTTACCTGCTTTCTGTCACCTTCGCCATACCCGGCGAGCCGAAGCAAGTTAAAGGAAGTGAGGTCAAGTAGGTCGGCTGCAGACGAGATGTCGTTTCTAAGCAGTTTGTCAAAGCCCTTTGGGGCAGAAAGGTCGGGCGATATCCCCACCGCAAGCCCGGCTGATGACTTTGGAGTAAATATCCTTACAGTGACTTTTTCAAAGTTTTTTGCGGCTGATGGCGCAAGGTTGAACTCGCTTGCCTTTTCCAGGTAGGTCTTTTGCAGGTTGGCGGCATATTGCGCCCTGTCGGTTTTCAGCGCGTCTGCTTCCTTGCCACACCATTTTGAGAAGTCAAAGTTGGCCGACTTGAACGCTAGGTTGCCGATGTCTCCCTTTGGATCGATGGCAAATGTCGGGATGCCCTGCAGAGCAGCCTCTTCCACAATAACTTTGGACAGCACTGTCTTGCCAGAGCCGGTTGCGCCCAGAATTATCGCGTGTTTTGTCAGCGAAGCCCGGTCAAGCTCAAATTTTGTGCCGTCCATCACCTGTCCTATGTTGAATTTTGCGGGGCCGTCCAAGTATGGATTCCAGTATGATCGACATCTTAAAAAGTGCTATGGAATTCTGGCAGCTGTTAAAAGGGTGCATAGTTGCCTGTATGTAGCTAGTTTGATATGCGAGCATGACGCAATTGTATTGTGGCAGAATTAATAGACGAGGCGTATCGCAATTCTACTGTAAACACGATTTTGCGGGATATTGGCAAGAAATACAAGGTCGATACTAGCAAAGACTTCTTGAAGCAAGATGTCCTGATAGACGAGATCAAATTCAAGTACCGCACGTATTCTGAATGCGTAAGGATGCTATACAAGAAGGCCGGAGTTGCCTAGGTCCTCACTTTCATTAACTGTATGTGGCCTATTGTGCATCCAGCACTACTGTTCTCATGTGCATGCATCAGGTCCTTTGCTTCCTTCTCAGGCAACTTTTCTGCCGAGATATATCCACAGCGCTTGCAAACCACTATGTAGCTCCAGTTGACCAAGGCGGTTCATCCAGTTGCCAGTGATAAGGCATTGAACTTTATAAGTTAGATCAGAGAGCCCGTTTAACAATCACGAGATTTCCTTGAATGATGGAGACGCTCCAACAAATTTGGCAATATTGTATTTCAAAAAGACGGCGTGTTCTTTGCCGCAGTCATTGCATCGAATTCTCACATTGCCGGAAATGCTCCTGTATTTCGGTTTTATCTTCTCGTCCTCTGCAACGCATTCCATCACGTTGCCGCAGTCGCACGAGAATACCTGTTTTGGCATGGATGCAGATTATTGTCGCTTCTGGTTCAATAACTTGTCTAGTCTTTCTGCAAGATAGGCTGTAGGATTCGCTGCTGCAACTCGGTTGTTACCTGTGAATATGGGCTTGCCTCTCTTGCCGCTTCTCCTCAACAGGAGGACAGATAGGATTGTTGCAATAATACAATACCCCATCACAGACATGCCTGCTACCAAAAGACTTCAACTTACTCAAGTCCAGCGTGGCCCCGCATGTTGGGCATGGTGGAGATTGAGCTGGCTGCCGTATTAGCAATTCGTTTTCTATATCTGTTGACATAAAGTAACTCCTTATGCGCATTCTGCTCAGTTCGATATTAATGGTTGTGGTTCTTTGTTCAAAAGTGACTGCTAGGGTACATAGTAGCAAAGAGTGACTTTCATTTTATCCAGCAGCTTGCAACCGCAGTGCAGTAGTGACTACTACCGAGACGCAGCAGTCAGCGATAGACACCGACTGCAGCAGAAAGTAGCCTCAAAGCTTGTAGTGCAGCACAAGTTCGCCCGTTCTCTTTTGCTCAACCAGCTTTAACTTCAGCTTGATTCCCTGCGCAATTTCGTCAACCCCGTCACCTTCTACTAGCGTGGTTGCCAGCCTGCCCCCGGCGATCTTGGGTGCGATTGTCACTGTGAGCTCGTCTACCAGTCCAAGGTGCAACAGGGACCAGTTGAGCTCCCCTCCCCCTTCGACCAGCACCTTTTTCAGTCCCATTTTGTCCAATCTGCGAAAGAGCTCTTTCAGGTTGACGCCGTGAGGCACGGCAGCGCTCTCGCCCCTTTTTCCTTCCCGAATAACCAGCACCTCTCCGCCCATGTCCTCAAGCTTGTGTATCTTTTCTTCCGGCGCCTGGTCAGTCACTGCTACGATTGTCCTGATCTTCAATGCGGTGCGCATTATCTGCGAGTCAATTGGGATCCTGCCTCTACTGTCGACTATTACTCTGGCAGGGTTTTTGCCGCTAACGTGCCTGACAGTAAGTCGAGGATCGTCTGCCAGGATGGTGGAAATCCCTACTATGACTGCATCAACCGATGCCCGAAGTTTGTGAAGCCTGATAAGGTCTTCCTTTGAAGAAATTTTCGAGTCTCCGCTTGCAGTGGCGATCTTGCCGTCAACCGTCATTGCGCCATTAATCATTACTTTCAATTTGCATCCTCTACAAACTTGCCGTCAATCATGACTGCCCTGATAGAACTCTGGCTCAGCCTGTGAACTATTGCCGCATAAGGATCGTGCATCGGATATAGATCGACGTGCATCTTGTCAATGAATAGCAGGTCTGCAGAACGGCCAGCTTCAATGCATCCTGAATTGAGCCGGAGAATTTGCGCTCCGTTGACAGTCGCCATTTTTACAAATTCGCGGGGCTCTATCATTTCACCCTCAATTGCTCTTGACGCCTTCCATATGTAATCTAGATCCCTCAACAGGTCTGGCGAATTCAGCATCACATTGTCCGTGCCTATGGCTACTAGGCAGCCCTGCCTGAGCATCTGGGCAACCTTTGGGATGCCTGCGCCAAGCACGCCGTTTGCCCTAGGGCAGATTACTATTCCTGTTTTGCTTTTTGCGGCAAGCGCGATTTCGTCTTCCGACGCATTCGTCATGTGCACCACGAAATTCGGCTTTAGCCGTTCAATTATTCTGTCAACTTCGCTCCTTCCTGCGCGTGCTTTTGAAAACTCGACTGTTTCTTTTGATTCGGCGGCATGTATGGCAATTATTTTTTCTCTTGCAAGTTCCCAGTATTGTGATAGAGCCTCGTCGGTGTTTTCATTGGCACCACTGATCCCAAGTCCATCTGCTATCTCCAAAACCTGCTTGGCCTGCTCTATTGTTTCTGGCGGCAGACCCGCCGTGTCTTTTGGATCGCTGTAATGGTTTGTTCTGCCAAGTGAAATGCACTTTATCGGCAGGCCGGCTATCGCCTCTTTCAATAGCCTTACGCCTTCCGGCCCATCTTCCCGGAAATCTGCAAAAGCGACAATGCCTTTTTTCATCATAGATATCGCTGAATTTCTTATGAATGTCTTTAGGTGCCCCCGCGGGCTCTTTTGGAGAATCTTCTTTTTTGCCCCAAACACAGGATGGACCCGCGCGTCAAGCTTGTGGCCGGCTGCAATGTCTTTGCCTATCGAGTCGGCAATGTGGGTATGCGAATTGATCAGCCCCGGCATCACGAGAAATCCTTTTGCGTTGAGCTGTTTGCCGGTGCCTCTGTAGCTCCCTGCCCCAGCGTTTTTGATCCTTCCACCCTCAATCTCAATGTAGCCAGTCTCAACATAGTCAAGTTCTTTGCCCAAAAGCAGGCTGGCGTTGGTTATGGTTATTGACATCGTATCTCATATATTGTTTGGATTTTTCCTTCTTTTCGCAGGTCCCTGATGGTGTCAAGCGCTGTTGTGGCGGCCTCGGCAGCCCTTCTTCCGTTTTTTCCGATTCCAATGCCGCAGTTGAGCTTGATGTCTATGCCTGATGTCACTTTCTTTATCACTTCATCTGCCTGCTCCTTTGTCATGCCGTTTGAAATCACCATAACGTTGTCGCCGCCAAGAAAGAATGCAAGCGAATTGTATTTCAGGAATTCTTCGGCAAGCCTGCTGTAGGTTTTCATTACAAGTGCAGTCACTTCGTATGGCGACAGCCTGTTGCCCACCTTTGTCGAGCTGTCGACGTCAACATGCATTATCTGGGCCAAATCTGCTTCATGTATGCTGCCAAATATCTTGGCTTCCCTGTCAAGAGTCACACCTTCTTTTCTTGCGTGGTATGCATTCAGGTTCGCTTCAAACGCAGTCTTGCCAGACCCGATCGCCATCGACATCGTCAAGTCTTTGTACGACTTTGCAAGCTCGCGCTGAATTTCGCGGTGGTCATCAGCATCAAGGCCGTTTGTTATGGCAAAGTATTCGTCAAACCTGTTAAAGAACACGATGCCGTCCTTGGATGAAAATAGCCGCTGCACGTCATGATAGATTTTTGCCTGAAGCATCTGCAGCTGGGCTTCCCTGTCATAGCCGAGGGTGACCGTCCAAGGCCCGTATCCTTCAATCCTAATTATTGTGAGCTGTATCATTTATTACCACAGTTCCCTTGCCGACTGCCTTTTGTAGCTTTCTCAAGCGCACGACCATGTTCACTGCTGCCTCAACCGCCCTGACAGGCACGGGATTGACCCTTTCTATTGCCTGGTTGACGGTCATGCCGGGGCCGGTTATGCCAAGCGCGACGGGTTTTTCGTACTTTAGTGACAGGTCGGCTATTAGCCTGGCCGCGTTTTCTGCGACAATGTCGTCATGCCGTGTGTCTCCCTTTATCACTGCCCCAAGCGTGACCACTGCATCTACATTCCTTTTTTTCAGCAACTGCTCTACTGCAAGCGGCATGTCAAATGCGCCGGGCACGTAAAAGACATGGCTGACCTTGGTGCCCATCTTGTCTGCATGGTTTCTTGCGCGCTCGAGCATCTTGAAGGTGACTTCGCTGTTAAACTCGGAAACTACTATTGCGATACTGACCAATCTTGTCTATGACACCTTGGCGTGAGTTTTGAGCTCGCTTGCTTCAACCAATGGAATGTCGAATTTATCTGCATACTCATGGGCAGCTTCAATTGAAAGCGCCCTATGCGTTGTTGAATCCATCATTTCGCACATTGCTACTGCAGGTATGATTCCAGCGAGCTTGGCCAGATAGACGCACAGCTCGGTGTGGCCCATCCGGTCATGCAGCAGGCGCTTTGAAGCTATCAGGATTGGAACATGGCCCGGCGCGCGGAAGCTTTTCGCAAACTCTTCAACGCCACCTGAATCGATGTTTCTGCAGACCTCTGCCATCTTGGATATTGTCAGCGCTCTGTCGTTGTCGGTGATGCCGGTAAAAGTCGAGCGATGGTTGATTGAAATCGAAAATGATGGCTTGTCGCCGTATGCCGCCTTGCCCTCTGTTAGCTTTGAAAATATCGGGTTGACCTTGCCCATGCCGGCTATCATGTCGTGCATGTATGCTAGCCCAAGCTTTGTGGTGATCTCGTTTGCGATTGCAAGGCACAAGAGGCCGCCGGCGTCCTTTCTCATTGTCGCGACATGATTAGGCCCGACATGCTCTGCGGCTATTACCATGTCTATCTCATTCTCTCGTCCCTTGTCGTCGCGGACAAGAACGAATCTCCCAGCCTTGAGTGCAGCCATTGCTTCAGCCAGTGACAATGGCAGCTGTTGCTGGTGTTTGTTATTAATAGATTACTAAAATGCTGGTTGCTACCACTTCATTGGTAGTGTTGCGTTGGCGGGTGTTATCTTTGGGTGTTGCAGAATGGATGGTGGAGTTACCTTAAATGTTTACCAAGATATATTATTCTACATATCTGGCATGGTACGCAAGCTCATTATCATAATCCTGATTCCCGTAGTCGTTATTGCAGGATTCATGTTCTGGATTGTGGGAAAACCAGTATTAGCCATGCAATACACTATCTTGAGAATAAACCAAGTATTGGATAGTGTTCCAGAGCGCGAATTGATAGCAAGAACTGCAGACCTTCCAGAAGTTAAGGCGTTTCTTGGGAAGTATGAAAACCCGCGTACGATTATTGATACTGACTTTCATGTAGCAGTTCTCTACTACCAATGTAGGATGATAGATCAAGTCTGCCAAGCTGGGCCTGCTGAGGCATATCTGGATGTAAGGATTGACCTAGACACAGGCTATCCAGAACGCTCGATATTCTGGTGTCGCGGCGAAAGGATTGGCAGCTTCCCTCTCGGTGATGAAGCTCTGATCCAACATATACAAGATTGCTAGAAATTATTATCAGTTCTGCCTTTTCAGTACCAATTCTAGCAATTCCTTCCAACCTCGGACATTCATTCCCTTAGCTTGAGCGGGCGTCTTTCCATCTAGTGCTAGGTGTGGCTTGACAAGGTCGTACTGTACCACTTACTTCGTTGGTAGATTATTGGCTACATACTTACCCAGGATGTCTGTCTCAATATTCACTAGGTCGCCCTTTTTTCTCAGTCCAAGGGTCGTGGCTCCAAGCGTATGAGGTATCAGAGACACCGAGACTAGGTCGCCCTTGACATCAACCAATGTGAGGCTTACGCCGTCCACCGCAATGGAACCTTTTGGGACTAGAGTTTTTGACAACCCTTCGCCGAGTCTGATCCAGACTTTGGTCTCTGACGGCAGGTTTTGCACGTCCTCGATGACGCCTGTTCCGTCTACGTGGCCTAGGACGAAATGGCCCTCAAGCCTATCGCCCACTTTCATGGATCTCTCGACATTCACCTTGTCGCCCTGTTTTACATTGCCGAGGTTTGTCCTCCTGATAGTCTCGGCCACCATCTCAAACTCGGCATCGCCCTTTGAGAGCTTTGTGACAGTGAGACATGTGCCGTTTATGCAGACGCTGTCGCCTCGCTTGAGGCCACGTCCAAGCCTACCAAGTTTGACCCTCATTACCGTGTCAGCGCCCCTCCTGCTCTTTGAGATGGACTTGACTTTGCCCATCCCCTCAACAATGCCGGTGAACATTGATAGAAGTCTTGCAGTGACTTCGTAATAAAAACATGACAGTTTAATCTCGACTAATCTGCAACTACAAATTGCAAAGATTATCTTGTAAAGATTTGTTTAGATCAGACAACCCTCCCTTTTTGGTACTTGTCATTTTATATGCATGTTCTGAATTTACTTCCTATTGTTTGGAACAGTCACTGCAATAAAGCCTGTAAAACAGCAATTTCAACCTACGATAGAGATATTGCAGTTTATGGAGAAATTCAGACAGATGGTTAACGACTCTATCAGGGTCGGCTTGGAAAATGACGTTGCTTCAATGAAAAATCTCTGCCAATTAAGTTACAAGGGCACTGCAAAGTACAGCATAGTAAATTACTATCGACTTTGTGCAATTTCGCATGCTGCTCGCATTCTTGCAAATAGAAAGGAGTCTATAAAGCGCGGGTTGCAACCACGGCAACCATATGCTAGTAAGCCCTTGCTTGTATCATGCTATGGCTTCAAGATTGTGGATGGTCTATCGAAGATTTCTCTCGGCAATAGACAGTAATATAATATCCCACTTAACGTTTATTCCGTAAAGATTCTACTTAATCGTTGTATAAGAATCCGCTCGTTCATATTGACCCCTAAAGCTGTAAGCATCTGCTACTCGAAAGAGATGGTGGAGATTGAGTGTAATGATGTCGAAGGCGTTGACAGGAATCTAGGCAGTACTGAGCAGGTAACTTGAGAGTCGATGCAAGCAAGTTGAGTCGTCAGCTGAAGACTCGATAGAACCTTTATTTGCAATCTCTCGTATCGTATTTTTTGTGTGCCATACAGCAGTTTTTTACGGTGAGGCACTTGCAAGGTATGGGTTTGAGGGTTCACACCCATTTGGCACCGACCGGCTGGATGCATTTTGGAGAAAACTGCAAAGCGAGAATGTCGACAGTGTTGTGGTACAAGAGCCGGTACTTGGAACCGAGCAAGATGCATTGTCGTTCCACGACAAAGAATACGTCGATCTTGTAAGGATGTCATCAAAGCATGGAGGGGTTCTCTTGGACAAGGGAGACACGCCGGCGTTCAAGGGCATCTTTGAAGCATCACTTAATGTGATTGGCTCGACTCTGGCAGCGCTTGATATGGTGGTTGCCGGCAGGGACGGCAAGGGGAGAAAAATAGATCATGCGTTCAACCCAATTGGCGGGCTGCATCATGCCCGGCGGGACACTGCTGGCGGTTTTTGCGTGTTCAATGACATTGGAGTGGCAATAATTGCTGCGCGCAAAAAGCATGGCATAAAGCGTATAATGTATGTAGACATTGACGCGCACCACGGCGACGGAGTCTTTTATGAATTTGAAGACGATCCATTATTGTTCTTTGCAGACATTCATGAAGATGGCTGGCACTTGTACCCAGGCACCGGCTTTGCAACGGAGACTGGCAAGGGAGTGGCGGCTGGTACAAAGCTGAACCTGCCGCTTGATCCGGAAGCCGGCGATGATGAGTTCATAAAGGCATTTGACAAGGTTGAGCAGTTCGTAGACGACGCCAAGCCAGAGCTGATAATACTCCAATGCGGCGCCGACGGGCTGGCTGGCGACCCGATAACACACCTGCAGTATTCGCCAAAGGCGCACAGGCATGCAGCGGAACTGCTACACCAGCTTGCGCACAAGCACTGCCAAGGCAGGATAATTGCGCTTGGTGGAGGCGGATACAACAGGGCCAACATCGGCGCAGCCTGGACTGAGGTTGTAAAGTCATTTGCTATGACAAAAATATGATTGGCTGTTAATGTCATATAACATCAGCCCAATAGTTCTCTGAATATTTTCCAGCTTCAGGCGATTCTTGTTCGTACTGCTTTTCAACATGGACAGAACTGTTTGCCATTATGATGCCAAAGGTTGTCTTGTCTGTCCCATCTAACTTGTCCAGCAGCTTGTGAATATTCTGGGCAACAGTATCTTTTGGCAAATTCTTGTGGTTCAGCTGTTCGTGCGTCTCAAATATCAATTCCATTGCTTGCTGCATAGAAATCTTATCTTCTTCGTATAGGACGGTTATCCTTCTGCACACGGCATTGGCTTCGGTGTAGATCTGCAGGTGATGACACTTTGTATTTTGCTTGACCAGCTTGCGAAGTGCAGCTCTCTTTTCAAAAATCGCCGATCGCATATCAGTCTGGCTTTTATTAGAGCCTGCCACTGTCCGAATAGCTGCTTTCATATCTTATCATGTATCATATGGTATTTTATCAGACATGACTCTTGGTTTCCTAGGAAGATAATATAGGTAGGATCTGCATTTCAAACGACGCCGATGCCATATCTTGAAACAGCAAATACTCCAAGGATGTATTATGAGACTTTTGGGCCAGAGACGGATTATCCGGTGGTGCTGATCCATCCAATTGGAGGCAATATTGAAATCTGGAATGAAGAAATCAGGATTCTTCGCGAAAAAGGATTCCGAGTTATCGCCTATGAATTGCGGGGACATAACAGAAGTGACATTGGCAAGGCCCAAGCGTTTACTATGCACGATCTGGTCAGAGACCTTCATTCTCTGCTTTGCAAGCTATCGATAGATCGATGCACGCTTGTAGGGCATTCTATAGGCGGGCAGATTTCCTGCATTTATGCTGCGACTTATCCTGAAAAGGTAGACAACCTCATCATCATTTCTTCATCTTCCGAAATCATACCCGATGCCGACCTTGAAAAGCACCACATGACCAGAGAGATTGCAAGGACAAAGGGCATGATGGCTCTGGCCGAAGAAACCATGCAGGAGCACGAAGTAGCCAAGAACGCATTCAAGAACGGAAAAAAGCGAGAAACGTTCACAAGGATTTTCACAAAAACATCGATAGAGGGATTTGCAGCCGCCACCGTTGCACTTTATTCGATACCTGACAATACGACTGAACTGTTGAAGAGCAATAGCAACCTGCGGCTGTTTGGCATAGTGGGAAGCGACGATGAAGTATTTGTCCGGCTCATGACCCAGATGCAAAAGCAAATCCCGGCAATGAAGATAGAGATTGTCGGAGGCGGAGACCACTGGCTAATAGTGGAAAATCACAAGGCCTTTGACGAAGCCTTCATGGAGGCGCTTGACAACACTATCCTGTTGCCAAAGAAGGTTGTTC
>JBFLWZ010000013.1:0-22548 GCA_040757615.1 Thermoproteota archaeon | reverse complement strand
GTAATTTCAAAGTCACCGACAGTATAACAAAACTTATCCTTCGCCAGCTAGATAGAAAGTATCTGCCGGATAACATCGTAAACAAACCGAAAACAGGTTTTGGAATACCTCTACACGAGATCCTGCGAACTGAACTGGTTGACATAATAGATTCCACATTGCGACAGGATAGGTTAAATGAAATTGGTATCGCCGGCTATGATTTTGTGAGATGTATTGTCGATGATCATATGAGTAAAAAGAAAGATTTGTCGAAAAAGATCTGGTGTCTATTTACGCTATTAAAGTGGGCAGAAGAAAGGAAAGCTTTTTGCGAGCAACAATAGAAATAAATTCTATATGAATTATTTACCGTATAAGTGACGTGTTATACCACCCATCGTAAGCCTATGTGTGCCTACCCACGATAGGGCTTCTATTATAGGGTACACAATTGAGAGCATCTTGCACCAAGATTTCTATGATTTTGAATTGCTAGTCTTTGATGACGCATCAAAAGATAATACCAAGTTGATAATTGACCGGTATCCTGATCCACGCCTGCAGTATATTCGCACAGAGAAAAACTTAGGCCAAGTAGGCGTACAGAACAGACTTATCGAGATGGCAGCAGGCAAGTATATCATCTTCACCCATGACGATAATGTCCTATCAGAGAGCATGATCAGAAAATGCGTCGATGTCTTGGAAGCTAATCCCGATGTTATGTTCGTCGCGCCTCTGTCAAGACTAATCGATTCTGAGGGCAATGTTGTACATGAGCCAAAAAAGTTGGGCGACAAAGAAGTATACGTAATTAGTGGAGAGGAGATGATTTTCCAATTTCTCCCAGATTTCACCATTAATACTAAAGCATTTAATGCTAAAAAAGTGGAAACAAGTTTTCCTTCAGCAATGTTCCGAAGGGAAAAACTGATCGAAGCTGGAAAGTTTGATAATGACGTTCTGGTAGCTTGCGATTTGCTTTTGCAAAGCAAACTTTGCCTGATGGGAAAAGTTGCACTAATAAACGAAGTGCTATTTGACTATCGATTGCACGACAATTGGGGATCAAAATTAAGCAAAGAAGGATCATATTCTCATGAATTTGATCTTTTAGTAAGCAGACTGCTCGAGTTTGCCAGAAAAAAATCAGACGCTTCATTTTCCCTTCCCGATTTCGAAAAAGAAGTAAAGTTGCGCATGGGCAAATACCTCTTTTCGTTCAGTGGAGGAATTCCGAGAATAGCTGCCAAATACCGAGGAAGCTATGCTCAACGTGCAAAGGCCATCATGGATACTGCACATGTAGCACAGAAATACAATCCATCAATCCGGTACAACCCCAAGTCTTGGATAATTTTGATATTATCGTTCTTGGTTCCACAGGCGATAACAAGAAGACTGGAAGGGATATACCTACAAATGACTCTTAAAAGCTAACTGCAAATTGCTGAATGAATCTACTAGCCTTTTCGCGCATTTTTCCCATGTCATTTCTGTATTGACGAATTCCCGTCCTCGCATTGCTATCTTGCATCTCAGCGTACCATCAACAACCAGAGTCTCTATCTTTTCTGACATTGCAGTAGAATCCATAGGATTAACAATGAATGCATTTTCTCCATCTTTCAAGACTTCGTGCACACCTGCCCCTGTGGTAACAATAACGGGCTTGCCTACTGACATTGCTTCAAACGGTGCTAGACCCCACGTCTGATTGTTATTTGGGAATAAGAAAATGTCACATGCATTGTAAAGATCTAAAAGTTGTGTTTCTGAAATATAGCTGTCTATAAAGTGAACAAAACCATTAGCGCCAATTCTGGATATATAGTCTCTGAGAAATGCGGTATAGTCAGGCGCAGGCTTGCTGCTTCCCACTATCAGATAATGTATCTTGTGTCCTTTTTTGTTAAGATTAGCTACTGCCGTAATTGCATCCTCGAATCTTCGATGTTGCATGTGTATGCTTACGCTTAATGTCAGAGTAGAATCTGAGGGTATGTTCATTTCCTTTTCTAACCATGATCTCATCTCAGCTTGATTGTGCTTTGGAACAAAAAACTTGGTGTCTACTCCAGAAATTCGTATCACTTCACTCTGGATACCATAATAAGCGTCCATGACCTTCTTCAGCTTATGATTCGGAATCATGACTCTATCTAGTTTACGAATCACTTGCTTATCGTATTTTGCAAAAATATTGAGGAGAATCTTAAACAATAAGCTGCGATCATACAATCTTCCATCTCCAATTTTGTTTACATAAGATGCGGGATCTGCAACATACCAAGCGACGGGGCATTTTTCACGTCTTTTAAGTTCTAATGCAGCTTTGTACGACAAAGCTTCATGAGCATTTATTATATCAAATTTGTTCTCTCTGATGGATTTGGCCCACTTTTTCGTTATGAGAAAATAGTCCTTCGCTAGATCCAATCTTGTTATTAGGTTAGGTGTAAGATATTTTGACGAATCCGATATGCGCAATACTGCATTGATGTCTACCTTATTCCTTAGATCAACAGGAATTTCCTTCTCATTAAGTACATAAGCATAGACATGGACATCATGACCAATGTTACTAAGAGAATTAGCAAGACTGAGGAAAAGTCTTGGTGAGCCCCCTTTGACAGTAAGAGCATGGAATAAGAGGGCGACCTTCATATTTTGCCATCTTGGTGTGCAATATAATTACCTTCTTTAGATAATGCACACATTCTTGGATAAGTTTTTTATATTGATTGCTAAACAGGGTGCTTGTGAATTCATACGTCATGGCCGCATTTAGAGAACCGCTAAGTGCCTTTACGTATGTCCTTAAAGGCAAGGATTCTTTAATAAAGAAAAAGATTGGAGATGCACTTTCCGTTCCAGCATCAGAGATCAACAAGTATTATCAAGAAATTAGCAAGCTTGATTTTATTGAGCCAGGATCTAAGATTGAGAATATCGGTCAAATCGCTTCTCCGGAGATTTTGTATGTAATTTGCAGAATTCTAAAGCCAAATATCGTTGTAGAAACTGGCGTAGCAAGCGGTTTATCCTCTGCCTATATTCTAAAAGCCTTATCCATGAATTCCAAAGGCAAGCTGATCTCTATAGACATGCCAAACTATGAAGAAGAACTAGTTAAGGTCAGTTCAGATTACTTGGATACTCCACAAGCAATAATTCCTAAGGATAAAGAAACAGGATGGGTTGTTCCAAAAAACCTTCGCAATAGATGGACATTAAAGATCGGGCTAGTTAGAGAAACGCTAATTCCAGCTCTAGAAGAAGCGGGTGAGATCGATATTTTCTTACATGATAGTGAACATAGCTATGAGAACATGATGTTTGAATTTGAAAATGCTTGGTCTCATCTCAAAAATGGTGGAGTTTTGTTATCACATGACATTACTTGGAATACCTCATTCATGGATTTTGCAAGGAAGGTAAACCGTAGATATACAACTCTATTTTTTTCCGGAATGGGCGCAATAGTCAAATGAGGCGCCTCTATTATAGCATCATACGACGCTAATAATCCTGCTGTATTTGAGAACTGGGTAAAATCTTCTATATTAGTTGTCTAAACTTTAAATCCAACATAGGATTAACAATCTCCACAGGCGGTAAGTGTTTCACCTCATGATTCGTCTCAGTTATAGAGTAGGGATTATCTGATGCTAAAAGGTATAAGCGGAATCACTATCATCAAGAATGCCAAGAAACTCGGTTATCCGCTTTACTATTCCGTAAAAAGCATCATTAATGCATGCGATGAATTCGTCATCAGTGAAGGCTATTCTGAAGATGATACAATGGATATAATAAAGAAACTACAGCACGAATATCCAGACAAAATAAGAGTATTTCAAGATGAATGGACAAAATCCAAGAAGGGAGAAACCATTGCCAAGATTACTAACCACGCGATTAGACAATGCAAGCATGAATGGATCTACTGCATTCAAGCCGATGAAATAATACATGAAGATAATCTGGACTTCCTCAGGAATATTCCATACAGATACAAGAAATATCATGCGGTATCATTTCAATTTACCCACTTTAGACCAACACTACAATACGAAATGCTCGGGGCATATACTCGAGCCATCAGAATGTTCAGGAATTATTCTACACCATCCCGGCTAAATTTTCGCATGCGTTGGCAGAACACATCAGTCGGCAAGTATCTAAAAAGTAAGCTTCCTGTCGATCCGCTGATGTTTTTTGAAGACATCTATAGTGATACTGATGGATTCACCTTTGCAGGCAATGTGTTTCCAGTGCTCCGGCCCACATTCTTGCATCCTATCGCTCATGTAGGATATGTGAGCAATGATAAGCAGGTAATTTACCAAAAATTACTCTCACACGCGGAAAATCTGTATCCTGATCTTCAAATGTACAAGCAGATGTCCCAAAGTGCTTCAACACTGACTAATCCACAGGCCAGTGGTGTGATGTGGGAGGAGCAAGGGTACAAGATATCCAAGTACCAGAATACGAATTATCCAAAGTTACTCGTCCAATGGGCAAAAGAAGAAGGTATCGAATACAACCGAGAGTAAGATTTGACAATGTTATCACTGCTTAAGTCAAAGACCGTTGTAAACACTAAGGTTGTAGCGATAATCATTCTGGCTATAATCAGCTTCGAACCTTTCTTCTTAGTAGGAGATAAGGTAGTTTTACACCCTTTTATTGAACAACAGAACTATACTGCCGATCATTTTCTTTCTACATGGTCTGATATCAATGGTGGATTGTTTGGTGCACCTGCTCTCCCTATGCAGTTAGTTGGTCCTTCTGTGGTTAGTATCTTTGGTCAATCATTAAGTTGGGTCATACTTTCCGGTACTATGGCATTCATAGCAGCACTTGGAATGTTTTACTTAACTAGACTCATTACCAAAAGTATTCCAATACGAATCATAGGTGCACTTGCTTACACCCTATCAATAGCTGGCATTTTCTTCAGTTTTAGCTCTATAGGATTCTCGCCTCCTTGGGCCTTTTTCCCATTCTTCTTGTATCTTTTCTGGACAGCAAAGCAAGGAACCATCTATAGAAATGCATTCTTCATAGCCTTAATTTCTATTTTTATGGCAGGGTCCAACCAGACGATAGTAGCCTTATACTTCTTCACAGGAGCTCTGATTTTGATATACAAATTCATTTTTGTAACTAGGAGAGAGTTTTATGATGCTGTCAAATTTGCAATTATTGCCGTACCGTTGTCCTTTGTATTGACCGCATACTATTATATTCCAGAATATATACTGTTCTCATCATCAAGGGACTATTTTGATGTTATACTTTCTGCCGAAGGACCCGGATGGCTAAACTCTGCATCAGATTACTTTGAAACATTTAGAATGATGGGTAATGTAGATATGACCTACAACTGGGCAGGCTTTTCTCATCCTGAATGGCAGCTGTTTTATGATTCAGAACTATTTGTATTGCTCAGTTTCGTATTTCCAATCGCAGCTATAGCAGGTCTACTATTTGTTAAAGGAAATAAATTTGGAGGATTTTCTGCTCTGTTGCTACTCTTAGCTCTACCTTTTGCCGTTGGCGGATATCCATCATTTACAGGCGCAATCTACCTCTGGCTGTATAGTCATATCCCGCTTTTCTCCATCTTTCGCGATAGCTACAAACTAATGATTCCTGTCTCTATTGGATATGCGATCCTCTTCACAGCTCTAATCAGCCATTTCTATAACTCACACAAGTCAAATAGACCATCAAGAAAGGTCGTCCCTTTGGCTTCCATATCTTTGGCATCTATTCTCCTTTTGACAATAGCCATACAGCCACTCACAGGAACACAAACAGACCGCAGCTCTTTGATAGATATACCTCAGTATTGGCGAGACCTTGGAGAATGGACTCGAGGACAAGAGGGCGACTTCAGAGTCCTAATGTTACCAAACGCTGGGGTCCCATCTTACAAATTCACTTCACATCCTGGTATGCATCCCGAATTTTTCCATGCCCTAATGCTCAACCACGACATCAGCATTGTCTCTCCTACTTCTCCAAACAGACAAACTATAGAATATACGTACAATGCATTATGTGGGTCTACCGACAACTTCTCCTCTCTATCTAGGATCCTGAATCTCAAGTATCTTTTGTTGCAGAAGGACACCCAATGGGATATTTACGGATTCCAGAGCCCAGACGATGCAAAAAAATGCATTGCTGCAGAAATAGGAAAATCCTCGCCTGACATGACTTTTGGCAATCTAGAAGTCTATTATCTTCCCGAATCATATCAGGCTCCAAAAATCTATGGTGTCTATTCAGTATCAGAAGCCTATACAAAAGATTTCAACTTGTATTTCGAAGGAGATGGTCAAAAGATCGAATATGCTGACTATTCTGAAAACAGTGGACCAGAAATTCAATACGTCAAGGAGAACTTATGGAAATACAAAGTTAAAGTGAAAACTGATAGACCATTTACTCTCGTATTTTCAGAATCCTTCCATCCTGAATGGAAAGCCATATACGGTAATGCAGAATGGATAAACGTACAATTTCTGGAATCTGCTGGTGGACACAGGGAAATCAATACCTATTCCAACGGCTGGTACATCCCTAAAACTGGAGAATACGAGATAACACTAATGTTCATGCCGCAAGCTTCGTTTTATGCGTCCCTTATCGTTTCTATAGTTGGATTTATTGCGGCTGTATACTGGCTGACATTCAGAAACATCGTTCCTATCCCCTTCCTTAAACAGAAGGTTCAAGCAAGGAGGCATTCTGTATGAGCAAAGATATAAGAATTCGGCGAATGATCAGAAATGTCGAGTTTGCAATCAGCCATCCGTCTGTTGCCTCTGATGGAGATACAGCAAAGCTAAGTTATACGCTAAGATCGAAAGACAGGGACAATCTACCTGATAGGATAACAGTATCGTTAGAAATCAATATGGGTTCACAAACACTTACTCTAAGGAATTCTTTCGCATCATTGCCAATTGAAAGCTCATTTGAGATTGGACCAATAACGAACAACATCAAGATGTTGACAAATGTGGCATTGCACTTTAAAGATCAAACGGTCAAGCACTCTCTGACCACTGACATAACGCCAAGAAAATCGAGCTCTGTAAGCGTGTCCATTGACAATAATTATGCAACAAGTCATCCAAAAACGTCAATATCAAAGAAGACAAGAATTCTGAACTATGCTCTGATCCTGTGTGTTATTATCACCGGAATATTCCTTGCTAGAGGCATAATACAATTTTTTGATGGCAATCTAGCATTGGCTGGGACATTCGCCGGGTATGCGTATTACTCGCTCTTCTTTGCAATAGTGATTTTCTTGGGGCGCATGTATCTGACCAGAAAGGATCAAGAAAACATGTCCACTGACAGGAATATGCCAGTCAATATCAAGGAGTAAACAGCGTTGACTTGGAAGAACCTTTTTTCCTCCGGCATTAAGACACTAAGCACCGAGAAAGGTGTGCTGTATCTCTCAGTTGGAACCATTGTTTCCAATGTTGGCGGCGCCCTCCTCTGGATTCTTTTAACCAATATTCTAATAGTAGCTGATTACGGTCGAGTAGAATACTTTGTTGCTATAGCCTCTCTCCTTGCGTCAGTAGGCCTCATATCGATGAATACAATGCTTCTTACCTACCTACCAAAGAATGTCGAACGAGTAAAGTCCCAGTCAAACCTGCTGGTTTTGATAAATGGCCTGATACTGGCTGTTGGCTTTTTCATCTTCTCCAACCACTTTGCCACCACGATCTTTCTATTTGGACAGATGCTATTCACCATGTCAACATCCGAGATACTTGGCAGAAGAAGATACAAGGAATATGCAATTGTCATAATAAGCTACAAAATTTTACAGATAGCCCTGTCCATTCTTCTTTATTATTTGCTCGGCGTAGATGGCATTATAATCGGCTACGGCATTTCTTCCATAGTATTCAGCTACCGGTTCTTTTCTGCCTTCAGGAGAATCAAGTTTGAGTTTGATGAATTAGCCACTCGCAAACAGTTTGTCTTTTTCAGTTTTGCGCTCTCACTGGCTGGCACGGTCAATGCCGTGGCGGATAAGCTTGTTATCGCACCCCTGTTTGGATTCACTAATTTGGGTTTCTACCAGCTTGGTTTTCAATTCTCCCTCTTCCTCGGTCTTATACCTAATATTCTGTTTCAATATCTCCTGCCAAATGAGGCGGCTGGAGACAAGAAGTCAAAACTGAAGCAGGTTGGGATAATATTGTCTTTGGCCATTACCTTCACTATATTTGCACTTGCTCCAATCATCGTATCAAATATCTTTCCAAAATACGTTGATGCTGTGGACACTGTAAGAATAATGATCTTGGGTGCTGTCCCCACAGTTTTCTCTTCAGTCAAGCTGGCAAAACTCCTAGGCGAGGAAAAAACATTGCCAGTGCTTTTAAGCTCGGTCATATTTGCAGCATTCCAAATTCCATTACTTGTTCTATTGGGCAACATGTTTGGAACAAATGGCTTGGCCTTGGCTACAGTTGGAGGACTTTCTATCCAAGCCGGATTTCTATACTTGTTTGATGGAAAAATGAAAGGAAAGCAATCTAGCTTATCTATTGGTTAACCAAGTTAATCCGTTCTTGGTACCATCGCTTTATTCGGTACCGATAGGAAATACCTAATACGTCAACAAACATCCTCATTATGTCTTTGATTTTAAACCTACGATCAAGATGGATTGTAACAGGCAATTCTTTGATTTGCAATCTCAAGAGCGTCGCGATAGCTAGTAATTCTACATCAAATGCATATCGTTTGACAACCATGACGCTAAAGATTTTTCGCAACACATCTCCTTTTCCCGCTTTCAGGCCTGCTTGAGTATCCTCGATCTTGATTCCTGTGCCGATCTGAACAACTAGGTTAAATGCTCTACTAAGGATCTTCCTTGATAAAGGAGCGTCTACTACTGATAAGGGATGTCTTTTCGAAGCTATGACCATATCAAAATCCGTAAGCTCTTTGATATAATTGGCTATAACATCAGGTGATATGTCTAGGTCACCGTCAGTAAATATGATTATATCACCACGGGACTGGACAACACCGGTTTTGACCGCAAAACCCTTTCCCATATTGGGCGTATAAGAAATCACGCGAATACGCGAATCAACTCTCTCCTCATTTTTCAGAATCTTTAGAGTATCATCCTGACTTCCATCGTTTACCAAAACAAGCTCATATTGAATCAAAGCAGAATCAAGAATTTGTTTTATCCGGGATAATGATGAGGATATGTTTGATTGTTGATTATAGACAGGAATGACCACCGATAATTGTATTCTTTCATGGATATCAATTATCGATTGTTCTGGAACGAGCAAAGATGTCATTGGAACTTCGATGCAGACTGCTTATAGAAAAGTTGTATATAAAAATATAACCCGCATGCTAATAAATGGTAAAAATTTTACAAATATCCGAATTTCAATACCGGGCTTTCTTGGCTATTTCTAACCTATGAAGTCTAGTATCCCATCGATTACGTAGACTTATCTCGCAAATATTTTTATATATGATTCTTCTACCAAACGTGCATCATTGGCTATTAGTAATCTAGTAGGGCAGAGAAAGCTTATTGCAATAATAGTAGCAGCAGGCATACTCTCTGCTATATTTGTCCAATTTGAGACAGCAGAAGCTTTTACTGTTGATGTCGATTTTCCAAATGATGACGATGATGTTATTACTCAAACTGTCGGCGGTCAAACTTTCGAGATAGTAATTGATGTTGCAGCTGGAGAACTTATTGATGTCGATTCTATGACCCTTATTGTAGATGCTGGGGCATCTGGTCAGGCAGCAGCATTTGACTCAAACGGTGATTTCACAACGGGAGAGAATGACCTTGTGAAAGATAACAAGTTAATGATAGACACAACAGGAGCTACCAGTAGTTTAGGCTATGTTTATGGTATGGGTCTGATTTCTCAGGGATATTCATTTGCCACTGGATCGTTTTCATCTAGTGGCGGTTTCATAGGTGGCAATACGCTGGGTACTTCTAATCCAAACGCTCCAACCACTCAACTAACGGGCTTT
Source organism: Thermoproteota archaeon (assembly GCA_040757615.1). Classification (GTDB taxonomy): domain Archaea; phylum Thermoproteota; class Nitrososphaeria; order Nitrososphaerales; family Nitrososphaeraceae; genus Nitrososphaera. The sequence continues at coordinate 12,474 of JBFLWZ010000013.1, read as the reverse complement.
GTTGGTCCGGGTCAGATCACAATTTCTGGCACGCTTAGAACTATTGACCTTGCCGATGGTGCCCATACTTTGGATGTCTTGATTGATACTGCTGGAGGCGGAAATAACGTCGACCAATTGAATGCGCCAACATTTAACTTTACAGTAGAAGAAGATGCCACAGTAGTAGTTCAGCAACAACAAGTTTCGGTAGGAGCAACTACTGTTGACGTTTCAACTACTGATTCAGACGGGGATCCAATTAATATTAACCTCGACTTTGGTAACGCCACGGGAACTACTGGCAACATAATAGTAGTAGCTCAAAATGTGGAAGATTTCATAGCAGGCAGCACTGAAGAAGAGCTGGAAGCCCAAGGCCTTGAAGCATCGGGCGACATTGTGATATTCAACACTACCGGCACAACCTTTGTTTCAGTAGGCTTTATCATGGACATCGATGTCTCTGCCCTTGGTCTCCCAGAGGGAACCCAAGTTACGGTTAGCATGGAATATGACGATTCCAACCTCACAGACGAGCAGGAAGAAAGAGTGAGGCTGATGCACCAGAATGACGATGGCTCATGGGAAGCTCTGTCTAACCTTGATGAAACTATCAACGATGGTGAAGATGTAGATGTTGAAAACAACATTGTCTACGGCACCACCGACGACTTCTCGCTCTTTGCACCGGGCCGCAGTTCAGCGGGCAACGCTGGAGGCGCCAACGACGACGATGACGACGATGGCGCTGGTGGCGGTGGAGGTGGCGGAGGTGGCGGAGGCACAGTGGTCATCACATGGCCAACCGTCGAGACAAAGGACGAGGCTTACTTCTTCGAACACCCGCTAGAAAGGATCCTAGTAGCCAACTCGGCATTTATCAACGCCGGCGGAGTCAGCATCGACGCAGCACAGGTCAACCAGCAGATAAGCATCTCTGGCGAGTTCACCAACTACCAAGAGGTAGAGCAGGACTATGCCTTCATCGTCCAAGTAATCGACGAAGACGACCAAGTGGTTGACATTGCATGGCAGCAGGGCACGCTCTCAAGCGGCAGCACGGCAACAGTAGGCACGCTATGGACTCCAAAAGTCGCAGGCGACTACGAGGTCAAGATATTCGTCTGGGACGGAATCAGCACATCGCCAGAACCGCTATCAGAAGTGACTATCAAAAATATCGAAGTAAGCTAAACTGCAATTTTTTTGCAGCATCTACAGTCTTTATTTTAAATTGCGTATATTTTTTGTATTAATTATAGTTCTTGAGTTTTACAAATCCATAGCCTGTTTTTCAACCAACCTCTCTCTTCCTACTCTTTTCCATCATTCTTTCTCTCTGCAATCCCTTTTTGAGTAGAATATAAATTCAAAAAGGTTGTGGGCGTTGCACTCACAAAAAAATGCTGTAAAAACACTTTTGTGTATAAGCATAATAATCTAAAATGAGTGTATAACCTGATGACCATAAAAAAAGCCTCTCAAGTGCAACGATATTTTTAGAGACCAAAAGGAGTTCTTTCTGTCCAGATTTCTATCTTGGGATTTTGAATCTCTAGCCTACCTCTTTGCTCTATGGAAGTCCTTATTGAATTGACGATGTTTTTTCTAATTTCATTAACAAAAGCATCATCGCTCATTAGTCTATCATCTTGTATGTTCATTTCAAAATTGATAGCAACCACATATTTCTTCAATGATCCAATATATGGCGATTAAAAGCATATAATGATTCTACACATGGTGATGGCAACTTGTCAGACACTCTTCTGATTCAGAAGAGGAGAGCGTGTGTGTGTATGTACTGTATGTACTGTATGCACTGTGAGTATCTGAGTATGTATATCTCTCTCCCCACCCTCCTTTCTTGAATACGATGCTGTCTCTACAAAAGGGAAGGAAGAATTATAGTCGCAAATAATATCGTGGTTGTTCTGCCTACACTGCATATGCTTGCAATGATTACATGTACAACAACAATACGTGACTGCTGCATGGCTATGGTGTTGGGAATGAATATGTGATAGCAGATATGGCACAAGTTGCCAAAATGTCTCTTATAGAAATCTGGCGAGAAGACTACCACCGGACTTGTGTCCGGTAGTAGTTCACCTATCATTCATTCCTCTCTGCAGGTTATATTATCATGCGGCCTCTTGCGTTGCTCTTTTTTTCTCTGGTTCCTTAGCTTCTTTCGACTCTGCTGTACGAGAAGTAGTAGTGGTACTAGCGGCAGCAGATCTCTTCTCTGGCTCTTTGGATCCTGCTGCAATATCGGGTGATGATGGTGCTGCTTCTTCTTCTCTACGACCAAGCGCAGTGTAAATATTCCAAAGCATTTGTAGAACTATTGGCAAGCTTGATATTGGAATTTGCATTGCCTGCGGTGTCCCTCCCGTAATAGTAGTAGATGGTGGTGGTGTTATTGTTGCGGGGGTTGCTGACCGGTCCCACGAACCAATTGGGAACTGATGATATGTGGACCTGGACAAAAGTTGAGGAACCTGAGTATACTTGCCTGCCAATGCCGACCTCAGCCCATCCATTAAATCAGCTCGGCTTTTCCTATTTCCGGATTTTCTAATTTCTTCACATAAATAGTAAGTCATTGCTCCGTTCCACCCCACCCCTTCAATATTCGCATCAGCACTTGTCTGGTCATCGCGACAACCTGACCACCATACGTGGTTTCTCATTTCCTCATCTACCAAAGCTTCACGTATGCCATGTCTTTGCAAACCTTGTGCCTGCAAAAGGGTGGCAGCTGACCTGCTACTTGCAGTAGTACGGACTGGTTCCACATAACGAACTATGGTCTCAGGTACCATTGCTGCTGATCGAAGCCCTGCAACAGATCGCAATAATTCTGCCATTCGTATTCCGGTTCCACTGTGGCATGTATCTCCAAATCCTTCAAAGAGAACGTTGGGCGGTAATTCGGATAGGATCTCGGCCAGCTCGTCATCAACAATTATGTGATCTCTGTCCCAATTATCTCCTTTCTGCGCAATATCGTACGGAACGAATGCTTCATCCAAGTGATCCACCTCCTCCGGGGTATTATCAGGGATCGATGTTCCGTGTGTTGACAATTTGAGGACAACATAGGAATACCTGCCCTGCTTGGCTCCATCAACAATTGATCTCAAATAATTAATTATGTTTGCTTTAGTTGCTTGCTCATCTACTAGCTCAACAATATCTTCTTCCGAGAAGTTCAGATAATCAACTAACACTTTGCTGAAATTCTTCGCATCATTCACACAGCCCCTCAACGTAAATTGCGGGTAATTCGCGAATTGGTTAATGCCGATGTTGAGTGCTTTTCGATCGCTCATAGAGGTTAGCCTTGTTATTATTACGATATATCATTTCTCGTTGATTGAGGATGCTGAATACCGAAATCACTAATATCAAGAAGTGCAGTAAGTAACATGTCTCATCTTCTCTACCTTTCTCCCAAATTTGGAGTAGATGTATAATAATAGTAAAATTTCAGCATCAAGCTTGATACGTTCAGAGAAACATGCATGTGTGTGTATGTATATAGAATAATGATTATTGAATAATAAAAAGAGGATTTATTCAGGGCAAGCGGGATGCCTGCCCTGAATTCAATTCAAAAAATTCATCTTCTCTACTTTACTCAGCTCTACTCAGATCCCTGGTGATGCTTGATGGCCGAGTAGTGGAGGAACTGTTGTTGGGAGTGTTGGGGATGGAAACCATGACGGCCACCAGGCTCTGCTAGTTCCTTGTTGCGGCTGCATCTCTCTAGTTATTGCATTTATGACCGCAGGTACCACTGCTCCAAGAAGAGCTCCCCAGAAACGCGGATCCTGCTGTTGCATTCCACCGCCGGTTCCTTCTAGTGAAGGTGCAGTAGCTGCTCTTTGTTGCGGCTGCATCTCCCTACCTCCTATTGCATTTATGACCGCAGGTACCACTGCTCCAAGAAGAGCTCCCCAGAAACGCGGATCCTGCTGTTGCATTCCACCGCCGGTTCCTTCTAGTGAAGGTGCAGTAGTAGTAGCTGCTACTGCTCTGCCAGTTCCCTGCTGTTGTAGGCTTGCAAATACCTGACCAAGAGCTTGTTGGACATAAGGCAAAGCCTGCTGAACGAATTGCGCGAAATCACGCTGTTGTTGTTCTTGTGACATCATAGTGTGTGATCAAATCATTTTGGAATTATTTATCGATATTCGCAATAAACTAAGGTTCAGTACAGCTTCATCCGCCGGTTATGCAAAATAGTAAAATCTGCTGATCTGAATTTCGGGCTGCACATACACATAACATGATATAGGCTCGAAAATCTGTATTGCTATGTTGTTATTAATCTGATTTCAAAAGCTAAAAGCTATTGTATTATACCACATAGCACAGTTTTTTGCCGTCTAGAATAATCGATAAATTTTTCGGCGCCGAAAAATTTATTGTTTTTTGTATCAAGATGTATTGAGTCATCACATTGGCAAGCGGTAGTAGCAGTAGTAGTAGCAGCATATATCTTGAGATAAAAAATCAATTTTATTATCTCTCCATCTCTTTCGCTAATGAAGAAACTTTTCACTCGATGCCAGTGTTTCGTCGCCATATGATATGAAATGAAGATTACGAGATTTCTTGAATATGTTGATACTTCATCTTTTCTCTCAACAGAGCATCTATCTGGCTATGCAATATGTTCTTATGATCCAAAAGCAAATGCGAAAGTATCCAATTTTCCTCATTCTTCTCGATGGCTGCATTTAACGTATTCATAGCCATTCTCAAGGCGATGATCGACTTGTCAAATATTCTCTGGACCTTTGCCAATTCTGTTTCCTTGTTCTTAAAATAGGAAAAAATATGATCACTATCACCACTACCACTACCACTACCATCATCATAATATGAGCATCCATTGTATTCTCTGATCATCTCCCTGGTCTTTCGTAAAGATAGACGCCGATAGGAAATTAGCCTTGCAATCTCGGACTGTCCTGCTCTATCCTGTACAGAAAGAATCTCCTCTGCAGTACTAATGGGAATATCGCGATTTCTTATAGATTCAAGAATCTCTGGCTGAAGATCTAGTATCTTGATACGTTTAGCGATATAACTGGGACTTTTCCCTATTTTTGATGATAGCTCATTTATTCCGCCCCAGCCAAAATTTAACGCATATTTTTTGAAAGCCTCTGCTTCTTCCAAAGGAGAAAGGGACTGTCTCTGAATATTCTCGATCAGCGACAGTTCATATGCATCCTTGTCTTCGAGATGCACTATGTGACAAGGGATCTTTCGCCATTGGAGCGTTTTGCAAGCACGATACCTTCGATGCCCTGCAACAATTTCGTAAGTATTATTCTCTTTAAGCCTTATTATTATTGGCTGCAGCAAACCCCATTGCATAATCGATTTCGCTAATTCCTGAACTGCAACAGGGTCATTATCGGATCTTACTTGATTGTCTGCGCTTTTTATGCAAGACATTTCTATCTCATCCATTATTCCAGGGAGATTTTCCGGCAGTGACCTAAGATTGATAGTCAATTATTTTCATTCCTGCAGCATGGTATTAACTTTGTATTTTACTGTTTTGAAGAAAGTATATGAGACCTTCTATGGTTCTGTTATTATGCACTTATCTGCTATAGCTTAACTCTTGGAATGGAAAGCACGTGGAAGACGGGTTTTTCTTACTTGGAAGTGGCTAACCATGATTCTAAAAGGATTAGATCAATGAATACGGCTTTGTTGACAAAAGCCGCCAACGCCGTGATGGGCATTTTGGTAAAAGCATAATTGTTCGACCTGACGAAACAGGCAGGTGGGACACTGGTGACTCTTCGGTGGATCGCTAGCGACGATATCACAAAGCAAGGATCGAGAAATCACCCGCAGATTTAACAGTGCAAACTTTTTGCAGAATTTAACTCATATCTTTGATAACAAGTCAGCCTTGAGTTTCTGAAATTCTTCTTCAGTTAATACTCCTTGTTGTTTGAGATCGCCGTATTTTTTCAGCTTCTGAGTTAGGTCTTCTTCCGGTTGTGTTGGGGAAGGTGGTTTTTGCTGTTGTAGTGATTCGATTTGTCTTTGCTGCGCCTCTATTTGTTGCTGTTTTTGCTGCATCTGCGCTTCGTATGCTTGTGTTTGTTGATCCATTTCATATGAGGCACGCCTTCTGGCCATGCCAGCTCCCAAGGCCGCTGAAGCCCATCTTCCCCTCATGTTCATCAAGACGATGTGTTGAGCTAATATGGGTTCTGAAAGAAGGTTCAGGCCAATCATCTTAGAACTAATCTACCCTTGAAAACATCTATGCGCACTGTATGAGTATGGCAGGCCATCTACCGACACCATACTTTGTCCTTTATTCTCACAGGCAGTTTTGGAATACAGGCAAAAAACCCTGTCAGGCGATCGTCACAATCTATCTATCATAAATCTGCCAAAGAAATTTTTGTTCTTAATGTATCAGCGTAACGATCTGATAGGATTTTTAGGAAGGAAAAGTTTTCAGGGATAGAAATGCCCTTGATCAAGTTCTGAAGTTCATCTACTAACCTACCTATAGGTCTTCTCGGCGAATCGGTTCCATTCAATACGACCTTTCTAATAACTTCATCATGTCGTGATTCTTTTATTCTGCTGTACGGAATACTGTCAACAGCAGCCATGACGAAAATATTGGGCATATCTTCCCTAACGTCGTCCTCTATATCCTCCCAGTCATCTTGTATGTCAAGCAGGGCCTGATTGTAATGAAGAATTGAAGCGACATTTTCATTAAAGGTTGGGAGCTTCGCATCTAAAACCTTTGCATAGACTAGCAAGGCGTCCGATGATTTTGATAGATTAAAGTGTCTAATTTCAGAATAAGAGAAAGTATTACTCTTTAGTATGCGACGTTTCACAATTTGCTCAAATTTCCAAAATTGTGAAAATTGCCCTAATAGATAATCGATTGAATAATCAAGATGCTGCGTAGCGCGTTCTGACTGCAGCAGCTTAATTACTGAATTACGGACTTGTTTTGCTAGCAAGGCGTATCTATCATTCCTTGTCTCATAGAATCTATCTGAGAGTAGAATGTACCTGGTTAACGACTTTACTATCCGGTAAACCCATAATGCCTCGACTATATTTTTTGTATCAAGGTAGGCGGCTACAAAGTAGGTAGGATCTTGCGCATTATCATCGATTGCCGGAAATGAATTACCTAAACTGCGGTCATAGCTGTTCAATAATGCGCTTAGTGACACCATCTGTTGCACGAAAAGAAGAGTATCTTGGGTAGGGTTTAGATCTCTTGCCAACTTTGAAATCTTATCTAAATAGACTCTGTTTTCAAAAGGGCTACGCTTGGATTTGAATCCCATTACTTGACAACAACATATGATCTCCACATTCATCTGAAAAAAATATTACTGCATCATTCGAGCTGAATCACCTAGTGATAAATACTTGTATTGTCAATCGTCTATGCAGAATTTTAGAGATGCCAACAAAATATAGAAGCAGGACTGATATTATTGCGGAGATTCTCAAATCAGCAAACGGCCGCCAAGTAACCAAAACAAGGATGCTGTACAGCACTTTTCTGTCGCATGCACAGCTAAAAGGCTACATTGCAGTCATGATACAAAACGGGCTGTTAGAATATCAAAAACTCACAGTAACTTATAGGACCACTGAGAAGGGAATAAGGTTTCTGGACTTGTATGAAAAGATGGAAGAAATCGCGGCAGAGACGGAATTACCTTACCTGAAACAGTTAACGAATAATCCAACAGCTGGGGATCGCGTCTAGTAACCCCGGTATTCCATTTTTTTACCAAGGCTGAAAAATTTGCGGGCTGACAGAAATTGAACTTCGGACAAACTATTCATCTAGATGTTTGATTCCTTAAAAAGGAGGTAATAGAATATAACAATCTTCTTTTGTTCTATAAAATGATCCCATCAGCATGTGCAGGGTTTTCCTGATTTTGACAGATAATGCCGAGCGCAAGCCTGCCTGCTTTTTAGCGGCAGGTTAGCGAGGCTCCATACATACTCCCTCTCCCCTACAGGTGCTCCAGTAGTTAAATAGATGCAATCGCATATACCACCACCAGTGGCAGAAGCAAAATAATACAGAGCACAGAGACATCGCTCAAGCCTGCCACAGAGAGAGAAGATGAGGACGCTTATAGGCGTCTGAGCATGGGAGTATCGGGTTGCCAGACCACGGCGTAAAACTTCAAGGCAATTGTGGTCAAGCTGGAAAAACAACAAAACAAACGTAGCCGTGAACAGGTTTTGCTCGCAAGAGCGGGTACCAGCGGTAGCGCGCGTGCGGATGGCACCGCGTCTGATGTTGAGGTGGGAGTATATACCACCGGTGGCATAATCATCATCAGGAACCTCGAACGCTTCAGCGTCGAGAGGATGTCAGCAACAGAAAATCAATGAATGAACAGCAACCCTTAATGGTCATATGTGGTCATACAGGACATGTCTTACACGAAGAATAAGACAATAGCGCGAAGGTTTGTTGAAGAGATATTTAATGCTCGGAAGACAGAGGCGGCGAGGGATTTTGTTACGCAGGATATAGTTTACCATGGGATGGGCGAAGAGGTTAGAACTCTTGAAAACTTCAAACAGTGGGTCGCCGAAGATCTCTCCGCATTTCCAGATATGAAGGTCACAATACTGGATGATTTTGGGGATCAAGACAAAGTTGCAATTAGATGGAACTTAAAAGCTACACATGAAAAAGACTTTGCCGACTTTCCTGCTACTCATAAGAAGTTTGAAACTCAAGGAGTTGATATCTTTCACTTCGACGGAGATAAAATCAAAGAGGCATGGACTGTATGTGACATGTCTGTGCTGACAGCATCGTAGTGGGACTGGACTCTCTACGTTGCAGCAACCGGATCTTGTGTGATGTGAGTTATAACCGCGACAAAGAATCGTTACAAAAGAGCATTTTTCTTATGTCATGGGCAAGGTTCTACAGTTTTGACAACAATTCCGTCTTGATCTTCTTAAATTCCTCATCTGTTATTAGGCCCCTCTCCCTTAGTTCAGAGATCCTTCCTAACTCTTGAATTAGGTTCTTTTCTGTCTGTTCGGCTGCCTTAACTGCCGGAGAATGAATTATCTTTTTTTGCTGTACTAACAAAAAGAGGATTATCCCTATAGGAATGTACATCAAGAAAGACAAAAGGAAGAAAGGTTCTTCAGTTTCTACCAGTCTAACCGGACCATTAGTTATTATTCCAACTTGAAAAATTGTGACAAGGATTATTACAGGAATTGTGAGGGCATATACCATCATTGTAAAATACTTGCCCATGTGGGCTATTCCCTTAGTCGTCAGCCTTAGTCCAAATATCACCAAGGCGATCCCAAGAAAAAATACGCTTAATGCTGTATATACCCCCTGAGTTGCCAACTTGGTCGAGGTCAGGTTAATCTCACTCAAAATAGCTATTTCACGAGCCGTCATGTTTTTCACTTCAGATATATCCGCCCGGTCATTTCGCAACATATTGCGAACATCATCTAATACTACCGTAGAATTTTCCTGAGCGTTTATCTTTTCAATACCTAACCCAAAGTTAAAGTTGACGTTCAGCAGGAACGCAATTATCATTATCGAGATCGTTGCAGAGTTAGCAAATTGTGCAAGACGCATTGGCAAATGCATTTTTTGAGGGAATCAATAATCGACTTCATCTGCTAAATGTGTTCTTGGGTTTTTTTTGCTGATGCCCGAAGATCCATGCCTTTAATCGTTGCTCATTTCTCATTCTTTTATCAAATTATTTCGTCAACAGATCTTCCGAGTGCCCGCTTATTTCTCTTGACAGAGACCATCCCAACACAATCCTTAATGCTACAATTACAGCCAATATAATCAGCTCATTTGTTGTTGGTACCAAAATAGTTTTCAGAATATCGCTGCCTACTTGAAAATCAAGTGCCAATAGCAAGCCTCCTGCCAAGCGAAACCTTATGCTCTCTCTTTTTGGACCCTGTCCTTCTTCTTCTTGTGCCGTGCTCAAGGTCTTTACATAGCCAATTAGTGCAATGACAACTGACGTTCCAATGATAAAGCCAGATGCAACATCTATTCCAAAGCTGACGTACTCGATAACCAAACTCAAGACATGCTCTAACGATGATCCGTCAGATATTTCGATACTGCCTTCTTCCGACATATTAGAAAGCATTTGATTTGAGCTAAAGAAGTGTTAATGCATTAGGCATGATTCATGTATAAGTAATTAAAGGAGAGGCGAGACCGACAAGTTTTCTTATAGGGGATATATTGGAGCACCACATAATATCAAAAGCGTTTTCATAAAGTCATGCGCCGAATGAGAAGGCCGACTTGAGAATCATCATCCCTCACTGCTCTTAATGGCAGGCTCTGCTCCTGTGAAAAATTCAAGTATATCTCTTGCTGGCTCTATGAGAGTCTGTCTACGCTCCTTGGTGTGAACTATGCGTTCGGTCGTCTTGAGGAATCGGTCATAGGCTTCAATGATCTCAACTTTGCTCTTTTTGTGCAGCTCTTCCGTTGCCATCAGTTTCCGGATTCTTGCCACTGCTTCTTCTCCATCTTTTGGCGATACAGTGCCGTCAGCTATAAGGTCCTCCATGGCAAATATGATTTTCATCAGGTTAAGCGAGACCTTGGCATCTCTTTGCCCATCCAAGATCAGACCTCTCAGTGATGAATGCGTAAAGTCGGTGGTCTTGCCATATATCGCACCAGGATTCTCATGCCTGTCTATACGCCAGACTTTTGATGTATTTGTCCGGCCATCTATGATATCCTTGTATGTTGCGAACCTAAATTCGCCGCCAATGCGAGCGACGCTCTTTGCCTCCATCTTTAGAATTTCGTCAACATTGTCCGATAGTCCATTTGACTTTGCAAGATCAACCAGTCTGCGGGCTAGATCTACATAGTCCGTCCTAAGGTATGCCACCATTTCATCAAATGTAGTTCTATCATGGAACAGTATGTCATTTTCCCTGTTATCAACAAGGTCTTTATCTGTAGGGATGTCTCTTGCAACAGAGGGGTGTAAGTTGACAATGTACACCTCAAGATCGGGAATTTCTACAAGGTTCCTCGACATGATATGCTTGTTCTTTTTCTTATGGTATTCACGCCAGTACTTTCGGTGGGACGCCAATAGTTCGCGCAAGGGCGTGTTGCTCAGGTAGCCCCCATCCCAGAGTTCACGATTGCTGTTAGTGACAGCATCAAAAATGGTAGGGTGGTTTAGTGAATACTTTCCCAGTGCGCTCGCAAGAACTTGGTCGAGCCCAATGCCGTCATAAAACACGATGTGTGGATTTTCAGTTGTGCCGTATTGAGAATACCATCTGTTACTATTTTCTCCTTGCTTATCATCAGATTGAGTATGATGATGACTGGTGCTACCACTATCAAACGCAGGGTGCAACTTTTCATAGCTATCAAATACAACCGCGGATGTGTAATCCTCAACGTCCACGCTGGTCAAAAGGAGCCGGGGCTGTCCTTTTTCAAAACTTGTCTTTATTGGAAAATCTACAAAACTTGATAGATATTCTCTTAGCGGTTCATAGTCATATCTCCACCACGGCAAGAAATCTGTATATGGGTTGAAGTATTTGGAACCCCACTGCGGTACAGGTCGGTACATGTGTGGCACACCAAGAGTCGTGAAGGAGAACTCAAAAATGGACCAGAACCTCCTAGCGGTTTCCGCGTCAGCGATTCCGGGGTTAAGGGAATGAAGATAGTTCCACCAATTGGCTACTGCATGATTCTCGCGTATCAACGCGTCTGCAAACGTGGGGGTTTCGAGCCCTTGCCAGAATTCTAGAAGAGCTTTATCAGATCCTTCCCAGCTGTTGCCGTTCTTTAGGTAATACCCTACAAGAACAGAGGAGTTTATGGCTCCAATCGAGGTACCTGCGATAATGTCAAAGAGCCTTCCATCAGGGTGTTGCTGGCTGGCTTGCTTGTAGATTTCCTGGTAGCAACCCGCCTCGTATGCGCCTAGGGCTCCGCCCCCCTGCAGAACAAGTGCGGTTTGCTCTTGACTATGAATATTATCGTCAGCTGTCATGCTGCCGCGGCGCCTCCCGGAGTTTGTGCTCGCTTTAGTACAATGGACGCCCTTCTCCTGAAAATAATGACTAGGGCGGCTTGCACCACTGCTACCAGAAAGGCGACAACAAATATGTAATCAAATGCTACTGGACTAGGATAACTTTCCACCCTACCTCCTATCTCGTATGTAACCACAAATATTGACATGAAAGTGCCCGCAATCACCGGTCCTATAGCGCCTCCAATGACTCTCAGGTCTGTCGTTGTCGAAGAAATCAGTCCGGTATATTCCATCGAATTAGAAGTTATCATCGTTATGTTTGTGGCCGTGACTATAAGGGTAAATCCTGCGCCAAGAATAGCAAGCGCAATGGTAGTAGCTAGAAATGTTC
>JBFLWZ010000012.1:0-23191 GCA_040757615.1 Thermoproteota archaeon | reverse complement strand
ATATGTGCGACATACACATTTTGCTGACAACAACAGAAAGATGCCCGGGTTTGGACATATCGATTTTGCCTCGATTGTCAGATGCCTGCGGGAAATCAGATACAACGGCTACGTCAGCTTTGAGCCCAACATTGCAGACAAGAACTACGAGCATGCGACAAAAACAGGTCTCGACTATGTAAGATCCCTCTCCCACGCTGACGATATGCCTGCAAAGTTTCGATGGACATCTTTTACCAAAGCATAAGGATATTCTATTCATTTTTTCGATAGTGCGTAAATAAAGAACCATGTCTTTGTTCCCATGTCATCAGTAGCCAAAATCATTGAAGTCATCGGCATCTCGAGCAAGGGATGGGAGGACGCTGCACAGACAGCCATAACCGAAGCAAAAAAGAGCGTGCACGGGATCCACGGCATAAAGGTCAAGGACATGACGGCGGACGTGGACGAGTCGGGAAAGATAACGAGGTTCAAGACCACGGTCAAGATAGCGTTTGGGGTAGAGCGTTAAGCCATAGACCTTAAATTCTGATGCATATTAGAGAACGCAGTTGCTTCAGGATCTCCTGCTTCAAGACGCTGAAATAGTGGCAGTAGCAGCCGCCGTAATCATAGGCTTGGTCGCGCTGTGGATAATAGTAACCATCCCGGTGTGGATATCGGCCAAGATCCTGACTCTGGGCAGGGCCAAGTTCACCCGCGCAATGCTGGTGACAGCGGCCGGCCCAATAGTCTATGCCATAGTATACTTTCTCTCTGTCGCGGCCCTGACGGTTGCATTCGGCGACCAGACGATACCTGCAGTAATCGCCTTCATCATTGCGTTCATTGCATGGATAGGCGTGTTCAAGAAGGGCTTTGACACCGGATGGATCCGGGCGCTTGCAATAGCGATACTCGCAATCATCGTGTTTGCAGTCATTGGCGTAATAATCACGCTGGTGATGCAGACGATAGTGCCGGATGCGCCACCGATAACACCCATCCCGCTCCAGCAGGTATAATGGCTACTTTACAATGTTGTACTGGCGCTCGGCCCACTCTATCAGCGATAGCAGGTCTTTTGCGACATGGTCTGAGTTCTCTTCGGCCACCGCCTGCAGTTCAGGGGTGGCAAGTACAGCTATGCGGAGCTCTCCCCTGAGCCTGCCCTTCATTGCCTTGGCTGTGGACGAGAGGAACCTGAGCGATCCTTCGCCGGACGAAAATATGCAAATGAGCATCAGGCCGCGCTTGTTACTCCAAGCGCGTGAAATGTAGCGCTGAAAGTCAATGTCAAAGAAGGGGTCAATCTGCTCTTCAACGTCGCCGATGTAGATCGAGTCCCACCCGAGCGCGGAAAATGCCACGGCCGCACTCTTTGCCACATGAACTTTATCGTCAGAGCCGGCGACAACAAGCACGTTGGCATTTGCCTTCTGATCTGCAACCTTGACATTGAATTTCACAAGGTCTATTAGCTCCATTGTGAGGTTGAGCAGAAATGCCCTCTCTGTCTTGTCAAGCCTGCCTCTGCTGTAAAGCTCGCCGACGGTATTTACCACTGGCATGACCACGTCTGTCAGCACCCTTACTTGGTCGACGTTAGAGTTGAGCACGCTCAGCAGGACCCGGCGCGCCTGCTCTTCTTCTCCAGCTAAAATCGCACCTATCAGCTTTTGCTGCACCTGGACATAGTTGACAGGAAACTCGATGTCCGCGATCCCGGTTTCCAAGAACCATACATTGACGTTCCCTGTCTTTTTCTTTTTGACAAGGCCCATCGCGTGTAGGACATCGAGGTATTTCGTTATGGTCATCCTGTTGATGCCAGTCTTGTCTGCAAGCTCGATTCCTGACAGGCCGGTGCCGGCGCCCTGCAAAACATCGACTATCTTGCGTTTGACCTCGTCAAGCGTGTAACGCCGGTACATGGCAGCTTTTCAGCCTTATGGAAATAAAACCTTTTTACCTATGCTTTTTCCTTGGCATCTTTCTCGAGCCAGATATGAGATCGGTTAGCGCGTTGAATGCCTTGCCAACTTGATCCATCCTTACAAGCACTATTGTGTCGGTATAGCAGCTGACGGTGTCCTCTATGTTGATGTGCCTGCGTGCCAGCTGGTTGTAAAAAGCGATCGCACACCCCGGCGTCTTGATTATCTCCTCGGGACTGTGGACGATTATTGCCGCCAGATCATCTTCGATTTCCAGTATGTCGTCGTGAGCAAACATCGCCTTGACTTCATCGAGAAGCGCGTCGTCAAACACAAGAGTGATTGACATGATGCTCTCTGACACGCTGATAAAGTTGCCAACATTCTGAGTCATCGCCTTGGCGACCTTTTCAATAGTCTTTTTGCTCTTTTCTGCCGAGACCTTGGCAACGTCGGTCCTGACGCTTATGGTGCTTCCGGCCAGTATGGATGCTATCGGTTTTTCCGGCACATTATAATCGCGCCTTGACCTTTTAAGCGCAGTAACAATGCTTTCTATGCTCGTGTTCTTGCCGCCGAGCAGCTGGTCGACCTGTGGCTTGATTATTCTGGCAAGCGCGCTGATGTTGCAATAGTCGCGCTGGAGCGAATCCTGGAATGATAGGTCGTTGTTGACGACCTCCTTTACTGCATTTGTGATCGACTTTTCGTTATTGACCAGCATTGGTCATTATCACCCTGATTTAGGTCATTCCTGACCAAAAAATATAAATGTAGTGTTTGGACGGCACCGGTATATTCATGAGTACTGGCAAAGTTGTCTTGGCCTACTCGGGAGGCTTGGACACTTCTGTATGCATAAGATATCTCCAGACGCTACACAAGCTGGATGTCATAACAGTCACGGTTGATTGCGGACAGGAAGACGACTTTAAAGAGATCGAAAAGAAGGCCAAGGCGATAGGCGCGATAAAGCATGTCTATGTCGACGCTCGAGAAGAGTTTGTCCGAGACTATGTTGTGCCAAGTATAAAGGCAAACGGCCTATACCAAGGCAAGTATCCCCTTGCAACTGCGCTGGCGCGGCCTCTGATTGCCGCAAAGGCAGTCGAAGTTGCAAACAAGGAAGGCGCAGTCTCTATAGCGCACGGCTGCACCGGCAAGGGGAACGACCAGATAAGGTTCGACGTGACGATGCGGGCGCTTAACCCAAAGCTAAAGATAATCGCGCCCATCAGGGACATGAACCTGACCCGCGACGTGGAAATGAAGTTTGCAAAAGAGCAAAACATTCCAATAAGCGCGGAGGCCAAAAAGTACAGCATCGACCTCAACCTATGGGGTCGGGCAGTTGAGGGCGGTAACATCGAAGATGCCTATTTCGAGCCGCCAGAAGAGGCATTCCAGTACATCAATTTCCAGAACGACAAGGCCGGCTATGTCGAGATTGAATTTGAGCAGGGCGCGCCTATAGCCGCCGACGGCAAACGCATGCCTCTCATTGATCTCATTCAATATGTAAACGACAAGGCCGGGGCACATGGCGTCGGTATCGTCGACCATATTGAAGACAGGGTGGTGGGCATCAAGTCAAGGGAAGTGTACGAAGCGCCGGCGGCAGTCACCATAATCGAAGCACACAAGGATCTGGAAAAGATGGTGTTGACAAAGCACGAGCTTGCGTTCAAGCGCATGGTTGACGATCAGTGGAGCTGGCTTGCGTACGCCGGATTGTGGCAGGACCCTTTGCGCAACGACTTGGATAAGTTTATAGATGCGACTCAGGTCCGAGTTTCCGGAAAAGTAAAGCTGAAGATGCAAAAGGGATCTCTCCGGGTGGTTGGACGGGAATCAAAATATTCCCTATACAAAAACGATCTGGCGACTTATGCCGCCGGGTCCACCTTTGACCAGAGCCTGGCAAAGGGATTCGTGGAGCTATGGGGCCTGCAGTCCATCATCGCAAACTCGGTGGCTGCAGATGCGACTTCAGACAAAAAACAAAGAGGAGGAAAAAAATGAAATCAAAAGTTGAATGCCAAGAATGTGGAGCCGACATCAGCGTTCCAGAAGATGCAGTGGTCGGGGAGATCGTTACGTGCCCTGACTGCGGAGGCGACTATGAAATCGCCTCAAAGAGTGGCGACAAGGTGGAGCTGAAGACGGCAGAAACAGTAGGCGAAGACTGGGGACAATAATGGTAGAGCTCTCTATCATTTATGACAAGGTGCGCTATGAAGAGAAGGTTCTGTACGAAAAGGCGCAGAGCAAGGGCATAAAGGCACAGATAGTGGACGCCAAGACCGTCGTTGTTAGCACAGACAGCAAAAAGAAGGATTTTTCCTTTGGAGACGTGATATTGCAGAGAAGCGTGAGCCACTACCGCGGGCTCTACCTCACAGCATGTCTTGAACACCTTGGATTCAATGTGATAAACAAGTTCAAGACAGCCGAGACCTGCGGCAACAAGCTGATAACTTCGCTTGTGCTGGCAAAAAACAACATCCCAACGCCTAGAACACAGTTTGCTTTCAGCGCCGAAGGCGCGCTTGAAACGATACACAAGACAGGCTTTCCTCTCGTGCTCAAGCCGATAGTGGGCTCTTGGGGCAGAGGAGTTTTCCCGCTGCGCGACGAGGAAACCGCCGGCATGATAGTGGAGATGAGAGAAGAAGATGACAGCCCGTTCGCGCGCATCTATTATGTTCAGGAAATGATTGACAGGCCGCCGCGCGACATAAGGTGCATCGTGGTCGGCAACAGGGTCGTCACCGCAATCTATCGCTATTCGGCAGAGAAAGAGTGGCGCACGAACGTTGCTCGTGGCGGCAAGGCAGAACTTGCACCGGTTACAAAAGAGCTTGAAGATCTGGCGATCAAGGCGGCCAAGGCCGTGGGAGGAGGAATTGTAGGTGTAGACATGATGGAGGACAAAAAGCGCGGGCTGATCGTGCACGAAGTCAACAATACTGTAGAGTTTCATGGCGCCGCCAGCGTATCAAAGACTGATATCGCCGGCTCGATGATAGACTATGCAGTCAAGCTTGCAAAGAAGTAATGACCAATTCTGGTCATTATTGACCTGCATTAGGTCATATCTGACCAAAAAATATAAATGAGGATTTTTGACGCGAATTTTCTATAACATGCACAATTCTGCTGCAATAGAGGAGAAGAACTGCTAATGAAGATCGGAGTTGTTGGAGCTTCTGGATATGTAGGCGGCGAGCTGCTTCGTCTGCTGGTAACGCACCCAAAAGTGGAAGTAAGCATGGTTACATCGCGCCAAAAAGCCGGAGAATACGTGCACCGCGTCCACCCGAGCCTGAAGGGGTTCATCGACATCACCTTCTCACCGATGGACATGGAAAAGATGGCAAACAATTGCGACCTAGTGTTCACATCGGTGCCGCACGGCAAGGCGAACAAGATAGTCAAGGACCTGTACGACAGGGGGATGAAGGTAATCGACTTGTCGGCAGACTTTAGGCTCAAGAACCCGAAGGACTATGTCAGGTGGTACGGATGGGAACACCCGTTCCCTGACATGCTGAGCAAGTCCGTATATGGCGTACCGGAGCTCCACCGCGAAGAGATCAAAAACGCCCAGCTGGTATCGTGCCCTGGATGCATGGCAGTCACTTCTCTACTCGCGCTTAAGCCGCTTATTGAAAACAACCTGATAGACACCGATCACGTGGTAGTGGATAGCAAGATCGGCTCGTCAGGCGCAGGTCAGAAGGCCAACGCCGGCACCCATCACGCTATGCGCTATGGCGTAGTCAGGCCATACAAGCCTGCAAAGCACAGGCACACTGGCGAAATCGAGCAGGAGCTCTCGGCCATAGCGAAAAAGCAGATCAAAGTGAGCATGAGCCCCCACGCCGTCAACATTGTAAGGGGCATACTGACGACCAACCACACCTTCCTGAAGAGGGCGGTAGAAGAGCTGGAGCTCTGGAAGATGTACCGCAACTCGTACAAGAACGAGCCTTTTGTCCGGCTCATACGCGACAAGAAGGGTCTCTACAAGTTCCCAGACCCCAAGTTCGTGGTAGGATCGAACTTTTGCGACGTGGGCTTTGACATAGACGAGTATAACCAGAGGATAGTGGCGCTTTCCGCATCAGACAACCTCATGAAGGGCGCAGCCGGCTCTGCGATACAGGTTATGAACGTGATGTCCGGCTATGAAGAGACCGAGGGCCTGAAATACACCCCGCTGACACCGGTATGATAGTCATCAAGATAGGTGGAAGCGTAGTCGACGGGCTGCACCCATCGACTCTGGCGGACATAAAGGCGATCGCTGAAAAGGAGAAGCTAGTCTTTGTGCATGGCGGCGGCAAAGAAGTTACAGCCACTGCGACAAAGCTGGGCAAGGAGCAAAAGTTCATCGTCTCTCCTGGCGGCGTGCGCAGCAGGTACACTGATAAGGAAACTGCAGACATTTACACGATGGTCATGTCGGGCAAGATAAACAAGGCGATCACTGGCATGCTGCTGCGCCAAGGCATCAAGGCAGTAGGAATCGCAGGGATTGATGGCGGCGTACTAAAGGCAGAGCGCAAGAAGAAATTGTTGATCATAAACGAAAAGGGAAGAAAGATGATGATTGATGGCGGCTACACCGGCAAGATAAACGCGGTCGATCCTGCACTAGTGAACAATCTGGTTGACAATGGCTATGTGCCCGTGGTGTCGCCCATTGCGCTGAGCGAAGAATACGACTTTCTCAATGTTGATGGCGACAGGGCAGCGGCCTACGTGGCCGGTGGAGTAAAGGCAGATAAGGTGATATTCATCACAAACGTCAACGGGCTCATGCTCAACGAAAAGCTGGTCACTTCGATGACGTTAGAGCAGGCAAAGGCTGCACTTCCAAAGATAGGGTTTGGCATGGAGAAGAAGGTGCTTGCCTGCACCGAGGCCCTTGAGATGGGAGTCAAAGAAGCGATAATTGCCTCCGGCCAGGTTGACAATCCAATTTCGTCGGCGATTGCCCACAACAACTGCACGGTGATAACCCCGAAATGAGTGCCGAAGACCAGTACTTGGCAGCGCTTTACCAGCGGTTCCCCGTGAACCTTGCAAGGGGCAAGGGCGCAAGGGTGTGGGACACAAGCGGCAAGGAATACATCGATTGCATGGGTGGATATGGCGTCGCACTGGTGGGCCACTGCAACGATAGGGTGGTCGCTGCGATCAAAAAGCAGGCAGACACGCTGATAACGGCGCACATGTCCGTCTACAACGACACCCGGCTCAGGTTCATGGAGAAGATGTCGACCATAGCCCCGCCGGGCCTGAGCAAAATGTTCTTTACAAACAGCGGCGCCGAGTCCGTCGAAGGCGCGCTCAAGTTCGCCCGCAAATACACCGGCAAGCACGGAGTGATAGCGATGAACGGCGCGTACCATGGCAAGACGTTCGGCGCGCTTTCAGTTACGTACAATGAAAAATACCGAAAATCATTCATGCCGCTTTTGGACGGAGTCAAGTTCGTCCCCTACAGCGACCCTAGCAAGCTCGAAGAGGTCATTGACGATACAATCGGCACAGTGATTCTGGAGCCGATACAGGGCGAGACCGGCATCATCGTGCCGCCAGATGACCTCCTGCCAAAAATAAGGGAAATCTGCAACAGGCGCAACCTTGTGCTAGTATTTGACGAAATACAGGCAGGCCTTGGCAGGACGGGCAAGATGTGGGCAGGGCAGAACTGGAACACTACACCGGACATCATGTGCCTTGCAAAAGGAATAGCCGGTGGAATCCCGATGGGGCTGATACTTGCCAAGCCAGAGATAATGGAGGCAACGAAACTTGGAGAGCATTCGTCAACGTTTGGTGGGAGCCCTATAGCCTGCGCTGCAGGCACAGCCACGCTGGAAGCTTTGACCGAAGACAAGCTGGTTGAAAACGCGGCCAAGATGGGCAAGCACTGGAAAGAGGGCCTGAACAGGCTAAAGGAGAAGCACAAGATAATCCGCGAGGTGAGAGGCCTCGGCATGATGTTGGGCGTTGAGCTCCGCTTCGAGGTAAAGGATGTGCTCTTTGACGGAATTCGCAACGGATTGCTGATGTTATATTCGGGAAGAAACATCATAAGACTGCTTCCGCCACTTGTAATGGATGAAACGACGGTTTCCCGCGCAGTTGATATAATGGATGGTGTATTGACTAGCGAGGAAAAGAGACGGAATGTCAGCTAACATTGACGAAACCGACGAGAAGATAATCCGCATATTGCAGGAAGATTCCCGCAAGGCATTCGTAGAGATCGCTAACGAGATAGGGCTTTCAGAGTCGGCAGTGAGGCGCAGGGTCAAGAACCTTGTGGACACTGGAGCTATCAAGCGTTTTACCATCGAGCTAGGGGCAAGCGACAAGACAAGCGCCATAACGCTAATCTCTGTGGCATCGACTGCAGACACGTCGGCAGTATCCAACATGCTGATGAAGCTAGGCGGAGTCGAAGTGGTCTATGAAATAACCGGCCAGTACGATATTGCAGCAATTATCGCAGCGCCGGCGATAGCCGAGATCAACAAGTGCATAGACGACATACGCAAGATAGAGGGCGTGTCTGACACCAACACCGTCATAATACTGAAGACGATGCGTTGATCTTCATCTTTTTGTTTTTATGTCAAAATCTTATGTCGTTATTTAGCATTATCTCGTTGCCGGAATAATTTTCAAACCCCCTATATGCCATATTTTTTAATCGCATGCATGAAACTGGGCATAATACAGGCTTTGAGCATTGCCGCTTTGTTGGCAGCTGCAGTTGCGGCACTGCCACTCGCGAGCTCGCCGGCATTAGCACAGATGACAGCGCAGACAGACGACAGCTTTGGATTTGAGGACGCACTGGCAGCTGATGCCAATGTCACCGGAATGTCGTTCCTAGTCATCTCTGGTATGAGCATGGTGGAAGGGACAGAGGTGGCAGGGGTAGTCGTGAATAGCGATAACGAGATTTCAGTGACACTGACAAATGAAAACGAAACTGGGGAATCAGACGCAGTTGAGGTAGTCGCGTTTTCAGGCACAATGGACCTGATGTCGATACTCTCTTCGGGGCAGATGGCATCATTCTTGGATGATGGCGGCTTTGGTAACAGCACTGCCGCAATGGACGATGATCGCAGCCGTGATTCGCCAAGCGACCATAACGACTTTTTCACTGGGGGCAATGACACGGCCTTTGGACACTCGATGAACCCGCTGGGGATGTTTGAGAACGTAAAGAATGGAAGCAGCATTGTACCGCAGGGCTGGGGTTCGCCAGAGAACGTAAGCGTGACGCTTGTTGACAACGCCACAGACGCGGCGCCTACCGCAGACCCAGACACGACCTTTGTCTTTGTGATGATCGTCCCATACACCGCAGAGCAGGCGACTCTGGAAGGTTAGGGAGAAACCTTCCATTTTCTTTTACTCAGCTTTTAATATGCAAAGAACGTAGAATCTGCTGAATCGCAAAATTTGGGGACATTTGAAGACAAGGACAAGGCTGCAAGCCCTGCAAAGATTCCTGCTTCTGCATGGAAGGTGCTTGCAGTCCTTAGCAGTATAGCGACCATGGTCATGTACGCCGAGACGATGCTTATTCCGGCAATACCAGATCTTATCCGCGAGTTTAATGTCTCGTACGGCATGTCGTCATGGATACTCACGGCCTACCTTATCCCCGGGGCGGTCATGACACCTATCGCCGGCAAGCTGTCAGACATCTATGGCAAAAAGAAGATCCTGCTCATCATAATGGCGATCTACATTGCAGGCATAGCCATTGCAGGGTTTTCATCAAACATCTACATGTTATTTGCCGCAAGAGCAACACAGGGAATAGGAATGGCCATGTTTGTCATAGCATTTGGAATAATCCGGGACCAGTTCCCAAGGGAAAAGATCTCGATCGGACAGGGCGTGATATCGTCCATGTTTGCTTCTGGAGCAGTCATTGGTCTTGTGGCAGGCGGCATAATAATCAGCAACTACGGCTGGCGCGCCACCTTCTTGTCGACGATACCTATCGCCATCCTTCTCTTTCTCGTGATCTGGCGTTTCAACTACGAACGCAAGCGCGAGCCGTGGGAAGAGGCGCCCCAGAACGTGCCTTCTAATGCAGCAGCCACCCCCCGAAGCATCGACATCAAGGGCGCGGTGACGCTCGCAGCCTTTGTTACTTCGTTTCTGCTGGCGCTGACGCTGCTTGAAACTGGCACGAGCCAGTCAACAAGCCAGATGGTTATCTTTATTGCAATCGGGGCAGCCGCGCTAGGGCTTTTTGTCGTGATAGAGCGGCGGGAAAAATTTCCACTTGTAGACTTTAAGCTCATGTTGCACAGGGCGATTCTGCCGGCAAACCTGATAATCATGACGGTAGGCTTCTCAATGTTCATGGTGTTCCAGACGGTACCGGTGCTCGTGCGAAACCCCGAGCCGCTTGGCTTTGGAGGCGACGCGGCAACGGCCGGCTATGTACAGCTTCCATTTGCAATAGTGCTCTTGGTGTTCGGCCCCACTTCGGGGTTCATCGTGCACAAGATGGGCTCTATCAAGCCGATAATCATAGGCACATCTGTAACGGCCGCAGGATTCCTCTTCCTGCTTGCGTTCCACGGCAGCTGGATGGCAGTCGCGGCCGGTCTGGCGATTCTATCGACCGGGCTGTCCCTCACAAACGTGGGGGCGCTGAACGTGACCTTGCTTGCCACGCCAGCGGAATTCACGGGCATATCACTTGGGATGAATACTCTGCTCAGGATCGTGGGAAGCTCGATAGGGCCGGCCCTTGCAGGCGTATACATGCAGATGTACCAGTCAACAGTGGAGATAGCCAGCGAACCAATGTCGTTTCCGTCCATGCAGGCTTTCAGCGTCATATTTCTGACTGCCGCGTTATTGGCAGTCGCTTCAGTCATGTTGTCAGTATACCTGAAGCGGCGGCTCGGCAAGATGTCGATACCAAACCTTGCGTGAGGTAGTTCATATATCACCTATTTTCTAAAATAACATGATGTCCAAGCCGCAGGCAGACCCGCATACACAGAAATACAAGGAGAAGTGCAACAGCATCCTTGCAATATCGCCGCGCATACGCTATGCTGGCATCATGAACAGGTTTGGCCGCACGCTGGCCGGCGGCCTCCGCAAGGGAGTCGTGCCTCTGCTAAACCCGAACGATGCCCGCAATGAGTACTTTATCGAGGCGACTAGGAACCAGCTCCGCAGGAACTTTGAAAAGTCGATAGGCAAGACCGAATACACATTTACAGAGAACGAGAAGGTCAAGATACTGACCCTGGCAAACGAGGAGCACTTTTACTACATCACGATGGACAAGGAGACGCCCGCAGGCGAAGTCGCCAAGATAATCGAGGCGGCCAGGAAGCTGGTCTAGAGCTCGGGCTCTCTTCCCTTAAAGTGCCTCTGTACAGGCTCGATTATCTTGTTGATGTAGGCAGCTGTCGAGCTCTTCAGGTCCATTGGGTGTATCTTTTTTGCCACGAAATCGCGTTCCACATCTTTGTAGCTTGCATACGTCGTGCTGCCGCCATACTTTGCAGGCCGCTCTATCACAAACTCGCCAAACTGGTGGAAGACAACATAGCGGACAAGCTCTAGTATTGGGTTGTCCTCGGCAACTCCCACCGGGCAGAACGCTTTTGAAATCTTGTCTCTGATCGTCTTTTCGTCATCGTGGATCAGTATCCCGCTTGCAGGCTTGCTCTTGCTCATCTTGCTGGATATTCTGGCGTCTTCCGCTGCGTTCTCGTCAAGGCCCGTTCTTACCGGCTCTGACAGGCCCGGCAGCAGGTGGTGGTGGACAACCACGGGCACCTTCCAGCCCAGCTTGGGGAATATCTCCCTGACCAGCATGTGGATCTTGCGCTGGTCCATGCCTGCATGGACTATGTC
This sequence comes from Thermoproteota archaeon, assembly GCA_040757615.1. Taxonomy (GTDB): domain Archaea; phylum Thermoproteota; class Nitrososphaeria; order Nitrososphaerales; family Nitrososphaeraceae; genus Nitrososphaera. The sequence continues at coordinate 11,339 of JBFLWZ010000012.1, read as the reverse complement.
GAGGTCAAGCGCCTTGATGTCGACTGACTGCATCGGGGGATACAGCAGCTGCGAGAGATCTAGGTTCTTCTCCGCTTCGCTTCTCCCCATTATGGTGAGCGACCGCATCGTCCTTGCAAGCGTCATGTGCTTTGAAAAGCGCACAAAGTCCTCCCAGTAGTTTTCGGTCTGCTCGTAAAGGTCGCTGCCAAGGACGATGTTCACGCCGGGGCAAAAGAACCTGAACGCCTCGGCATAGTATTGCGAGATCTTTTTTATCTTGTTCCAGTCGCCGCCCAGCTTGTCGTTGATGTAGGTATGCCAGTCGGCGAGAAAAACGGTTGTGTTGATGCCAGCCTTGATAAAGTCGTTTATCTTGAATCCCGTCAGCACCAGGCTGCCAAGGTGCAGCACGCCGGATATTTCTAGCCCGATGTAGTGCTTTGGGTGGGGCTTTGTTTCAAGGAGCGCCCGCAGCTCATCTGTTGTGATGACCTCCTCGGTCGGCTCGCGCATCACCAGTGCGAGGCGCTCTTCAACATCCATATCTTGTATGGAATGCCGAGCCGTCAGTTCTATAAACTTTGTACTGCGTTCGAACAATCATCGCCGCTCTTTATATTGCATTTTGGGCTATACTAAATGTGATAAAGCATTTTGCACTGGCTGCGTCCATGACATTATTACTTATTTTGTTTATCCCTGCGTTTGGTCAAGAGATAGAGCCGCGCGCGACACTGAAAAATGCGACTGGGGATGACCCCCAGCTCAACGCTACTGGCACGGAATCTCCTGTGCTTGAGCAAATGTCCGAAAAGGGCATCTATCTGGTGCAGCTCAGGTGGCCTCAGGTTACGCTGAATGAGCAAGGCGCATGGCAGATAGAGATAGTGTTCCTTAACGGCAGCTCTCCAAGACCAAATGCAACAAACTTTCCTCAGACAGAGACAAACTTCACGGGCCAGAGTAGTTCCGGTGCAAGCGGCTTTACAGATACCCCTGAAGGAGCCAACTATACAGGTTCAACTCTGATCGAGACTACGCTTCCCATAGAAAGCTATGATATTGCCATTTACGACCAAGATGGAAACCTGCTATGGGAACAAATGGATCAACCTGGCCTTGGAGGCAGGGGAACGCAGAGGATTGACCTTGAAGGCAACAACTACACCGGCCCTGTCACTGTCAACGTAACCGACATACGGCCAGGCTGGGATGTGGGCGACACTACTACTGCTGAAGACATGACCGACTCGGTTTCCTTTTCAGCCACAATTGTGCCGGAATTCCCGCTGGTTGCTGCAGTCTTGGCAGGCGGAGTGGCTGCGGGCATAGCAGTCGCACGGCTGAGGCAATCTCGAGTTATCCTGTGACGAGTGGGAAAAACTTCTGTTCTTTAGACGTGGGATGAAAGCGATGGAGCTTTTAGATCTACTGCCGCAAGGGCCGAGGGAAGTCTCACACGCCTGCAGAGATTGCAATGCAGTGGCCGAAGATGCAGGAAAAGCCAGGATTTGTTCGTGGGTGGTTCCTTCAGATGGAATGTCCTGTCGGCTGAACTTCTGCACGTCAAGCTTTGTGGCTGTACTCTCAAAAACGTCCATACGGGTAATTTGATCCCAAACGTGTTAAGGGCTCGCTTATGTGACGATTGATCTTTTTTAGCGTCTGCTTGCTTGAGGAAAAATGAAAAAGAAAGGAAAAAGGGGAGGTTTAGTCCCACTTGCTCCACGCGGCCATCCATCTGTATGTCCACGTGTTAAGCTTCGCACCTAACGCAGCGATCGGCACTGTCAGCACCGCTCCTGCTCCAGAGCCCAAGGCTACTGGACTGTTGTAGAACTTACCTACCTGGGGCTCGATTGGAGTCATGTATGCAGGCAGTGTGGGTCTAGGATACTTGAACGCCACTTCGAGTGGATCCCTGACGAGCAGCAGGTTGACCATGTTGAACAGCGGGAACGATAGGCCAACCAGTGTTCCGCCAATGATGATTGCAGCGTGCTTGTTCCGCCTTGTAGCCCAGTATGAAAGATCCAACAGCATTGCTGAAGGTATCCAGACAGGGACTACAATGAAGTCGTACGGATAGCCCAGTGCGAACCATGCACCCTTTGCGACCCATGTGTAGATTGTCATGATTGTGGCGTAGTATGTAGCCGTCCCTGGTACTCCTGTGAAGAGCATGTAGTATATCGCACCCACAGCAAGCATGGTTGACTGCGAGATGGAGAATACTACGAAGGAGGTCCACATCCAGTCTGTGTAGAAGATATAGTCTCCTGCGTTGATGGTTAGCAGTGTGCTGTTGACAGCAACCACTACTATGAACAAATAGTGCGTTGTACGTCTAAGCCAGACCATTATCTACCCAGATAGAGACGTAGTATATTAATTTTTATGCCATACCAAAAGAGGTGCGAAATTCGGACTACTCTATTCTGCTTGTCAGAATGTTGACGAGTGCGGTGTGAGCCAAAAGCACAGCTTTTGAGTGAGCTAGTATCAGGCAAGTCCGATGGCCTTGCACCCCTCCTGCTCCACTGTTACTACTGTTACATGGTCCAGGCAAGCAACTTCTTTTCCTGGTTCAGCGACCGAGAGCTTCTTGGATCTCCTAAAAAAGCGTGGGAATCCGACCGGCAATCATTATCCACCGGACAAGTCCGGTGGGGGCGGACTTGTACCGTCAAATTCTATAAAATTAAAACAAAAAGAGGAAAAAAGAGGAATGTCTAGGCTCTGACCGGCTTCTCGTGGGCGATCTTCATGATGAAGAAGAACCCGAGTGCTTCGATTACAGTCAGGACAGAAAGCGCGTAAATGCCGCTTGGCAACGGGTATGCCCATGGGTAGACTGTTACGCCTACATAGACTCCGCCTGCGGTTGCAGCCCAACACAGCGCAAAGCCAAGGATGTAGATGCTGTTCATGTTCTCGACTCTGCGGCCGATCATGCGCTCAATGTCGTCGCGGCTTTCGCCTCCGCCGCCACCGCTCCTCTTACCACCACTTCCGTATCCCTTTGGTAATGTCATTTGCTATACAATCAGAATATGCCTTTTTAAATTTTGCTGTCAGCCCTGCAGGCAATAAAGGCAAAAACGAAATTCGTTGTGAAAAAGGAAAAAAGGAGGTTAGAGGGCGCCTTTGCTTCCAAAAAGGCTGCCCAGACGTGTGCTCTTTGCCCTAGTCAGCACTACCACCAAGCCGACCACGGCCGCTGCCACTATTGCTGCGCTGACAGGGAATTCTGGTACGACCACGATGTTAAAGTCGACATTCTCGGTGAAGCCAACTGTGCCTCCAGCCGGCAGACCGCTAACAGAGTTGATGACGACCGTAGCTGTCATTCCACCAGCTCTGTCAAACAGCACTTCGTGCGTGCCAGTGCCAAACTCTGCGTCTGCATTCTGGTTCGTGAATTGCTGTATCACGCCGCCGCTACTGTTCTTGATGATAAAGTCATAGTTTGCCCTTTCCAGAGGAAAGCCCGAACTATCGGACAAGCTTATGCTAAAGATCACAGGCTTTCCCGGTTCGATTGAGGCTGGTTCCCAGTCCAAAGAGACGGTATATTCGCCTCTGCCGGTTTTACCGGTAACGGGAGGTGTCGGAATCCGTTCGCCGCCGGCTGGTGTTTCTGGCTTACCTGTACCTGTTTCCAAGAGATCGAACTTGTACTGAATCTGTTGGCTACCGGTCGCGCTGTCAGTAAAGAATTCCGCCTTGATTGGGAACGGAAATCCATTCATTATCCATATCCGGCTAGTCACGCCCTTGTGCAATGTCAAAAGTGTGGTATCAAATTGGCCCGCTTCAACAGTAATGGTCTCTGGGCCGCTTACGATGACATCAGAACCACCTATAGACCCGGTCCTGCCCCAGTTGGTGTTAGGAGCCAGCGATTTGGGCTCTGCCTTTGTTGTAAATGAGTCAAGCCAGTGGAGCGAGCCAGAGTATCCTCCAATGTAATCGTTCATTTCCTGAGGAACGTTGCTCCCGCCTGCGAGGTATGCCATGCTATCTGAAAGCTTCATTGTTCCTTCAATAACCCTGCCATCATCGTCAACTACAAACGTCGGGACTATCCAATCTCCGTCCTGCTGCTCTTGGAAATACATTGTCATCTCATATGGCCGCTCGTCATTCGTGTCAATTTCCTGGATTCTGTAGGTTACAAACATGTCTTGCTTGACACCTTCGCCAGGGTACCACACATTGTCATCCTGCGCATACGCGCTGCTGCTCAGAGCGACTGCAGATGCTCCAAATGCGAGCAACGAAGCGACCAACGCAAAGGCGAGAACTCTATGATTCATTAATAAAAATAAGAAGATGGGAACTGATAAATGTTTTTTCTATAGGTAAACAAATAAGTAGACCCAGAAGAAGATTTCTATACAGATGTGCAATTGCCCCAAGGTCACGTTTTATGAGATAGAATTCAAGCTCGTCGGCATGAAGGTCGTGGCAAACCACAAGAACTGCGGCGACTTTTTGAACGAAGACCAGTTTTCCTCATTCGAAAAAGAGCTTACAAAATACTGGGGCTTTGAAGAAAAGAAGGAATAGGCCATCTTTATATGCTGAAGAACCGTGTTGTTTAAATTCACCTGTAGTGCCTGCTTGCCTGTTATGCGCCAACTTTATTAATGCCGGGACGAATTCGGACCTAGGTAGTTTCAGATGACCAAAATGTTAAACGTCAACATAGATACGTCAGGTATAGATGCTAACGAAGCCAAGGAATGGGTCAACGAGCTTGCAAACGTCTATGCGGATATGCAGATATCCGACGTGAACGTTTCAGGTAACAAGATCTCGTTCAAGGCAGGCTTTTCCGGCATGGACGATACCGAGCCAGACGACATCAAGATGAAGATCGAAGAATACCTGACGATGAATGAAACGTTCCACGCAAAGAGCATCAACGTCCGCTAAAAGGGCCACAGGCCTCTTTTCTTATCTTTTCGACAATCAAAGCTTACCAATCATGATCAATTATTACTAACTATTAAATAGAAAATTCGTGCCTGATAGTGAGAATGACTTGTAAAGGCATATGCATCCGTCATAAGGCTCAAAAGCCAGTTGGCTCCGGCAGGTACGCCAGCGGACAAAAGAGGTGCCAGATCTGCGAGATATTCATCAAGTGGGATGGCCTCTGGTGCCCGTGCTGCGGCTATCGCTTGAGGACAAAGCCAAGGAACCTAAAGTACAAGGCAAAGCTGAGGGCTAGGACCAGTGGCAAAATCGAGGCGCCACCCGTACTGACGGTAAGGCGCAAGTAATAATCAGGCTTTCAGGCCGCCTCTTGCGGCCCTGAAGAGCTTTTTCTGCAGCTTTTCAAGATGTTGCTCATCACTTGACAGATCTAGTGCCAGCTGGACAAGCTTGACATATCTGTTATGAAACTGGTCGGTTCTCATTACAAGGTTTTTTACCGCAACTCTTCCAGCATAATAATAGCAGTCCGTCAGCATGCTTTTTTCAAGCATGTAATCCGCCTTTGTCGCAAAAAGTTCCCGATCATAATCTTCAGATTTTAGCTCCATGACGGCCTGCAAGGATCTGGATATCGCCGGCCGGGTTGCTCTCTCTGTCCCGATGCATTCTAGTGCGACTTCCATCCCTTCAGTGGCGCTGCCAATCTGCCTTATCTGCTCGAGCTCGTGCAGTGGCATCGGCCGGATGCCCGACAGGGCAAGCGTTCCTTCCATGAAATCATAGGCGGCGATTTTAAGCCACATTGCAGCAACTGCAGGATGCTTTGATTGACTCATTTTCTGCTGGCAAAAGAGTGAGCTTATGAGCGATTTTCTTCCTGCGGCGGCAAGCGCGCTTTTGTACCTCTTGGCAACCTCTACCGCAGCCGATGACAGCGCAAACTTCTCGCTGTCTTTTAGTATTGACATGCCGCCTAGTTCGACTGCATAATTTTTTGCCGACTCTGAAAAATGCACAATTTCTATAGTATAACCGCCAGTACGCACTACTTGATTATCCACTGGTGCAAACACAGCGAGATCGTATTCGCAGCAATCCAGAGACGCATCCGTCGTGCGACATCCTATCAATGCGATTGGGTGGGGGATGCTCTCCGCAAATTTCATGACGGACTCTGGAACGGCGGGCAACATGCGCCATTGGCAAGGCCGGAATTTAACCTGTTAGTTGAGGCGGCAGAATCAACTCTAATATATGAACATAAACTATATCATAGCGCAATGAAGGGCAAAGCCAAGGCAGTTTCAGCCAGCAGGTACAACGGCAACAACGATATTGTGAAAAAAGTCAAGATAGGTGAGTTCAAGATCGCGGTTTATGGCCTTGGGCATGTTGGATCCCCTCTTGCCTCAGCTTGGATTCGAGCAGGCGCGCATGTCGTGGGCGTCGACAAGTCGCCAAAGGTACTTGAAAATGCAAGGAAGGGCAAAACGCATGTACCGGAGCCGGGTGTGAACGAGGCTTTTTCAAAGGGCCTCAGGGAAAAGAGGTTTTACGTTTATGATGATCCTGTGAAGGCATCGCAGGATGCCCATTTAAAGATGATATGTGTGCCAGTGCTGCTCACCGATTCGTTCTCTGCAGACTTGGCAGCAGTAAAGCAGGTAGCATCTGCTATAGGCCGGGGCCTGAAAAAGGGCGACACTGTTTCGCTCAATCCTAGCGTGCCGCCCGGAACGTCAGAAGACGTCGTGCTTCCAATTCTGGAAAAGGAGAGCGGTCTAAAAGTCGAGCAGGACTTTTACATGGTGTACAACCCGGAGAGGATCTACGAAGGTAGGGCAATAGAGGACATTGAAGAACGCTATCCGGCAGTAGTCGCCGGAGCCGGTCCAAAGAGCCTAGAGATCGGAAGCAGGCTATATTCACTGATTGCAAAGAAAGGTGTCATCAAGATGGGCAGCATGAGGACTGCCGAAACTGAAAAGCTCCTTGAAGGCGTCTACCGCGATGTTAACATTGCGCTTGCAAACGAAATGGCCAAGTTCTGTGAAAAGATTGGTGTAAACTTTTGGGAGGCAAGAGAAGCAGCCAACTCACAACCGTTCTGCCACATACACAAGCCTGGCGCAGGTGTAGGCGGTGCATGCATACCGGTATATCCGCAGTTCATTTTGCACACCGCAGACATTAACAAGGTTGAATGCAACATCACCCGGCTTGGTAGAAACGTCAATGACTCGATGCCGGCATACTGTGTAGAACAAGCGGTGAAGTTGCTTGGTGTGGATGCTTCGCAAGCAACTGTCGCGCTGCTCGGCCTTGCGTTCAGAGGTGGAGTATCAGATACGCGCCTCTCTCCAACCTACAATATAATCGAAGAGCTAAAGAAACAAAAGGTGAAGGAAATTCGCGTGCACGACCCACTCGTAGAGAACGATCCAAACCTGCCACAGGACATGATACTGACATCTAACCTCTCAAAAGCAGTGAAGGACGCTGACCTCGTGATCCTGGTTTCAGATCATCCAGAATACCGGAATCTGGGGCAGCAGGACTTGGGCGGCGCCCCAGTGTATGACGGCCGGGGCATACTTGACAGATCGCGCTTTGCAGCCGGCAGGTTTGCGTCAATAGGCAAACCCAGTTAGATTTAATACCGCCTGAAAAAAGATTTCACATGTTTGGCCCGCAACTTGGATCTCTTGCTTACTGTAGCTTGGAAAAATAATTCAGTGGTGCTCATCGATCAGACAAAGCTTCCAAACAAGCTGGTCTATGTAAAGTGCAAGAGCTATCAGGAAGTGGCTGACGCCATCAAAAAGCTTGTAGTTCGCGGTGCGCCTGCGATCGGCGTCACTGCGGCCTTTGGGCTTGCGCTTGCAGCCCGGCAGAGCAATGCAAAGACATTGCCGGAATTGATGATCGATCTTGATACTGCATTCAAGGTTCTTAGGGCTACGCGACCAACTGCCGTCAACTTGTTCTGGGCTCTAGAGCGTGTGATAGGGAAGGCAAAGCGAGGCAAGTCTTTGCAAGACGTCAAAAAGCTAGTCCTTGAAGAGGCACTAAAGATGTCCGACGAGGATATTAACGCCAATAGGCAGATGGGCTCAAACGGAGCCAAACTGTTTCAGGACGGCGACATCGTCCTCACTCACTGCAATGCAGGCTCGCTTGCGACAGTGGCCTACGGCACTGCCCTTGGCGTCATCAGGGCTGCAAGGGAGTCAGGCAAGCGCCTGAGCGTCATTGCAACTGAAACAAGGCCGGTGATGCAGGGGGCAAGGCTCACAGCCTTTGAGCTTCAGCACGACGGAATAGATGTCAGTTTGATACCTGACACGGCTGTTGGTCACATGATGTCAAGGGGAGCGATAAAGCGCGTTATTGTCGGTGCAGACAGGGTGCTCCGCACAGGCCATGTGTTCAACAAGATAGGCACGTACCAGGTGGCGATCCTTGCAAACAAGCACAAGGTTCCGTTCTATGTTGCGGCGCCGCTTTCCACGTTTGACTTTGAAAGCAATCCGGAGGACGTTGTCATTGAAGAGAGGTCAGTCGACGAGGTTGTCAAGGTGGGCAAAAAGAGGGTCGCGCCAAAGGGAGTAAGGATCTTTAATCCCGCATTTGACATGACGCCACCAGAGCTTATCACAGGCATCATCACTGAGCGAGGCGTTCTAAAGCCGCCGTTTGAAAAGAACCTAAAGACCATGCTGGGTTAGTGTGCGGAGGTTCTGTCAAGTTGACGGTTAATAGGGATCAACCGAAGACTTGACAGAACCTATGCAGATAAAGTATTTATCGTGTTTTTGCCAACATAGTGTAACTACATGTCGCAAAAGACAGTAACAGAGGCGCAGGTTTATGATGCGCTGAAGAAATGCATGGATCCCGAGATACCTGTCAACGTAGTTGACTTGGGGCTCATATATGGGGTCAAGGTCGCAAGCGGCAAGGACGTGGATATCAAGATGACTATGACCACCAGAGGCTGCCCGCTTCACGATACTCTTGTCAGTGACGTCAAGCGCTATGTCGGCAAGATAAACGGCATTGGCAACATCAATGTCGAGATCGTCTGGGACCCACCATGGACGCTTGAAAAGATGAACCCCGAGGTCCGCGAAAAGCTGGGATTTGGAAAGCCAAAGCTTCGCTTCCAGATCGATTATGAAAAGAGCAAGCCGCTCAAGGTCGGAAGGTTTGCCAGACAGGAAGACGGATCGCTCATACTTGCTAATGACAAGGATCAGGGCTTTATGGTCAATGAGGCAATAGTCGAATTCTGGAACACCTGCGATGGCACCAAGACAATAAACCAGCTTACCGACCAGTTCTCGGCAAAGCTTGGCATGCCAAGGCAGCAGGTCGAGCAGGAAGTAGTCCAGCTTGTCCAACAGTTGCTCGAAGCTGAGCTGCTCAAGGCCTGATGTTTGAATTCTCCTCCTGGCCAAGAATAATAGTGGAGCTTGGCATGGGAGACGGCAGGTTACTTGAGAGCCTTGCGAAGCATGATAGTAGTTCCCTCTGTGTTGGCATCGAGCTTGATGGCGAACAGTGCAGGCAGGCACAGTCAAGGATCACGCTAGGCAACGTAAAGATACTGAATGGTTCTTTTGAAGATATTCTCCCTGCGTTTCCTGACGGATCCATCGACCGCATTATTGCAGTGCTGCCAGACCCGGCATATATTGATGAAAAAAAGCAGGAATTGTGGATCCAGTTCTACAAGATTGTTTTTGCGAAATTGAAAGAGACAGGGACCTTCGAGCTTGTTACGGAAATAACCGATGAGCTCTTGCAGCCTGTGAGTGATGAGGCGTACGAGAGATGGGCGGTCTGGCTCAAATCCATATTTCTTTCAATTGGGTTTTCGCTAAAGAGCCAGAGGAAAGGGGCGCCGGAGCAATACATGTCGCGCTGTCTTGAACAGTTCAGAGGCGATCCAAAGCGGATCAGGATGATAACGCTCGAGCTTGCAAAGCAATGATCAAAAAATTCCGGTCATTCCTTTAGTGTCACTCTTCACTAATCGGACTGAAAACCGGCTTTATAGTTAGAGCGCGCTTTAATCGCCGATGCGGTATTTTGCTTTTACAATTATTGTCGGCGTGGCACTGATCATCTCATTTCTGCCAGCAGAAGCTCAGGTGGCAGAGCCCCGCGGACTGCGGCCCGACGTTGTTTATGGCGAAGAAAAGCATTATGTTACGTTGACATTTTACATAGGCCAAAACGACGCTGCACGCCTGCAAGATATTCTGGACATATTGCAGGAAGGCAACGTTAGCAGGGCTGTATTTTTCATTCAACCTAGTTTTGTAGAGAGCAATGCCACTCTGGCCAACACCGTGAGGCAGAATGGATATACAGTTCTGCCATGGAGCAACACAGGCCAGTACGACCCAAACTATCCGCCGACAGAATTCGCAGGCATCCTGCTCTCAGACAGGGACGTGCTTGGCAGGACTGTCAAGATGGCAGATGTGATGGCATTCTACAACCTTGCACTGCATTCTAGCAACTCTAGCATAGTTGCGTTCACGCCAGGCGCAGCTCGCCTTAATTCATCGACAACGGTGTTTGAAGAGCTATTGGAAAATGGCGGCAGGACGTTCGTATTTACCAACGACGGCAGCGCGGTTTCACAGCCAATGCCCATGCTGGTCGGCCGGGCAGAAAATCTGACAACCACTTCTATCGGGGCCAACACGACATATAGGATAGTGGTAGACAATGGCGAATGGAATATGCGAGATCTACAGCAGAGATACCCATCAGACATAAGCATAATCCCGACTGACTTTGGCCCAAGCTACTTGATCGATACTACTTTGGTTGTTGGCGAAAATGCTCATCTGGACATTTCTGGTGAAAACGTCCTGATAGCGTCTCCTACACAGGATAAGGACAGGAGATTGGAGATAGTAGGAAGCGCTTCAATAGTCAATTCACTTGTCTCCTCATGGGATACAACGCATAATATGCTGGACACAAACCCATACCATCAGCGACCTTTTATTCTGGCAGACAGCGGCCAGATTGAAATCAGAAATTCCACCATAAGCCACCTTGGCTTTCCGCTAGCGGGTCTGAGTGAGGAGAGGAGCGCGAGGGCCGCGATAATGTTCCACGAAAGCGGCAACTTTACAATCGCAAACTCGACTATCGCATTCAACTTTGATGGAATCTATGCGAGGAACAGCAGCAATTTCCAGATCACTGGCAACGAGATCTATGGCAACACCAGATCAGGGATAGATATTCGGTCAGGATCCAACAACTTTGTTATCAACGGCAACCACATACACGATAATGGCTATGAGGGCGTGATCTGTACTGAATGCACGGGCAGAGTGCTCATCGAAAGCAACAGCATTGAGCACAATGCAGAGACAGGGATA
>JBFLWZ010000011.1:0-23348 GCA_040757615.1 Thermoproteota archaeon | reverse complement strand
TGCAGACGGCAATCGGCTTCATACCGGCGATTTGGATCGCGCTCTATACCGTCGGAGTGGTATTCATGGCCATCCCATTTAGGATGGGCAGGAGGCTGGGGGCCAACATGATGGCGAGCAGCATCGTTCTGGTCGTGATGATGCCGTTCATGCCTTCGCTTGCAATATGGCTCGAAGGGCACCTCGGATACCAGACGGCGATAAAGCCTGTTGAAAACATAATCGAAAAGTCAAAGAGCAACCCGCTGGAGCTGCTAAAGCTCGTGCCGCAATTGCCCCTGTCTCTGGCGAGTCTCATGGTGTCGGTGGTGCTGGCGCTCGTGGTATTCCCATTCGCCTACTTTTTCCTGATGTCGATGGCCGCCCGCAGCATCGCATCGCTATTGGGGAGCAATTCGGGCGGGCCTTCGCTCTCGTCGTTTGTAATCACGCCTGCATGGGAAGCGGGAGGCAGGCTGACGAAATGAACCCGCACAAGCTCTTCGTTTCCATGATGCTGGCTTCGTTTGGATTCATCGGAGCCAGCATGGCGGCATCAGGCGAAATCGGCCAGTTGTTCGAAATGGCAAAAATCGCCGGGATAATGGCCGCCAGCATTGTAGCGGTGCTCTATGCCACAAGGAAGTACTGGCGCGGAGCAAGGAGGCTCGATTAATCATGAAAATGATGGCAGTGTTCGTCATCGCCCTCGTGGCTGCCGCATCGGCTATGCTAATATCGGGTTTGCAATCTTACGGCCTGAACCTCGCCGACTATCTGCACATAATCATCCCGCTGTCCGTTTCGCTGGCCATATTCCCGGTCGTCTTCATGCTGAGATCTGCGATAGGATTCTTCAAGTACAGGAACAAGACGCTGGAGGCAAGAGGCGAGCTTGGCAGGCTCTTGGGTCTGGAGAGCATCACGATAAAAGAGGGATACATACTCGCCTCAAACGGGACAAAACAGGTCGGGCACGCCTACTTCAGGGTAAGCAACATCCCCTACCTGCTGGACGACCTTGACAAGGAGAAAAAGATGTGGTCGGTGGGAAACTTTGTCCGCATACTGAGCACGCTGAACTTTCCGTTCGAGCTGATACCCAGGATAATGCCGGTGCCGGCAAGCGCCTACCTGAGCCAGATAAACAAAGAGATCGACAACCTGAAGCTGACGCTGAACGCAGAAGGCAGCGTGGCAAGCCCGAGGAGGCAGGCGCGCCTGAAATACTTGGAGAGGATAGCGCAGCGGCTGCTCGAAGGCGAGGGAACGCGGGACGTGTCGTTCCTGTGCCACATAATGGCGGAGGGAAAGGCCGAAGAGGCGATTGTCCGGGAGCTGGAGTCAAACGCAAAGACCCTGATGTCCGCGCTGGAGTCAGGTCTCAACGTGAGGGCCGAAAGGCTCAGGGGCGCAAGGATGCTGGAGGTCCTGCGCGAGTTTTTTCGTGCTTCCATGAAGATCAACCCGTCAAAGGCTAACAGGCTGCTCACTTGGGACCTTGCATACCTGATACCGCTGGCAAAGCCAAAGCTGCCGCCGCTTGAAAAACTGCTGCAAGGAGTCCACATCGGCAGGACTACAGGACGAAGCATCGTGTGCCTGGATCTTAATCGGTACGCCAACCCCCACGTGTCAGTGCTCGGAAAGAGCGGGTACGGCAAGAGCACGACTGTCAAGACTCTGGTGTCGAGGATGTCAGACCTCTGGGAAACAAACATCCTGATAATCGACTACGCCGGCGAATACGCGCCCTGGGTGAAGGGCAGGAGCGGGACGGTCATAGACATGCACACGTCGGGCGTCAACCCGTTTGAGCTCGGGAGGGCGACTATGACCGACAGGATAAGGCAGCTCATAGACACGTTCCAGAAACTTTGCGAATTGACGCTACCGCAGAGGAATGTCCTGTCGTACTATCTGATGAAGGCTTACGACGGCAAGGGCTTCAGGCCGTCCGACGCGGGGACATGGAGAAACGATCCGCCAACGCTTGACGAGCTGATAGACATGATCGAGGCAGACCTCTCCAAATTCCGGATGGGCAAGCAGCTCACCGCGATGGCCTTGATCGAAAAATTGTCCGCCCTTTCCTCCGGGCCGATAGGGATATTCCGCAAATCCACATTTTCGGTGTCAGACCTGACGCAGGGCTTTGTATGCATCGACCTGTCAAAAGTCACAAGCTCGATAATGAAGGACATGGTGGCGTACACCGTCCTGCAGCATGTCGATTCCGAAATGCGATTGAATGGCATCAGGACAGGTGTAAAGCTCGCAATAGTCCTTGACGAGGCTTGGAAGCTCTGCAGGGAAGAAGACAGCCTTCCAGTCACGATAATCAAGGAGGGGAGAAAGTACGGTTACTCGCTCATCGTCAGCTCGCAGGATGCTACAGCGGATCTTGCAGAATCCATACTTGCAAACGCGGGAACGACAATAATCCACCACACGGAGCACCCGAGCTACCTGCGTTTCTTCGAGCAGTCGTACGGCCTGACCAAACAGGAGATTTCGCGGGTCCAGAACGCTCAGATAGGCGAAGCCCTGGTCAAGATAGGCGACGACCCGCGGCCGTTCTTCGTCAGCGTGGAAATGGAAGACCCGTCTCAGGAAAAGCAGGCCGATGAGGGAACAAGAGCCTCAATCCAGGCTCATTATGAAAAACAGGGCAACAATCCGGCTGATTCGGGCAAACCGGACAAGATTAGCGAGGACCTGTCAAACGGTAATCTTTCGCCGACTGCGAGGAAACTTTTGGAAGTCGTAGCAGGGGAGCCCGGAAACACCACTGTAGAATCTTACAAAATGATTGGCGCCAACGCTTATCAGGGGAACCAGGCAAGGAGCGAAGCAGAAAGCCTAGGTCTATTGGAAGGAATCGAACTGCCAAAGAAAGGAAAGGGCAGGTCGGGAAGGACGCTGCGGCTGACACAGAAAGGGCGGGCGCTTCTGAATGTTCAGGCAGACAGCAGGGAAGGAGGCGCGATCCACAAGTCGATGATCACGCTGATAAAGAAGAGGTTCGCGGACCACCAGATCGATGTTGAATATCCGGTTGGCGACGGCAAGACGACAGACATGGTGATCGACAGAAAGGTCGCAATCGAGATAGAAACCAGGGATTTCTCCGAGTCCAACATCAGAAAGAACCTTGCCGCAGGCTTTGAAAAAGTGATAGTGGTGTGCCGGACCAAGGAGCAGTCTGCAAAATTTCGATCAAAAGCCTCTGCGGCCTTTCCAAAAGAGCCGAGACTGATGATTACCGATTTGGCAGCCTTGCTGAACTCAGTTGAATTTGTCACGCGGTGAGACTGTGACAGGGGTAGCCGTAAAAAAGCTAAATAGCAGAGCCGGCATTAGTCCCGTGGATGAGGACCGCTCCAAAAAGAAGTGGTCTGATATGGGAAAAGAAAGGCAACAAACACTGACTAATGCTGCCAAACCAAAAAGAAGAGAATCAAAGAAATCAAGACTGCTCGCAAACCCTGATGTCAAGAGATGGTTTGACAACGTGGCAAGAGGAAGCCCGATCACGGCCGAGGTGAGGGTCAGAAGGCTGGGCCAGTTCTGCGAAATCCATGAAATGACACCCATGCAGGTCGCAGAGCTTGGGATGAAGGACCTGATGGCCGTAACAGACCTGCTTCAGGACCACGTGACATGGATGGAGCAGCAGAATTACGCGCCACAGTATACGAAAAGCACCGTCACGGCACTCAAGTCGTGGCTGAGCCACTTCGACGTCGAAATCAAGCGCAAGATCTGGATAGCAAACATCGACAGCACGCCGACACTTGAAAACGAGCGGGTGCCAAACGGCGAAGAGATGGGCGAGATATTTGCTAGGATGCCGCTGCGCGAAGGTTCGTCGGTATCGCTCATAGCAAAAGCGGGCTTGAGGCCAGAAGTGCTCGGCAACCATGACGGAACAGACGGACTGATGATGAAGGACCTGCCTGACATAGCCATAGTCCAGGGAGTCGCAAGATGCCTGGCCAGCCCGCCGATGGTCATCGTAAGAAAGGCGCTGTCTAAAGCAGGACACCAGTACTTCACCTTCCTGACATCGAACGGGACAAAGAGGCTGCTCGCGGACCTCAACGACAGGCTGGCAAGGGGAGAACCATTAAACGCAGAATCGCCGGTGATCTCCCCGAACGCCACTTACCACTACGGCAGGGGCAGGAATTCTAAAAAGAAGTTCCTTCCCACCGTAAGGGTGAGCGACGCCATCAGGGAATCATTGAGGCCGCGGTTCACGTGGAGGCCGTACGTGTTCAGGTCCTACTTCGACACACAACTCCTGATAGCCGAAGCCCGCGGGAAAATAGCCCATGACTTCAGAGTATTTTTCATGGGGCACAAGGGAAGCATCGAAGCCAAATACACAACAAACAAGGGAGTCCTGCCCGAAGCACTGATCAGAGAAATGCGCGAAGCGTTCAAGCGAAGCGAAGAGTTCCTCGACCTGGAAGGAAATGAAGTCGACCCGCTCACAAAGCAGAGGGAAGTGATCCAGACGGCAATAGCAAAGGCCACGCCAGAACAGCTTGGCAGGATGCAAGAGATGCTCAGGTCGCTGGGCGTCGGCAATATCATCATCAGCAGCAGCCAGGCGGGCAGCGCGTAGCAACAAGCGGAGAAGCAGAACGGCTCATACCTGAAGGCTGGCGGTTTGTCGGAACGCTGCCAAACGGCAAGGTCGTCCTGCAAAAGTGAAAGCAAGGTTTCCGCAGGGTGTGTGTAAGTGGGCCCAAGGGGGTTTGAACCCCTGGCCGACCGGTTATGAGCCGGTCGCTCTACCAGGCTGAGCTATGGGCCCGATCGAAAATTCGTAAAGGTGGAGTATGTATAAAGGTTTGGCGAATTAGCAGTTCATGCTGTCGACGTACTGTTCCTGAACCGAGTCGAGCAGCATGTTCTGTGCCTTGAGCGATTCCACCGCGGCTGCAAACGCCGCTTCCTGCCTGTCAGCAGGTATCTTTTGCAGGATTTCCCTCCAGACCTGCGCGTGTCTAACATCAGCCTCTTCGTGAATCTCAAAGTATTTCGTGGCATCTTCGCTGCTCATGCCGTAGAACTTTTTCAGGCCGTCGATCTTGCTCCTGCTTATCTTTGGCAGCTCCATTTCATAAGCATACATCGCTGCCACCGCTTCCTCAAACGAGGCCCTCGAGAGGTCCATCATTTTCGCGACGGCGGCGTTTGTTTTTTCGGCGCCATTATAATCGACGAGCTCGCTTCTTGAAATGCCAATTGCAGTTGCAAACCTGACCCACGGCTCGACGTGCTCGGCTTCTTCCTTTGCGTTGCCGGCAACGTCTGGATTATCGGTCCATTTTGCAATGTTCTCTACAAAGCTGGGCACTGCCTTGACCAGCTGGAAATATTCCTTTGAATAACCTTGAAGGTGATCGATCGTCAGCTTGCCCTCCGACCACATCTGGTAAAAAGAGTGCTTTAGAAGGCTGCGCTTTTCAATTTCCGAATCGATCCTCTGGATAATGTCCATGGGTGATCTCTTTTCACCCTCACTCAAAAACCTTGCGAAAATTTTGCAAGAAAGGATTTTATGTGAAGGTTCTTACAAACTCTGCGAGTGCTCCGGTGGTGTAGTAGCCTTGTGGCTGCACAGTCCGGTCAAGCATTGTGGCCTTTCAAGTCGCAGATCCCGGGTTCAAATCCCGGCCGGAGCACTTTCCCACATCTTCCGGTGTTCGGGCAGTATTGTGACCAGTTTTGGACTAGGTCGCGATTGTATGACGAATGCCATTCCTATTTAAAAAGGGAATTTGGAAAAGGTAGCCCCTAACACCTACATGGAATATGCGGGGCGTAATCACGAGATACTTGGAACATATTCAGCTAGTATTGATTGATATTCTTCTCAATGTTTCAATGATTGATTTCAACAGATCATTATTTTCCTGCATTAATCGAATGCATTCACGTTCAAAATCGCTGTTCAGATTAGCGCTATTCGTTCTTGTCATAGAATTATTATCTTCTTGCGGGCATTAAAGACAGTGGTTTGCACTGTCTTGCAGCGCACCCACGCGTCGCGCCATGCAAGGAATAATCAGGTGTTGACCGTTGATTCTGTTTCGTCTTTGTACTTGTCGCCGTCTTGACCATAAGCCGTCTTGTAGTCTTGATACATTGATTGCTTGATGTTATCTGCAAGGTTTTCAAGTTCTTTCATATCATTAGCTTCATCCTTCTTTTTTGGATTTATGCCAAGAGATCGCAGTTCATTGTTCCAATAGCTTTCTTTGTCCGTTTGACTTTCGCTTCCGGCTATCATCTTCAGTCCTTGCACACCATATCATAAAATGAAGCTGGATGGTTTATACTGAACGCAAGCTTCTTTTGCCAACTCCCCGCGCCGCAGGCAAACCTTAATTTCTTCCATAGCTTAGCAAGTATTACCTTGGACGCCTACCAGATTGGCGCTATAATTGGCGTAATGTTCTTCATCGGTGTCACTATAGCCGCCTTTTCATTGGCAAAGGACGTTCGAAAGATTGGTGAGAGGTTCCGCCACAGGCCCTTGTTATATTGCACTTCATGTAAAAGATACTATCAAAACATTGATGTTCATTTTTGCTATAAGGATTAAAGAAAGCCGCGCTGCATGCTGGCTAACCAAACTTTAAGACAAGCGAAAACGTCTAGTAGTCATGGATGGAACCGCTATTTGTGGCGGATGCGGCAAAAAGACGCAGGACTATCCTATCTACTGCTACATGTGCGATGATTACTACTGTTCAGAAAATTGCCACCTGCTAAAACATGCAAAGCCATGGCAGAAGTACTGAACATCCGCTCCGCTGAAAGCTGATAATTACTGAACGACAGGGTCGCAGATCCCGGGTTCAAATCTCGGCTGGAACACTTTAACCCTTCCTGATCATTAAATTAATATTGACACCTCTTGAAGTAACCTCAGGAATAGAGCTGGTTTTGAGCAGGAGAAACATCGAGGCCAACCCCTTAATCGAGCAGTTTGCCGACCGCCTATCAAAAATCGAAGATGCGCTTGTGCGAGAGCTTGACCTTTATTCTTGGTCCGAATTCCATGCCCCACTCCGCTACGCCTGCGACGGCGGCAAGCGCATCAGGCCGTTGATACTTGTCCTGTCGGCAGAGGCTATCAACTCGAAAAAGCCCGGCCAAGATGCATACCTGGCCGCTTCGGCGATAGAGCTCTTGCACACGGAATCGATAATCCATGACGACATTATAGATGAGGAGAACCAACGGAGGGGCAAGCCGTCGTTCCACATAAAGTACGGCTACAACAGCAGTATACTTACCGCCGACTTTGTGCTAGGCATCATACTCAATATCGGCTCGAAACTCAAAGACCCGCGCATCATTAACGAGCTGTCAAATGCAGCGACTAGGATGAGCGAGGGCGAGATGATGGAGATCAGGCTCAACAAGGCACCGGACATCACCGAGGACGACTATATCAAGGTGCTCGAGTTCAAGACTGCGTCGCTCTTTGAGGCGTCAGCAAAGGTGGGCGCGATAATCGGAGGCGGCAACGACGACCAGATCCGCGCCATGATGTCGTTTGGAAACCTACTAGGCATCGCCTACCAGATACACGACGACCTCATCGACTGGAACAACGAGAACCGGCTGTTCAACATGCTCGTGAGAAAGAACGGCGAGTCGCAAGAGCTGGTAGACCACATGGACAAGCTCTACCAGTCTTATGCAGCCAAGGCAAAGAACGAGCTCCGCAAGATGTCTACGGAGAGCGAGGCCAAGCACCATCTAGAACACTTGACAGACTTGGCTTCAGTCCAGTTCTAATAAAAGAACTATTTGCTTTTTCATCTGATCCACTGGAAACGCGCGCACGCGCTAGTTGCCCATCATCGATGCCTGTGTGATGTTTGTCAGATCAGGCACCGCCCTTGACGCAAAGTCAAGTAACGGGGCGTGCCAGATGCCAAAACCCACCATGAATACCATGGCAAAGACAAGCACCGCGACGATTGCCCCAGGCTCTTTTACCCGGCTCATGTCCGGCGCGTCTTCCATGTACATCTTTCTCATGATCCACGCATAGTAGCCGAGAGAAAGAGCGCTGTTCAGGACGCCGGCGATCGCAAGCCACGGCCCCCATTCTACGAGCGGGCCAGAGTTGATGGCTGCCCCAAAGAGCACAAGCTTGCTCCAGAACCCGTTGAGCGGCGGCACCCCTGCAAGCGCAAGAAGCGATATCGAAAGTGCGATAGCGGTTATCGGCATGCGCTTGGCAAGGCCGCGGTACTTTTCCAGGCTGTAGCTACCAAGGGCGACAGCCACCGCTGCCACTGCAATGAAACCTGCAGACTTCATGACTGCGTGGTTGATTATGTGAAAGAGCGAGCCAGAGAGCGCCTGGTCAGAATACGGCGCCAGTGCGATGCCTATCAGGATGTATCCTGCCTGCGCCACAGAGGAATATGCAAGAATCCTCGGTACGCTTCTCTGCATCAGGGCTCCCAGGTTGCCAAGCGTCATCGTGAATACCGCGACCACTGCAAGCGTGAGCGTCCAGTCAAGGTTGAGCGCGAACATGCCAAGCACGATCACCCGGAGCGCCGCGGCAAAGCCGGCCTTTTTTGTGCCTGCGGCGAGCAGCGCGCCAATGGTGGTGGGAGAGCCTTCGTAGGCGTCCGGTAGCCACATGTGGAACGGCACAAGGCCCATCTTGAAGCCAAAGCCGGCGATAAATAGCGCCACTGCAAACAGCCCGACAGGAACCAGGCTTGCGTCGAGGTTCGTCATCGCTACTATCGAGTCGCCGATGTTGGTCGTGCCAGTGATGCCGTAGACCAGGCCTATGGCAAGCACAATGAGCGCCGATGACAGAGCGCCAAACATGAAATACTTTATCGCTGCCTCGTTCGAGACAGGGTCACGCTTTGCAAAGCCGGCCAGTGCATAAGTTGGAATCGACATCAGCTCCCATGCTACAAACAGCATGACAAGGTCCGTCGAGTAGGCGATCATGACCATGCCGATGCTCGACAGCAGTATGAGCGAATAGTATGCAGCAGGATTTGATCTGCTCTTGTAATAGTTCCACGACGATGCCGTGACCATCAGGGAGACGATCAAGAGCGCGATTGCAAAGAACGAGCCAAACAGGTCATCGACGAGGACTTCCTGCGAGAAGGCCACGGCCGGCAGCACTTCGCCGGTGAATATGCGGAAGATTACGATTCCCATGGCGACAATGAGCGCGCCAAACGCTATCGCGCTGTAGGCCTTGTTCCTGTCGCCTCCCCTTTCGCGCCTGCCTGCGTCGATTGCGGGGATGGCTAGGCCTACTACGCCCAGTATTATCGTCACAAGTATTGGAGTAGACATCAGGTCAACCATTTTTCATGCACCTATAGCATCAGGAGCATCACGATTATCATGATGCCCGCCGCAAACACGAACAGGTATGTCTGAGTGATTCCGGTCTGACCCGCCTTGACGACCCGTGACATGTATGCCATCGAGTGTTGGAAAGCGGGGTTCATGCCGTCGATTATAGTGCTTTCAAAGTATCTCCAGATAATGCGATAGATTGCAAGTGGCCCTACCACTCCGCCCCAGTAGAGAGCGGTATTGAGGTACCACCTGTTGTATAGGAACTTCCAGATGGCTCTTGTGACGATGCTCCTTGAAATGACCTGCGGGTCTGCCTTCCTTCCGATGTAGAATATGTAGCCCAGCGCTCCGCCCAGAGCAAACGCGCCGACCGACGCGGTCGCTGCCAGCGGGTGGAGGCCAAGGATCGTCCTGTCGCCTTCTGGCGCAATTGGGATCACCACTTCCTTGGTGTGCTCTTCCTCGCCGTGGATGCCAAATGACTCCTCGAGGTAGCCGGCAAAGAGGTGGTGTATCTGCGCTTCAAACACAAAGCCGACCACACCTATCGCTATCGAAGCCACTGCAAGGATGGCAAATGGCACCCACATGCTGCGCCCTACTTCGTGGATGTGCCCATGGTGCTCAAGCTCCTCGATATGCTTGCTTCCTCTGCCAAAGAACGCCATCCCTATCATCCTGAAGGTGTAGAACGCAGTCATGATTGCGACAATGACTGCTATTGCAAAGAGCGGCCACGCGTACGCATAGCCAGAGTCAAGCACCGCGGCGAAGATAGCGTCCTTGCTCCAGAAACCTGATGTAAACAGAGGAGCGCCTGCGAGCGAAAGGCTCGCCAGCAACATAAAGATGTAGGTCTTCCTCATGTGCTTCTTAAGGCCGCCCATATCTGTCATGAACCTGGAACCTACTGTGTGCAGCAGCGCGCCTGCGCCCATAAAGAGCGACGCCTTGAACATCGCATGGCTCATCAGGTGGAAGAACCCGGCTGTGTAGCCGTCTACAAAGTTGAGCGAGAGGCCTGCGATGCCAAGGCCCATCATCATATAGCCTATCTGCGAGCCGGTTGAATACGCAAGCACCTTCTTTATCTCAGGGTTCACGATCGCCTGGGTTGCAAGAAGGAACGCTGTTATCGCGCCTACCCACGCGACCACTTCGAAAAAGTCCTGTACGTCAAATGCGCCTATCGTGGCAAGTGCAAAGAACAGCGGACCGATGCGCGCGACGAGGAAGACTCCGGCCTTGACCATGGTCGCTGCGTGGATGAGCGCTGAAACTGCAGTTGGGCCTGTCATAGCCTCTAGCAGCCATTCGTTGAGCGGGAATTGGGCAGACTTGCCAATAGCGCCGCCAAACAGCAGGATTGCAGCTGGCACCAGCAGGTTTGCGTCTGCCATCACAAAGGCCCACTGCGGATCCTCTATAAGCTCTTTGAATCCAAAGGTGCCGGCGTGCATGAATATCAGGAACATGCCGGCAAGCATCATGGTGTCGCCTGCGCGGGTCATGAGAAACGCCTTCATGCCGGCGTGCGTCGGTGCAGCCCACATCGGTATGCCTCCGGCGATGTGGCCTTCCCTGCCGACAAAGTCCTTCTTCCTGTCATGGTACCAAAAGCCGATGAGCGCGTATGAGGCAAGCCCCACGCCTTCCCACCCAAAGAAGACCATGAGCAGGTTGTCGGACATGACTATCAGCTGCATCGAGCCTATGAAAAACAGCATAAAGAACCAGTAGCGCGTAAGATCACGGTCGCCGTGCATATAGCCGGTCGAGTATACCATGATGAGGAACGAGATCCACGCTACGAGGTTTGTCATGACTATAGCGAGCGGGTCGGCAAGGATGCCTGCCTTGAGCCCGAGCGAAGAGATCCACGGGATCTGGCTGTGCACTTCGCCACCGTCAAGCGCGATCGGGATCAGGGTTGCCGCGGAAATTGCGCTGGCAAGCGCAAATGCAACTGCAGTGTAGTCGCGGGCCCTGTGGCCAGCGCGTGCTACTGCCGCGATTATCGCCGCCCCTACAAACGGAAGTATCCATACCATCCACGCATTTATTGCAATTCCTTCAAATCCAATAGCTGCCATTGTCAATGTCCTCCTCCCCCTCCTCCTTCTTCAGAGTCAATTAGGTTGCCTCCACTCAAGTTAATGACCTCATTTGAACTTGCTCCTTCGGCATGTACTGGAATTGGCAGCACTCCCTCATGCCCTTCAAACATGCCGCCGATATAGTCTTCGATTGGGGTGAGGAACAGGTCAGGGTACACGCCGATGACAAGCGTCAATGCCGCAAGGACGCCCATCGTTGCGGTGATGTAGCGGTTAGAGTCCTTAACGTGTGCAAGCTCTTCCGGGATCTTGCCAAAGAATATGCGCTTGAACATCCACAAGATATATGCAGACGACAGCACGGTCGCCAGTATGCCCAGTGCGAACATGGTCGTCCTAAGTGGATCCATGCTGGCCGCTGCAGTCTGGAGGACTCCATTGAACAGGATCCATTCGCCCATAAACCCGCTTGTTGGAGGGATTCCGATTATCGTGAGCGCGCCAATCATTGCAAGCACCGCCGTGTAGGGCATCTTGCCCGCAAGCCCGCCCAGCTTGGCCATGCTCCTTGTGCCAGTCTGCAAGATGATCGAACCGGCCATCATGAAGAGGATGGCCTTGCCGAGGCCGTGAGTCACGTACATCAGAGTGCCGCCGGTGATGCCAAGGATACTTTCGGATCCGAGGCCAAAGAGGATGTAGCCCATCTGGCTGATACTTGAATAAGCGAGAACCTTCTTGATGTCGTCCTGCATGAGCGCCATCGCACCGCCATATATCATCGTGGCAAGGCCCCACATGTTGATGTAGAGGCTGTACTGCTCGTAGCTGCCGGTCAAAAGCTCCAGCCAGAGCCGCAGGAGGCCGTATGCACCGATGCCGATCATGGCTGGAGAGAGCAGTGCAGAAACAGGAGTCGGCGCCTCTGCATGGGCGTATGGAAGCCAGATGTGCAGCAGGAATGCAGCTAGTTTTACCCCAAGCCCTATCACGAGCGCAAACACTATCAGTGAGAGCCATTGCGCGGGGATGTTGGCAGCGTTTGCCTTGACCGTGTCAAAGTCAAAGCCACCTGCAAAGAATCCCATCGCCAGCAGACCCAGCAACAGCACCACTGCGCCGACGTGAGTCCAGAAGAAGAACATCAGAGCTATTCTGCGCCTTGCGCCATATCCGTAAAACGCGATGAGGAAGAATGACGGGACCAGCATCAGTTCAAAGAACACGTAAAACTCGATCAGGTTTGTTGCAAGCACCGTGCCCAGCATGCCCATCGAGAATGCAAGGTATAGTGAGAAGTAGAGCCCCATCTGGTTCTTGACGCGCTGGTCGCTTTCAA
This sequence comes from Thermoproteota archaeon, assembly GCA_040757615.1. Taxonomy (GTDB): domain Archaea; phylum Thermoproteota; class Nitrososphaeria; order Nitrososphaerales; family Nitrososphaeraceae; genus Nitrososphaera. The sequence goes on along the minus strand of JBFLWZ010000011.1, from coordinate 10,589 downwards.
GGACTGTCAGCTGCGAGCCAGAGCTGATGTTGCCGTGCGAACCACCGTTTCCGTGTGCAGGTGTGTTGTTGCCGTGAGCCTTGTGTTCCGGCAAGTCTTCTGACACCTTGTGCACCATGTATGGTTTAGAATACAGTGCAAGCACCGTGCAGAGTATGTAAATTATCAGTGCAAATGGCAGGCTGAGTCCGTCGATCCTGAGTCCAAAGTTGCCAAACTGACCCCACGTATAGCTTTCAGTGTATACTGTATAGTTGCCGTTGTAGATCCCGATCGCCGGTATCGCAAGAAGCCCCGTCGAAACTGCAAGAATGCCAAACGAGAACCAAGTAGCAGCATTTACGCCAGACTTTCTGCCGATTCCATATGCAACCGGCGCCAAGAGAAGCGGTATAAAGGTCGCTGCCAACAGGTAATATGATTCTGCCATTTTGATTTTCTAGCCTCGCATGCTCCTGAATTCTGCTACATCTATTTCCTTGTACAGCCTGTATGCCACAATGATAAGCCCCAAGCCCACAGCCACTTCGGCGGCCGCTATGGCTATCGAGAATAGCGCAAATGTCTGGCCCTGGGCGTTTGGAAGGCCCCTTGCAAATGCAATGACTGCAAGGTTTGCAGCGTTGGCAATGATTTCTATCGAAAAGAGCATCCTGATTGCGTTGCGCTTTGACACTAGACCATAGATGCCTATAGCAACAAGCACCATTGATACAATAAGGAAATCAACCAGCTCGCTCATGTTGTTGCTCCACATCCTCTCTGCGCGCCAGTGCAAGCGCGGCGATCACTGACCCGGCAAGGGTCAAACCCAGCAATATGAGTGCAGGCGCATAGTAGGTCAGCATCAGTTCACCTATAGCCGTAAAGTCGACCGTCTGTGCACCGGCAAAGTTGCCAAACTGACCATTAAGCCCTGATGCAAGCAGTAAAGCCCCGAGGCTTGCCATGATGATAAGCATAAGGGCAATCCCCGCACCCTTGCGCTTCTTGTCCTCCTTTGTCGTAAAGAGGGCCTGTGTCCTAACCAGCATGACTGTGAATATGATGAGCACCGCGACTGCTCCGACATAGACTGCGATCTGGAACATGGCCACAAAGGGCGCATCCAGAAGCAGGAAAAAGCCGGCGATTCCAAGCATCGATATTGCTAGCGCAACTGCGCCATAGATCAGCTCGCGGGCCTCAAGCGCGATTATTGCGGTTCCGACCGTCATTACTGCTACTGCAATGAATACAGGGTCAGCCATGCGTGGCCCCCCTGTCGTCTATCACGATCTCGACGTCGCCCTGGTACTTTGGCTTGATTGCCAGCTGGGCTGGCGTGTAGATCAGGTGCTCCTTTGTAAATGAGGACAGCTCGTAGTCGTTTGTCATAAACAGCGCGTAGAACGGGCATGCATCGACGCACAGACCGCAGAAGACACACTTGCCATAGTCTATCTGCGGCATAATACCCTTCTTGTTCTGCTTCCACGACTCGTCGACCTTGACCATGCCGATTGCCTCTGCAATGCCCTCGCAGGCAATTGCGCACAGCTGGCAGCCCGTGCACTTGTCGTGCATCAGGATGTGGCGCCCGCGATAGCCGGCGATTCCGACGCCTCTCTTCGGATCGAACTGGTAGCCGTCGCCCACAAACTTTAGTTTCTGTTCAGGGTAGCGGAAGGTGAAGCGCTTGATGACAAGGTGCTTCGAGCCTGACTCGATAGCTTTGATAAAGCCGCCGGCTGATGTCATCTAACTAGCAGACCTCCCGGACCAAGTATTCCGCCATATATTAGTGCAAGGGCGACGAATATGTTGATGAACGCAAGCACGATCAGTTTGTACCAGCCGGTGTGGAGCAGGATGTCTATCCTGATTCTGGGGCTGATGCCTCTGGGCAAGAGCATCAGCATTATCATGCCAAAAGTCTTGAGTGTGAACCAGAGGGTGCCGTTGGCCGCTTCTTGGTTGTAGAGTGGGTTGATGTTGACTATTGGGGTCTCGACTGACGGCGGGAAGACCATCGGACCGGCCCATCCACCAAGGAACAAGATCACAAAGAGCGCAGCCAGTGCATAGGTCTTCAAGTAAGAACCGAGCTGGATCAGGCCATATATCATGCCGGAGGTCTCGGTGAGCCAGCCGGCGACGATCTCGGACTCGGCCTCGGGGAGGTCGAATGGGATCCTCTCAAGCTCTGCCAATGACGAGATGTAGAAGACAAAGGCGCTTATCGGGAGGAAAAAGATGAACCAGTACGACTGGATCTGAGAGTCGACGATGCCTGTCAGGTTGAGCGTGCCAGACAGTATGACGACGGAAAGCGCCGACAGTATAAAGGGGATTTCAAAGGCGATCATCTGGTGCAGTGCGCGCAGGCCGCCGATGAACGGGTATTTGCTGTTGCTAGCCCATGAGAAGAGCAGGGCAATGAGCGGGAAGAACCCAAGTATCGCAAAGACTGCAAGCAGGCCTACGTCAATGTCTGCCACGACAAATCCCGGCGCAGCTGGTATCAGGGCTACGACTGCGGCAGCAGTCGCGACAAATGCTATCGGTGCTGCCCAGAACAGAGGCTTGTCGGCTCCTGAAGGGACAATAATCTCTTTGGCAATTAGTTTCAGCCCGTCTGCAATCAGCTGGAGGATGCCCTCTATCTTTCCGGCGTACAGCGGCCCGACGCGCAGTTGCATCTTGGCGAGGAACTTGCGCTCGATAAAGATCGTCGCTGCCGCTATCAAGGCCGCATATGTAAAGCCGGGGAACATAGCCACCCTGAAGAGGTCGCTTGCCATCAGCGTCTGGAGCACAGGGATTGCGCTCTGCGGATACAATATGGATGTCAAAAAGAGGTACGGCGTCAGAACCTCTCCGTTGACTTCGGGGAGCGGCACGTAGAACAGGACTATGAATATGAGTGGGAGCCCTACGAGTGTTACAATAATGAGTATCCAGAATATGAGCCATAGCAGGCTGCCTACAAATTCTCCAAAGCGGAAGTTCTGCGGATATGTCGCCATCTATCTGTCAGCCTCCACAGGCCAGTAGTTGAGCGACCAGTAAGTCGCGGGCATGTCCGCCATCCTCTGCCCGACGAGCAGGTAGGGCAGGGCAAGCATGTTGCGGAACGAGCCCACAGATATCTTTACGCGGTATGGTTTTGGCGTGCCGTCGCTTACGATGTAATAGCCTAGTGCGCCCCTGCCCGACTCAACCCTGCGGTAGGCTTCACCCGGCGGCCCTTTCGGATTTGGCTGGAGCTTGGCCCGCACTTCGCCAGACTGCGGCATCTTATCAAGCAGCTGCTCAATGATATAGCATGACTCTTTCATGTCCAAGAAGGGGACGTACGACCTTGCAAAGCAGTCGCCAGTCTTCATGTATTGGACCTTGAAATCGATCTCGTTGTAAATATCATATGGCTCGGCTTTCCGGATGTCGTATGGGATGCCCGACGCGCGCAGGACAGAACCAGTTACGCCCAGCTTGATGGCATCTTCCTTTGAAAGCACCGCCACTCCTTCTGTCCTCTGCCTGAAGAGAGGCATATTGTAGAAAATGTCCTCGTACTCCTTGAGGCGCTTTTGGAAGTACCTTACCTGCCTCAGACACCTGTCCTTAAAGCCCTCTGGCATATCGTTTCTCACACCGCCGGGTATGTTGTAGGCGTGCGTAACTCTGGCACCGGTGAGCGCTTCGAGAAGATCTATCAAGAGCTCCCTGTCGCCGGCAGGCCACATAAACATAGTCGAGTGGCCCAAGAATATGCCATAGATCGCAAGCCAGTAGAGTGTGTAGACGTTGCGGTTGAGCTCTGACGCAATAGCTCTGATGAACTGACCTCGCCTTGGCACTTCGACTCCGACGAGTTCCTCAACTGCAAGGCTGTAAGCATAAGTGATGTTGGTGGAATCATGAATTACTGGGCGCTCCAAGTGTGGGATATTCTGGACGACGTTTCTGTATTCACACATCTTTTCTTCCCCGCGGTGGACGTATCCAGGGTCAGGATCACAGTAGACGATGTAATCGCCGTCGACTTTGATTGTGAAGCGGAAGTGGCCGGAGCCCGGATGTTGCGGGCCGACGCTGAGCGTCATCAGGCGGTCCTCTTCGGACTCTTTTACTATCTGGAGCCCCAGTTTCTTTGATTCCTCAAACTTCTCATCAAGGCTTGCCATGCTATCTATCTCCCCTTTATCCTGAAATCTTTGCGGAGCGGAGGGATGTCTGCCCAGTCCTCCGGCAGGAGGAACCTCTCGTTCCTCGGGTGACCCTCAAAGTATACTCCCAGCATCTCAAACGTCTCCCTCTCGTGGTATTCCACACTCTTGTAGACGTTAATTAACGTTGGGAGCCGGGCGTCATCCCTGTTTGTACGCGTTGCTAGCGAGAAAACGTGATTTCCGAGATCTTCGCGGCTGTACGATCCAAGATGGTAGACGACTTCGATCTGGTTGTCTTTGGGATAGTCCGTGCCTGCCACAGACTCGGCGTGGTCCAATCCCATGTTATCGCGGAGGAATGTTGCGACTTCGACAATGTCCTTTGGTTCTACCTGGATCTTGATCCTGAGAGGCTTTATGAAAACAGTCTTGATGATTGATTCGCCGAACTTTTTCTTTACCTCTTCCACGAGCCCCTTTTCAAAAGGCGGTGCTTCTGGCTCTTTCTTTGGAGGCGGCGCTGCGGTTGCTGGTTTTGCAGCTGGCGTAGGCGGCTTTGCGGCGGCAGGCTTTGGCGGCGGCGAGTTGGCGATGGGCTTTTTTGGCTCGTCCTTGTTGGCGCTCATGCTACTTTATCTTTGACCTTTTGATCTTTTCCTGCAGCAACATGCAGCCTTGAATAAGCGTTTCAGGTCTTGGAGGGCAGCCAGGCACGTACACGTCGACAGGCACGATGCCGTCAACGCCTGGAAGCACATTGTACGAGTCGATGTAGAGCCCGCCCGTAATGGCGCAAGCACCCATTGCTATCACGTACTTTGGCTCCGGCATCTGGTCATAGACCATCCTCAGCCTCGGGGCCATCTTTCTTGTCACCGTGCCCTGCACCACAATAAGGTCGCACTGGCGCAGCGAGCCGAATGCTTCGATGATGCCAAACCGCTCGACATCATATCTTGGACCCGAAGCGGCTCCAAACTCGACGCTGCAACAGGCAGTTTCAAGGTGCACGGGCCAGAGTGACCAGACTCTTCCCCAGTTAATGGCGTAGCCTAGTGGCGCGTCAAGTGCTCTAACCAGAACGTCGCTGAGCTTGCTCACCATCACGTTAAAGTTGGTGGGGCTGACGAGTTCCTTTTTCAAGGCCGGTCCTCCTCTTTGTGTTCTCCGCAGCATAGATATTTAATACTTGTTAGCGAAATCACCAAATTCCTTTCCTCCCCGCAAGATAGAGTGCATAGCCCATGGCGGCAAACATTATTCCGAGGAACCCGATTATCGGCAGGGTCGCAGCGCGCGGGATATTGAACAGTGCGGTTCCCCATGCATAGAGAAAGATGGACATAACGTCAAAGACCACGAACATCAGGATGTAAGCGTAATACTGCATCATGAAATGCGACCTGCCCTCTCCTGTCGGCATCTGTCCGCACTCCATCGGCAGGAACTTGACTGGGTTATACCTGCGTCTTGGCGAGATAAGCCTCGACAGAATCAGGGCGGGCACCGCGGCTAAAAGGCCGAAACCGAGCATGTATAGAATTGGAGCAAAGTCCGCGGCGGTTTCTCCAGCCAAGGCATGACTTGCTGTTTTTCGAAGATATAAAAACCTAACGAGTAGTTTCCAATTTTTGCAATTTAGCTCTTCAATATCATGTTAAACAGCTGTCGCGCGGCAAGTTTCGGGTGGTGCAGTGCAAGCTTCACCATCTTGCCTGCCGTAAAGTCGGCCTTGATAAAGTCCAGAAATTCATCTACTGTCATGTCCCGGAGGATCTCTATCTCCTTGTCCCACTGCTCGTCTGTCAGGCCGAGCCAGCGGGTCTGAACCTTGAGCGCCGACTGGATCTTGGATTCGACCTTTGCCTTCCATACCTTTTCGTATTCCAGCAAGGACTCCCTTGTGGAATTTCGTGCGAGCGACCTTGCCCCCACATCGCCGGCGAGCCGGCCAAACTCAATAGCATAGCGTATGCCTTCTAGGACCAGCGGGTTTGACTGCCCTGCAGAATCGCCCACCATTACCATTCCGTCTGCAACGCTGTTCTGCCTGATGCCCTCATTTGGGATAAAGCCATAGTGCAGTTCTATTGGCTGTATCTTTCCAATGGAGTCAAGCGGCCTGAGCCTCTTTTCAAGGATGTGGTGCAGTTTTTCAAGTGGCTCCGCGCCCGATTCCGGCCTTCCGATCCCAACCCCGATCCGGACTCTGTTCCTTGAGAGTGGGAATATCCAAGCATAGCCAGCTTCAGAGTATTGCTGCCCGACCATCAGGGTCCAAGTCGTGTCGTCAATATCGTCGCAGTAGCATTCGTATTCTGCCCCGATTCCGTAGCGTTTCCACTCGCCTGCTACGCCGGCCCGGCGCGCCACAGAAGCAGAAAAGCCGCTTGCGTCTATGACAAGCGTTGAACGCACCGTCAGGTCGCCCTTTGGTGTGCTTGCTTTTACGCCGGCGATCCTGTTCCCTTCCTTGACGACGTTTATCACGTTGCTCCTTACCATGATTGTGGTGCCGGCCTTGGCTGCCATAAAGGCAAGGTACTGGTACGTGGCCCTCACGTCAAGCACGCATGACTTTGGAGCACCTCCAGAGATCAGGACATCGTTTGAAGGAGACACGAAACGGTAGTTCTGCACGGGGTTGTAGAGCATGTCAGGGATACCAAGTCTCTCCATTTCAGAGATCCAAGTCACTCCGCTTGTCCTGACGCTGTGTGCGATCGCTTCGTCCTTTTCAAACAAGATCACCTTTGCACCGGCCTTTGCTGCCGAATATGCAGCCGACAGCCCTGCAGGACCCCCCCCAACGATTGCAACGTCGCATCTTTCTTCCATCTACTCAGCCTGCCGTGAACGAGATTCCGTCAAACCGCATGTACGGCAGTATAGAGTCATAAATTATTTTTCGCTCCTTGGATACGCCGTCTAGCCGGCGCAACGCCTCAAAGGCGTTGCCTGCGACCATCACTTCCTTGACGGCATGCTGCACATTTCCGTTCGTGACAAGCCTGCCGCCCTTGACCACGCCGGAAAAGTCGCCGTTCACAGGGTTGACGTTGCCGGAGAACCTGCTGATAATGATCCCTTTTTTCATCTCTGAAATCAATGTCTCTAAGCTCTGCCTGCCGGGTCTGACAACAAAGTTGGTAGTCGACACGGAGGGCGGCGAGCCGGTTGAGCCGCTTGCATTACCTGTGCTCCTGACTCCGTCCTTTCTTGCCGTGTACGTGTTATAGAGGAATTTCTTGAGCACTCCTTTCTCTATCACGATGTTCTTGCGGTGCGGGGTGCCTTCCCTGTCAAAGCTTGACGCGCCAAGCCCGTCTACGTTGGTCGCGTCGTCCTCGACTGTCAGCATGTCTGACGATACCTGCCTTCCAATCTTGCCAGCAAAATGGCTTGACTTTTTCTGGACTGAATCGGAATTGATCGAGTTGGAGATGACTTCCTCCATCATTTCGTTAAATGCGGAGGGCGTCAGCAGCATCTCCCCCTTGAAGCTCTCTATCTTGCGCGGGCTGAGCGAATTGACCACCGTCTCTGCAAACTCGGTTGCTGCTTGCCGCACGTCGATCCCCCTGACAGAATGCGAGCCTCCAAGCTGAAAGTCAAAGCTAGAGATATCGCTTCCGTCTATGGCCATCCCCATTATTGACCACGAAAACACGCTTGCCTTTTCCGACAGCCTGACATCGTTAGAGTTGGCAAGCCAGTGTGTCGCCACGCTGGCGTTGAAACTGCCGCTGTCAACGCTCACCCTGCCGTCGTACAACTTGGCCGCTTCAAGCATCTCCGCGGCCTTGGCTGCTGCGTCCGGAGCTGCAAACGACTCTGCCTTCTTGTCATATATGCCCCTGATCACCTTCACATTTGACCTGCATGGAAGTGCGTTGAACTTGTCGCGTGGGCTAGAGCGTGTGATTTTTATCGCCGTTGCCACCGCGTCCTTTATCCTGTCCTTTGTCAGGATGTTGGTTGAGTAGAACCCGAGCGAGCCGTTCAGCAGGACCCTTATCCCCATCGAGCTGGTCTTTTGCGATTTGGCCTGCTTGATGTCGTTGTTTTCGATAAACACTTCTGATTCGCTGCTCGTTGCCGCATACACTTCGACATCGCTTGCGCCAAGCGCTTCCGCCTCCCTTATCGCGCTTCGCATCAGGTCCTGCAAATTACTGTAGCCCTCCGATGACGGCGGTGCAGCGGATGTAGGGCCCTCCTCCGTCCACTTTTGCCGGCTGGTACTTGCCGCAGTAGCCGGTGCCTATGTCGTACTGAAACTCGTCGCCTACCATGTCGACTGACCGCAAAACTTCAAAGGCGTTGCCCGAGATGCTCGCTCCCTTCATGAGATCCTTCACTTCACCCTTCTCGACAAGGTAGACCTCTTCTGCGCCAAACATGAATTCGCCGTTTGCGTCCGCCTGGCCGTTCCTCGCACCCTTGACGACATAGCCGTGCCTTGTCTCCTTTATCATGTCGGCAATCTTGTCGCTCCCTGGCTCAATGAAGGTGTTCCGCATCCTGATTAGGGGCTCGTCGCTGTATTGGTACGCCCGGGCGTTGCCGGTTGATGCAGTGCCAAAAATCATTGCAGACTCGCGGTTATGCAAGAACGATTTCAGCACTCCTTTTTCTATTACTGCTGTCCTCCCTGCCGCTACACCTTCATCGTCCACTATTATGGTGCCGCCGGCGTTGTCGGCGATTTCCGACCTGCCACTGTCCACCAGCGTAACCAGCTCGCTTGCCACCTGCAGCCCGATCTTGTCCTTTACCACAGAACCAGAAAGCACGAAATCTGCTTCGACAGTGTGCCCGATAGCTTCGTGTGACAGCAGGCCGACCATTGCCGGATCCAGTATTACAGTCGCCTTGTTACCGGTCACATGTTTTGCGTCCAGTAATTTTGAGGCCCTCTCCGACGCAGTGACTGCATATTCTAGGTGGCTTTTCCGGAACAGGTCATTCCATCCGCCAGTCACGCCTATCCCCTCGTGGGCTGTCGCGCTCTGGCCGCCTCGCTTGGCGATTGCAGACACGTTAAACTCGGGCTTTGAATCGTAAATCTCGGCGTCGGCGCCATCGCTGTTGACTATTGCCTTGTAGTCGAGCGTCTCGCGATAGGTGCACGATGCTGCCTTGACGGCTTTGTTGCTGCGTGCAGCCTTTTCTCCCTCCCTCGCAACCTGCACCTTTTGCTCGATGTCAATGTCTGATAGGCGACCATTGGAATATGTCCGAAAAGTGCCTGTGACCATCCGTGACTCTGCAAGACCCTTAACCTTGTTCTTTTTTGTCTGTCCGAGCACGCGTGCTGCCGAAATTGCATGTTCAAGCGACTCTTTCAGGAGCGACAGGTCATTGGTGCTGCTAAAGCCCCAGCAGCCATCTACCAGAACCCTGATGCCGCAGCCTGCATTCTCTACCATCCTTATTTTTTCAAGCTCACCGTTGACAAAATTGACTTCCGTGTTGAGCCTCGACTGGTAGCGCGCCTCCACATAGGTTGCGCCCTTGGACGATGAAATTAGCGATCTGAGGCGGTCGATTGCGCTGGCATCGTGCATCACGTTCATGCTCCGGTTGTTATAATTATGTGTATATCTGTATCTTTATATCATTCCAGCCAGACGGTTTTCCCCGGCTTTTTGATCTGATAGTGGGCAAATATGCTTCCCTTTACTGCACCGTGCCAGTGCCATTTCCATGCCGGCACGCAGACAAAGTCCCCTTCTTCCAAATAGTGCACTTCGTCCATCTTGACAGTGGCAGTCGTGTCGCTGTCCATCTTTACCCGTGTCTGGAGCACGACGACTCCTCTGCCTTTGGTTGCGATCAAGACTTGGTCAGTCTCGTGGTAGTGAAGCTTTGTCCTCGCGCCATCGATAAAGGTCACAAGGAATGTTTCGACTTCTTTTGTCAGCGCATCAGTTATCATTTTCTTGATCTCGACTTTGCCCTCAAAATAATTCAACATTGATGGGTCCGGAACCACCTGCGCAACGTTTGACTTTTGCATCATTATCTAGAAAGCGTGGATTCTTTTATTCATTTGGAACTTACCCAGTCAATAGGCACGTTTAAAGTGAAATGTACCATTCTGGCGACTTCTCTCTGTTCTATGCTATCGGCATTCATGACGTAGACGGCAGCGCTTTCGTCTTCAAATGCCCAATGAAGGCGATCTTTTGTCCGTCGTAAGACCATAGCGGAAAGCCATCGCCAGTTATATTATTGGAAAGATTTCGGTAAGATCCATCACTGGCATCTATCACATATATCTGGCGATAATCCCCCAATTTTGAAAGGCTATTTTGTCGCTATCTGGCGACATTGCTCTATCCGAGAAAGACAGAGGAGGCGAATCTCCTAATTTAGTTTGGTTAGTGCGGTCTGCATAACATACAGACTTGCAGTGAACTCGTCGTTTAT